>JBGPZW010000040.1:0-23506 GCA_041493955.1 Terriglobia bacterium
CTCGATCTCCGCGCGATCGAGCACGGGGGCGGAGTCGGGGCCGAGCGGGCTGCCATCGGCGTCGTACGTGTCGGTGGCAAAGCCGAAGCGCACGGCGCATTCGTAGCGCTTGCGCCGCCCGGCATAGAACTGCGCCAGGCGCGTGGCCCGGCCGAGCAACAGCACGAGCACGCCTGTGCCCATCGGGTCGAGCGTGCCTAGGTGCCCGATCTGCCGGAAGCCGGCGATGCGGCGCATGGCGTCAACCACGTCGTGCGAGGTCCTGCCCGGCGGCTTGTTGATGACCAGAGCGCCGTCAAACGGCGCGGGTTGTGGTTTGCGCGGCATCGCAGAGAGATTTCCGATCAGGGATTACAACCTTGAGATTTCGGACTCCGCCTCGGGACTCAGGTCGTGTTCTTGGTCTGGCGCAGAAGCTCGTCGATGCGCTGGCGGTACTCCTCGGAGTGGTCGAGCACGAAGTGGATGTCCGGGCCGCGGCGCATCCGCAGCCGCTCGGTCAGCTCGTGCCGCACGTAGCCCGCGGCGGCGGTCAGGCCGTTGAGCGTGGAGGTCTGTTCGGCCGGGGTGCCCATCACGCTGACGTAGATGCGCGCCTGCTTCAGGTCCGGCGACACGCGCACCTCGGTCACGGTCACCAGTCCGGCCAAGCGAGGGTCCTTCAGCTCGCCGGCCAGCATGGCGCTGACCTCGTGGCGGATCTCTTCGGCAATGCGCTCGTGGCGATGTCCGGGAACCGTCATCTCTTGCACTCGATTCGAGCTGCCCGGTCGCGGGCGGTGACGCGGCCGGGCGGCGTTTCCTCAAAGCAATTCAATCTCGTGACCGATCAGATCGCGGCCCAGGAGGCGCTCGGATTCGTCGAACACGGCCTGTAGAGATTGCGCGAGGTGCGCCGCGTCATTCGAGAGGCTCACCACGCCCACCAGCGCCCGCTGCCAGGTGTCCTGGTGATCCAGCTCGGCGACGGCCACGTTGAAGTGGCCGCGCAGACGATCCTTCAGGCTGCGAATCACCTGCCGCTTGTCCTTCAGGGAGCGCGCATCGGGGATGTGAATTTCCAGGGTTAGCAGGCCGATCGGCATGTTCCACTCCGGCCGCTGCCGGTATTTGCTTCGCCGCTCTCTTGGCCGCGCGGGCCTAGGCGGTGGCCTCGGTCAGGGCGACCTTCTGCATGGTGAAGCATTCCAGCACGTCGCCGACCTTGACGTCGTTGAAATTAGAGATACCTGCGCCGCATTCAAAGCCGGAGCGGACTTCGTTCACGTCCTCCTTGAAGCGGCGCAGCGAACTGACCCGGCCCGTATAGATCACGACGCCATCCCGCAAGACGCGCACCTCGGCGTCGCGCTTGAGGATGCCGTCCTGGATGTAACAACCGGCGATGGTGCCCGCGCCCTTGACGCGGAAGGTGTCGCGCACCTCGGCGCGGCCCAGGAGGGCTTCCTTGAAGACCGGCTCGAGCAGCCCGGCCATGGCTTTCTTGATTTCGTCCGACACCTCGTAGATCACCGTGTGCGGGCGGATATCCACGTTTTCCTGCTGGGCCAGGTCGGCGGCCTTGCGGTCTGGCCGCACACCGAAGGCGATGATGATGGCGCCCGAAGCCGAGGCCAGCAGCACGTCGGTTTCGGTGACCGCGCCGACGCTCGCGTGGATGATCTTGAGCTTTACCTGATCGGTGGAAAGCTTGGGCAGCATCTCGCTGAGCACTTCGACCGAACCCTGCACGTCGGCCTTTATGACGATGGGCAATTCCTTGACCTCGCCGGCCTTGAGCTGTTCGTGCAACTGATCGAGCGTGACGCGCGCGCCGGCGCTGCGGGCCAGCGAAGCCTCGCGCAGCTTGGTCTGCCGATACTCGACGATGTGGCGCGCCTTGGCCTCGTCCACCACTTGGAAATGGTCGCCGGCCTCCGGCACACCCTGCAGGCCCAAGACCTCGACCGGCGAGGTCGGGCCGGCGGCCTTCACGGCGCGGCCGTGGTCATCGAACATGGCGCGCACCTTGCCATAGACCGCACCGCAGATGAAAACGTCGCCGGTGCGCAGCGTGCCGCCTTGCACCAGCACGGTGGCCACTGGCCCGCGACCCTTGTCCACGCGCGATTCGAGCACAGTGCCCGTCGCCGGCGCATTGGGATTGGCCTTCAGCTCCTTCAGGTCCGCGACCAGGAGGATCATCTCCAGTAGCTTGTCGAGATTCTTCTTCTGCTTGGCGGAAACTTCCACCACGACGGTGTCGCCGCCCCACTCCTCGGGCATCAGCCCGCGGTCGGAGAGTTGCCGCTTGACGCGCTCGGCCTGCGCTTCCGGCTTATCAATCTTGTTGATGGCCACCACGATGGGCACGCCGGCGGCTCTGGCGTGGTCGATCGCTTCCTGGGTCTGGGGCATCACGCCGTCGTCGGCGGCCACCACCAGCACCACGATGTCGGTGACCTTGGCGCCGCGGGCGCGCATGCGCGTGAAGGCCTCGTGGCCCGGCGTGTCCACGAACACGATGCGCCGGCCGTCCACCGGCACCTGGTAGGCGCCGATGTGCTGGGTGATCCCGCCGGCCTCGCCGGCGGCCACGTCGGTTTCGCGGATGGCGTCGAGCAGGCTGGTCTTGCCGTGATCCACGTGGCCCATCACCGTGACCACCGGCGAACGCGGCAGCAAATTTTCCGCCTTTTCTTCCCGGGCGACTTCCTGGACCACTTCCTCTTCAAACGAGATGACTTTGACAACGCCGCTGAAGGCCTCGGCCAGACTGCTGGCCGTGGGCAGATCGAGCGCCTGATTGATGCTGGCGAAAACGCCGCGGTCGAGCAGGGTCTTCAGCACGTCCTTGGCGCGCACGTCGAGCTTCTCGGCTAGCTCGCGAACGGTCACGCCTTCCGTGATGGTGATCTCGCGCGCCTCGCGCACGATCGGCGGCGGCGGCGGGACGCGCGCGGTGCGGCGCTCGGCCACTCCGGGGCGGCTGCGCACCGGATGGAGCTTGCGTTCGCCCTCCTCGAAGCGCTTATCGAGCGTCGGCCGGGCGCGCGGCGCCGGCTTGCGCTCGTAAATCGGTTTGCCGGGCTCCGCCTTGGGAGGAAGCTTTTCCGGCGGGGGCAGCGGACCGGGCCGCGAGGGACGCTGGCCGGGGCGCGCAGGCGCAGGGCGTCCAGGCGCGCCGGGGCGCTGCGGATACTTTGTTGGGGGAGCCGCCGGTTGGGCGGCGCGCGCGCCGAGCGCGTGAGCCGAAGGCCGCGCGGCCGCCGGAGCAGGAACGCGCGAGCTCGGAGGTAACGGCGCCCAGTTGGGCGCAGGCCGCGCCGGAACCTTTGCCACAGGCTGGGGAGCGGCACCTGGCTTAGCGGCCACAGGCGGTTTGCTCGGCACAGGCGAAACCGGATGCGCGGCGGGCTTGGCGGCCGGAGGTGAGGGAGCGCTGGGCTTGGCCGCCGGAGCTGCCGGTGCCGCGCCTGGCTTCGCGGCCACGGGCGCTGGCGCAGCGGGCTTTGCGGCGGGAACTCCCGCGGGAGCCGGCGGTGCGCCTGCTGGAACTTGGACTTTCGCTGCGGGCTTCAGAACTGCCGCCGCTGGCCCAGCGGCCGGAGCCGGCGCGGGCGGAGCGGAAGGTTTCATGCGGGCCGCTTTGGCAGCAGCCTCCTTCGCCGCTTTTTCCGCGACGACCGCGGCTTCGGCAGCCGCTTCGGCAGTCGCTTCAGCCTCCGCAAGCTGGTGAAAGTGTTCCCGGACTTTTTCCGCCGCGGCGACATCAATCGAGCTGGAGTGCGTCTTCTTTTCCTTGACGCCGGCTTCGGGCAGATAGTCAATGATCGCCTTGGCCTTGACCTCAAGTTCGCGGGCCAGCAGATTGATGCGAATCTGATCGGGTTCGCTCATAGACCTCAAAGGTTATTCTTCGTGCTTGTGCGGCTCGGCGGGCTGAACCACCTCGGCAGCCGCTTCCCCTTCCTCCGGCTCTGGCACGGCGGCGGACACGTCCGCGGCCGGTTCTTCTGTCACCCCGGCTGAGACGGCCGCTTCGGCGCCGGGAGCGTGTTCCGGTTCCGCCGCGACCTCTTCCCCGGAGGTCACCACGGCTTCTCCAGATTCGGCCGCGGCCGGTTCTTCTGTCACCCCGGCCGAGACGGCCGGTTCGGCACCGGGAGCGTGTTCCGGTTCCGCCGCGACCTCTTCCCCGGAGGTCACCACGGCTTCTCCAGATTCGGCCGCGGCCTGCTTCTCTTCCAGCGACTGGAAGTACGAAGCCACCGACACTTGGATCTTCTCCACCATTTTTTCACCGATGCCCGGGATGGCCATCAACTGCTCAGGAGTCATATCGGCGAGCTTCTCAATGGAGGTGACGCCATGAGTCTCGATCTTCTCGATGGTCTTGGGCCCGACGCCCCTGAGCTCCGAGAGCGGGATGCCCGGGGCGGTGAGCGCGGCCATCTGCGCTTCGATCTCCTGGCGCTTTTCTTCCTCGCTCTTGATGTCGATACTCCAGCCGATCAGCTTGCTGGCCAAGCGGACGTTTTGTCCCTTCTTGCCGATGGCCAGGGAGAGCTGAGTATCCTCGACGATCACCTCGAGCTGGCGCATTTCGGGATCGATGATCTGCACGCGGGTCACCTTGGCGGGGCTCAGGGCCTTCTGGGCGAAGGCGATGGTCTCCTCATTGAAGGGAACGATGTCGATCTTCTCGCCGCGGAGTTCGCGGATGATTGATTGCACGCGCATCCCCTTCATGCCCACGCAGGCGCCGACCGGGTCCACGTCCCTGTCGCGGCTCTGCACGGCGATTTTGGTGCGCTCGCCAGCTTCGCGGGCGGCGGCACGAATCTGCACGGTGCCGTCGTAGATTTCCGGCACCTCCATCTCGAACAGCCGCTGCACCAGCACGGGATCGGCGCGCGAGACAATCACCTGGGGGCCCTTCGACACGCGCTCCACCGCGCGGATCACCACGCGCAGCCGATCGCCCAGGTTGTAGGTCTCCAGCCGGGACTGCTCGCGCTTGGGCAGACGGGCTTCGGTGCGGCCGAGGTCCGCGATAACGTCGGGGCCCTCGATGCGCTTCACCACGCAATTGACCAGCTCGCCGACGCGGCCGTTGAATTCGTTGAAGATGGCGTCGCGCTCGGCCTCGCGCACCTTCTGCATGATCACCTGCTTGGCCGTTTGCGCGGCGATGCGCCCGAGCACGTCGGTGGGCTTGACGATCAGGACTTCGCCGCCCACTTCCACTGCGGGGTTGTACTTGCGGCCCTCGGCCAGCGTCATCTCGTGCTTGGGGTCGGCGACTTCGTCCACGACCACGCGCACGGCATACACGTCCACCTGGCCGGTTTCCGGATTGAACTTCGAGCGCAGATCCTCTTCTGTCTTGTAATACTTCCGCGCTGCGACCACCATCGCGTCCTCAATGGCGGCGACGATGATCTCCGGTTCAATGTGCTTTTCCCGGCTGATCTGCTCGATGGTCTGAGACAGCAGACTTGCCATGGTGTCTCACCCCTAGAATTCCACCACCAGGTTGGCCTTGCGGATCGCCGTTAGCGGCAGTTCGATCACGCGGCCTTTTACTTCGATCTTCACCTTGTCGTCGGCGTAGCCCGCCAGACGGCCTTCAAAAAACTTCTGGTTCCCGACCGGCTCGGCGGTCGAGATGCGCGCCAGCCGGCCTACGAAGCGCTCAAATTCCGCCGGCCGGGTCAGCTTGCGATCCAGCCCCGGCGAGCTGATCTCCAAAATGTACCGCGGGCCGGGGACCAGGTCCTCGACGTCGAGGATCACGCTCAACTGGTTGCTCACCACTTCGCAATCGTGGTGGCTGATGCCCTCGGGCTTATCGATGTATACCCGCAGGAAGCGCTGCTTACCGACCTTCCATTCGACATCAACGACTTCCATGCCTTCCGAGCGCGCCACGCGTTCAGCCGCCTCGCGGATTCTCTCCATGTCCATGTCCCGGTTCCGAACAGGCCTTCCGGCAGGCACCCCGGTCTTGCCTGCCTCAGCTCCTCGGCCGGCGCTGGCCAGGGTTGGGAACCATGCCTCCCCGACGCTGCGGGGGTCCCGAGTTTTTGCGGCCAACAAAAAAGTGGGCTCGCGCCCACTGAAAGTTGCGACCGGCTTCTGAGCACCCAGAGTATAGTCCCGGAGTACTCTAAAAGCAAGCCGCAGAAGAAAATGGGCCTCCCCGGTTCATCGAGGAGGCCCGAGTTTGCACCAAGGCCCCGCCACCTTGCTAGACGAGGCCCCGGCCGGCAGAGGGCCGCCTGTTCGGGTCCGGGACACTCCCCGGCCCGAATCCCTTACTTGGGGGGCGGCGGCTTCGGTGCTGGCTGTGCCGGAGGTTTGGCCGCGCCGGGGGCCGGACGCGGCGGAGCAGAGGCCGCGCCCTTGACCGGATACGCCTGGTCGTACAGCCGGATGATGTCCTGGGTAACGTCGTTCTGGGTGGAGGCGTAGATCACCGGGGCGTTCTGGCCGGAGGTGTCGAAGACCACGGCGTAGCCGTTCTCGCGGGAGTAGCGGTCCACCACGTCGAGCAGTTTGCGCCCCATGCGGTCGAACACTTCGGCCTGGGCAGCGTTGACTTCCTCCTGCAGGTCTTCCTGCTTGCGCTGGAGCTGCCGGGCAAGCAGTTCGCCCTGGCGCTGGAGCCGCGCCTTCTCGTCCTCGCTCAAGGTGCGGCTGCCGGCGCTCAGACGGTTGCGCAGCTCTTCGAGCTGCTTATTGAGGGTCTCCAGTTCGCTCTGCCGGGCCGCAAACTGCGACTGCAGCTCCGCCGAAGCCTGCTTGCCTTCCGCGGTGCTGACAATGGCCTGGCGCACGTTCAGAACTCCCACCTTTGCGGGCGCCACCGCAGCGGCGCTCCCTCCGCCCTGCGCCCAAACACCCGCAGCAGAGGCTAGCAAGAGACCGCACAGGGCCATGACTCGAAAATAGACTTTCATCCTCACTCCTTATCCAAAAATTGCGCTGGTTGCAAATCGCGCATTATAGCTGCCGCAATTCCGCCGGGTCAACCCAAAATCCTCGCGGCCATGCCGCGCGGGCGGCAGCCACCCCTTGTCTTCTCCGATGCAGCGGGAGACGTTTGCGGTTGGCCCGCCGCTTGCGGGGTTAGCGGGGTAGCGGCAGCAGCAGAACGCGGTTATTGTCTCCATCGGCCAGGACGGCCAGGTTGGTCTTCGGATGGATTTCCACCCCGCAGGGCGGCTGCTGGAACTGCTGCGCGTTGCCGACGACGATGGGGCCGAAGCACGAGGGTGCTGCGCCGGTGCCGATCACCGCGCGCACGCGCTGCGGCTGATCGGCGAAATCCACCACGGAAATCGTGCTGCTGGCGGTATTCAGAGAGAGCAGCGTCCCCGAACGGTAATTGTACCCAAGCGAAGTGGGATTGATGCCCACACGCAGCACTGCCGCTTGCAACGTATCCGGGTTGACGATGAAGATGTTGTTGCCCAGGCTCGAGTTTACGACGAAGAGCGTGGTGACCGGATCGAAGACGACCGAGGTGGGCGCTTGGGGTCCGGACACGCGGTTCAACACCGTCGGGGGGGAGGCCTTGAGGTCGAAAAACACGAGATTGTTCTGCGCCGCATGGGCCACTGCAGCGATTCTGCGCTGTGGATCAATCGCGATGGCCACAGGACGCTGATCGGTTGAAGCCGTCGTGAGACTCTGTCCGGTATCGGCGGCAATGGTGGTCAAGTTATTCGATCCGGAGTTGGCCACGATGGCCAGACCAGTACCCGGGTCAATGGCAACACCGAGTGGCTCGGTGCCCACCGAGACTGTTTGGGAGACAGTACCTCCCGCGTTGGTGAGATCCACAATCGAGGCATCCCCGGATCCGCGGTTCGTGACCACGGCGCGGCCGAGCCGTGAGTCCACGGCGACCCCTTGCGGGTTCGTGCCCACCGAAACGACTTTGCTGTTTCCGGTCGTGAGGTCTCCGGTGGTGAGGTCAATGATGGCGACGTTGTTGCAATTCGGGTTGGTCACCAGGGCCAGGTTGCGCTCGGCGTCAATGGCCACGCCGCGCGGCGAAGGGTTCGTGCAGGAAGCGCCGCCAGCGCCGACCATATCCACCACTTGAATCACGGGTAGCTCGGCCACGTTGGAATGATTCACGCCGTCCATGACATCCAGGGCATAACGTCGCGGAGCGGCCAGGCGAGACGGATCAATCGTGACCGTGAGCCGACGCGGGCTGACGAACGAAGTCGTGACGCCGGTCGCAACGCCATCGAGGCGCACTGCAGAGGCGCCGCTGAACGTGCCTCCGGTAATCGTCAGGGACAGCGAGGACGGCGAGGTGCGCGTCGCCGCCGGCCCGAGCTGCCGATTCGACGGAATGTTGATCTGAGTGACATGAAGCGGGCGCAGAGCGCCGAGCGAGATGACCGAAACGTTGTCGCTCCCGGCGTTGGCCACAAGCGCCAGATTGGACACCGGATCCACGACGACCGCGCGCGGATTCGTGCCGACAGAGACCTGTGCGAGCCGCGTGGGAGTAGTGCGCGCATCCACAATGGAAGCTTTATTGTCGAGGTTATTCACGCTCACGATGATGTCCGTGAGCGGATGGAAAGCCGCAGCAACGTGGCCAGCCTCGAGGGTGATGCTTGAGAGGCCCTGATCGAGCACGCTGAAGAACTGGAGCTGTGTGCTGCCGGGATCGGCGAGCACAGCCTGCTCAGTTTCGGGGTTGATGGAGATTCCGCGCACCGTAGTGCCGCCGACGCTCGCGGTTGCAACAGTAGTGGAAAACGTGGCCTGGCCCCCGCCGCTGGTGGCCGCAGCCGTGTTGCTCTGAATGTACGTAAACGATGTGCTGGTCGACACACCGGTCACGGTGAACGTGCCATTGAAGCTGGGGTCGGCAACGCCCGTGATCAGAACGATCTGCCCCTGCGCAATACTGTGCGGAGCGGTGGTGGTAATCGTCACAGCGCCGGCGCTGGTGCGGGTGGCGCCGCTCGAAGCGATCGTCGCGCTGAAGCGCTTCCCTGTCTCCACAATCGAGATGGAGCCCGCGCCACCCGGAGTGACCACCGCCCAGTTCAGCTTGGGTTCGACAGCAACCTGCGGATTCGGGCCCGTGCTTACGGTGGCCGCACTGACCACCGTGTTCGTAGCCAGGTCAATCAGCGAGAGGCTGTTGGAGTTCTGATAGGCCACGACGGCAATGCCCGTAAGCGGGTTCACGGCGACGGCCACCGGCGCGGGGCCGATATTTGCAGTGATGGTCGCCATGACGACTGCGGGCGATGGTGACAGGTCCACGATGGAAACGCTGTTGCTGCCGCTGTTGACCACCACGGCCACGTTCCGCGTGTTGTCAATGGCCACCCCGGTGGGTGCGGTGCCCACGGCAACCGGGCCTCCCTTCAGCGATGGAGGATTGGTGGTCAGGTCAATCAACTGCACAGTGTTCTTGCCCGTGTTGGCCACAACGGCAGTACCGGTAGTGGTGTTGACGGCGATTGCGCTCGGGGCCGAGCCGGCGGCAAGGCTTAGCGTCTGAATCACTGCAAAGGCCGCGCCGGAGGAGGGCTGCACCGCAAAGTTCGTCGCCGCCTGCGGAGGGTTCGCGGCGGTGTTCAGGATCGCAACGGGCACAAGCCCGGGCGTAGTCAGATCGCCATGGGGAGGGCCGATCGTCACGCTCAAGCGCCGACCGTCGGTGATGTTGACGCTGCGAAGCCCGCCATCCACTTGCGCGCTGACGGCTGGCGCGGAGGGATCGCCGAAATACCCGCCATGCACATCGAAGCTAAACGTGCCGCCGCCCTGTATGCCGCTATCGGGCGAAGCGGCGACGAGCGCGGGCCGCACGGGCACAACGGTCAAAGTCCGTTCCTGCAGTGGGTTGAACGTGCCACCCTGGCGTCGCACATTGATTTTCAGAATGCCCGCGGCGCCGAGGAGGCTTGCCGGTATCCGCGCGCGGATGACCGTCGAGCTGGGCACTGACACCGCGCCCGGCGGGAGCGGGTTGCCATTGACATTGACCACGTTGGTGGCGATGAAATTCGCTGGAGTCGAAGTGACCGTTCCGCCGCTGCTGGTGACATTGCTGGCGGTCTGTGGGTAGGTGAACATCGTGCTCGAGGGCACCGAGGCGACGGTGAACGTGCCGTTGAAGCTCGTGTCGGTGACCCCGGAAATGGTCACCACCTGGCCAACAGCGAGGTTGTGGGCCGCCGTGGTGGTGATCGTGACGACATTGTTGGAACGAACCGCGCCGTTGCTGGCGATGGTCAGGGTGATGGCCGGAGGACCGATGAGGGAAATGTCCTCAAAGACAGACCCTTGGGGGGCGGTGGTCGGGTTGATGGAGGTGAGTATTGGGTCGCTGGCCAGGACGATGGTTGCGGAAGCGGTGCCGGAACGGCTGGTGTCTGCCTGCGACACGGCTTTGATCGTCACGGTCGCGGGATTCGGGATTGTGGCCGGCGCCTGATAGACACCTGTGGCGGTGATCGTGCCGTTGCCGTTTGCCGGATCTCCTCCGGCGATGTCATTCACGAACCAATTGACGCGAGTATCGGAAGTTCCGGGGACCGCGGCAATGAACTGGAGCGTTTCCGAAGTGCCGAGCGTCGCAGTGGGGGGCGTTACCGTGACGTGGATGCCGGAATCCACCGAGACGATCGCCGTATCGCTCTTCGTGTTGTCAGCAATGGGCACCGCCTTGATTTGAACGGCGGTCGTAGAGACGGTTCCGCCGCCGCTGGTGGCATTGCTGGCCGAAACCGCCCCGCCGCCGCTGGAGGCATTGCTGGCGGTCTGGGGATAGGTGAACGTCGCACCCGAGGGCACCGAGGCGACAGTAAACGTCCCGTTGAAACTGCTGTCCGTGACTCCGGAAATGATCACCATCTGCCCGACAACGAGGCGGTGCGCCGACGTGGTGGTGATGGTGACGACATTGCTCGAACGAACCGCACCATTGGTGGCGATGGTAAGAGGGGTCTGGGTATAGGTGAAGGTCGTGGTCGAGGGCACGGTTTCGACAAAGAAAATTCCGTTGAAACTAGTGTCCGTGACCCCTGCAATGGTTACCTCCTGCCCCACAACCAGATTGTGCGCTGCCGTGGTGGTGATGGTGACGACATTGTTGGAGCGAACCGCACCGTTGCTGGCGATGGTCACGGTGGTGGCCGGCGGGAGGGCAGACGGGGCAGTGTAAAGTCCGTTCGTGGAAATCGTCCCGAAGGTCGAATTTCCACCTTCGACGCTGTTCACGAACCACTTCGCGGCGCTGGTGGTGACACTGCCTCCACCGCTGGTGGCATCGACGGCGGTTTGCGCATAGGTGAAGGTGGTCGTGGACGGCACAGTCGCGATTAGGAATGCGCCGTTAAAACTGGTGTCGGAGACCCCACTGATCGTGACGATCTGGTTGATGGTCAGACCGTGCGCTGATGTGGTGGTGATGGTAACCAGGTTGGCGGCGCGGACGGCGCCGTTGGCGGATACGATAGTGGTCACCTGGCCGCCGCTGATGTTGGCGAAGAACTGCTGCGTGCCACCGAGAATCACCAGGGCCGCCTTAGGCGCGAGCGTCACCGTGACGATCGTGACGCCGCCTCCGCCGCCGCCGCAGCCGAGGAGGAGAGACACCAGCAGAGCACACCCCAGCCAGCCGGCCCGCCACCGCCCGGCGCGGCGCGTGTGAGTCCAAGAATCAGACCGCTGCATGAACTTGCCTCCGAGAATCTTCATCAAGTTCTCCTGCCTCGTTTGCCGCGCACCCCGTGCCGCGGCTCAATTCCCTGAGCGCAATATTCCTGCGCTCTCCTCTGGGTCAAAACGTCCGGCTGATCGTGAACCGGAAGGTCCGCGCCGGGTCAAAGAAATTCAGCTGCCGGGGATTCGCCACCAGGTTGTTGAGCTGGGGAAGAATCTGCGACTCGTAAACACCCGGCGGCAGCGTGCGGAGGAAATTATCGCTGACCACGAACGAGCTCGCCGGCGCGACAATCGTGTGATGATACCGGTTCAGGTTGTAGGCCCAAAAAATCCGGAACGGCGCATTGACCACCGGCAACTGCACGACGAATTCGATCCCGGTGGAGGTTCGCAGCTTGAAGTTCGACCCGGGGGCCAAGCCGATCCGCTGGCTGATGGTGGCATTGGGAAACTGCGTCTGGAGCTGCTGAAACCCACTCGGATCAATCTGCAATTGCCCGCGGCGCACGATGCCGTTCAAACCCGCGTCGAAGAACAGCGCCATGGTCACCGGCCCGACGAGGGGGATGCGGTACTCGGCGTTGCCCACACCCTGCAGATCGCCGCCGGGAAACGTAAAGTTGTAAAGCAGCGACGGCACGCTCACCTGGCGGAGCGTCGGGTTGCCGAAGGCGTCGAGGTGTGTAGGGTCCTGGAAGAAAAACTGGGTACTGGAGGAGAGGGGCAGAAATGCCACGGGGCCGATGGTGCGGATGTCGAAGCCCCGCACGCTATCCTCGCCGCCCAGGTAGAAACGGTCAAACGGCGGCAGCACCTTGTTGCCGTAGCCGGTGGCAAAGGCGGACAAGTAGCGGAAGCCGAGGACGTTGCGCCGCTTGTTGATCGGGCGGAAGTATTTGCCCTCGAAAATGGTGGTCATGGCGTTGACGTTGCCCCGCAGCGGCCCGCCCTCAAAACTCAGCGAATAGAAGAGACTCTTGCCGTGGGTGGGATTGATCGGGTTGTCCACTGTATTGAAGGAAAGCGTCGGCGTGACGCGGCTGGAAACGATGCCGCGCAGCGAGGAAGGCCCGGCGAAGGAGCGGAACTGGAGCGTCTCAAAGAGCAGGCGCGATGCGTCGCTGAACGCGTCGATATTGGTGTTGGTCAGGCCGTAGGTCAGGCCGATGCGCGTAAACGACCAGCGCTTGACCGGGTAGCTGGCGAAGACGGTGAAGCCCTTGCTGTTCTGGTTGTAGTTCTGCGTGGTGTTGGGGTCGAGCTGCACGCGCTGGCCGATCAGCAGCGAGGTCTCGCGGGATTGGTTGAAGCTGAAGCGGCTGGAGAAGACCGTGAAGCCGGTGGAGATGGGCCGGTCGAACAGGTACGGCTCGGTGAACCCGAACAGGAAATTGCGCTGGCGGTCGCCGAATTCCGCCGAAAAGGTCAGCGTCTCGCCCAGCCCCAGGAAGTTGTTGGTCTGATAGCTCAGGCCGATGAAGCTGCCGGCGATGCCGCTGACCCCGCCGGTCAGGCCGATCGATTGCTTGCCCTTCTCCTTCACCTTCAGGACGATGTCAACGCTGCCTTCCTTGAGGTTGCGCTTAATCTCGGAGTGCTCCTCGGGCTTGATGCGGTCGAAGTAGTCGAGCTGGTTCAAGCGCAGGATGCTGATCTCCCAGAGGCGGTTGTTGAAGACGTCGCCTTCATCCAACAGGATCTCGCGCCGAATGACTTTGTCGCGCGTGGTGACGTTGCCCTGGAACTCGATCCGGCGGACGTAGAACTGCTTCTGCTCGTCGAATTCCAGGGTCAGGTTGACGATCTTGTTGGCGTTGTCCACGTCGCTGATGGGAGTCGCGGTGAAATCGATGTAGCCGAACTGGCCGTAGAGTTTCCGGTAGTCCTCCAGGGCCTTGCGGACCTTGTCCACGGCGAAGATATCGCCTTCATGCAGCGGGAAAATCTGCTGCAGGAATTCGGTCTTAATGGAAAGGCCCTTCTCCGGGTCCACGTTGCGGATGAAGAGCTTGCCCATGTGAAATCGGTCGCCTTCCTCGATGGGGATGGTGATGTTGGTGCTCTTGCCGTGTCTGCGCCCGATCGCCGGCAGGGGCACGGGCAGGCCGCCGCGCTCGATGTCCACGGTTTCGACCACCGGCTCCTTGACCAGCACCTGGAAGTAGCCGTTGTCCTGGTAAAGGCTGCGGATGCCCACCTCGAGGTCTTCGGAGAGTTTCCGCCGGTCGTAGGTCTTCGAGAACATGTTGAGGTAGGTGATGCCCAGCGGGATAGCGAAGGGGCGCGAGTGACGCATCGCGCGGATAATCTTCCGGTCGGAGAAGGCCTTGTTGCCCTGGATGATGATCTTGCCGACCTTGACCTTGGGGCCTTCCTCGACGACGAAGATCAGCTTGACGGCGTTGGTCGCGGCGATGCGCTCGTAGGTGGGCTTGACCACGGCAAACTGCCGCCCATGCTCGGAGAGCAACTCGCGCAAGACGACTTCAGCTTTTTTCACCTTTGTGGGGTCAAACTGGCTTTCCACCGACAGCCCCACTTTGCGGTCCTTGAAGCGCTCCAGGATGTCCGATTCGGTGACCGACTTGGTGCCTTTGTACTCGATCCGGCGGATCACCGGACGCTCTTTGAGGTTGAAGATGATGATCTTCGCGTTGGGCCGGTCAGAACTGTCCTCGACTTCCAGCCGGATGTCCTCGAAGAACTGGGTGTTCCACAGGGCCTGGAAGTCGCGCCGCAGGGTCTCCTCGTTGTAGGCGTCACCCTCGCGGGTGAAGATCTTGGCCTTGAGCGTGTCGCTGCGGACGCGGCGGTTGCCGCTGAACTCCACGCGCTGGACCACCGCGGGTTGCTGCGCCGCGGGAGTTTCCCCCGCTTCAGGTACGGAAGCCGCCGGTTCGCCGCGCGCCTCGGCCGGAGCCGAAATCGTTGGCAGCAAGGACACCAGCAGGAAGAGGAGAAAAATCGGCAGGCAGAATTTTATGCGTGCGGCCACGCCCATTCTCAAGGCCGCGCCCCCCAACCCAAAATGTATGCTCCCCCGCCGGCTCCCCGGAAGATAGCCGGCTTATGCGCGTAGGATTCTCTAGTGGACGACCGGGGTTGCCTCAACGACCGGCCGGAAGCTGAGCCCATCGCCGGAGACGTACACTTCGAGCGTCGCCGGGCGTTGGATGCCCCCCTGGATCAGCGCTTCCGACAGCGGATCTTCCACATACTTCTGCAGCGCCCGCCGCAGCGGCCGCGCGCCGTAATTCCGATCCGCGCAGGTCTTGTCGAGGATCCACTGGCGCGCTTCCGGCGTCAGAACGATCTGCACTTGCCGGTGAATCAGCGTGTCGTTGGTCTGGCCCACCAGCAGGTCGATGATGCGCAGCAGGTCCTCATCGGCCAGCGAGTTGAAGAGAATGACCTCGTCCAGCCGGTTGAGGAACTCCGGATTGAACACGCGTTTGACTTCGGCCATCACCATCTCATCCATGCTCTTGGAGCCGGAGTCCTCGGCGGCGGACTGGAAGCCCATGGTGGAGCGCTTCTGCAGGTGCCGGGCGCCCAGGTTTGACGTCATGATCAGGATGGTGTTGCGGAAGTCCACCGTATTGCCCAGGCCGTCGGTGAGCTGCCCATCTTCAAACACCTGCAGCAGGATGTTGTAAACGTCGGGGTGCGCCTTTTCGACTTCGTCTAGCAGGATCACCGAGTACGGCGTGCGGCGCACGCGCTCGGTCAGTTGCCCGCCCTCTTCGTAGCCCACGTAGCCGGGGGGCGCGCCGATCAGCTTGGAAACCGAATGCTTCTCCATGTACTCGGACATGTCGAAGCGGATTAGCGATTTTTCGCTGCCGAAGAGGAATTCCGCGAGCCGGCGCGCCACTTCGGTTTTGCCCACGCCGGTCGGGCCCAGAAACAGGAAGCAACCCACCGGGCGGCCGGGGGCCTTCAGGCCGGCGCGGCTGCGGCGGATGGCGCGCGCCAGCGCGGTGATGGCCCGCTCCTGGCTGATGACGCGCTTGTGCAGCTCGACCTCGATACGCAGCAGCTTCTGCTGCTCGTCTTCCTTGATCGAGGTGACGGTGATGCCGGTCCACCGCGCCACGACCTCTTCAATTTCTTCGCGGGTGACCACGCCGGTAGTGGATTCGTCGAGCTTCAGTTTCTCCCGCACCGCGCGCAGGTTCTCTTTCTCCTTACGTTCCTCCTCGGAGTAGAAGCGCGCCTTCTCGAATTCGTGGTTGGCGATGGCGGTTTCCATGCGGTGGGTGATGTACTTCACCCGCTTCTGCACCTCGGCGACCTCGTCGGGGAGCGTGGCCTGGCGCAGTTTGACCCGCGCGCCCGCCTCATCAATCAGGTCGATGGCCTTGTCCGGCAGGAAGCGGTCGGGGATGTAGCGGTTCGAGAGATAGACGGCGTACTGGATGGCCTCGTCGGTGTAGGATACGGCGTGGAACTTCTCGTAGCGCTCGCGCACGCCCTGCAGCACCTTGATGGCTTCGTCCTCGTTGGGGCCGGTGACCTTGACGGACTGGAAGCGCCGCTCGAGCGAGCGGTCCTTCTCCACCGACTTGCGGTACTCGCCGGGCGTGGTCGCGCCGATGCACTGGATTTCACCGCGGCTGAGCGCGGGCTTCAGGATGTTGGCGGCGTCCAGCGAACCTTCGGCGGAGCCGGCGCCTACCAGCGTGTGCAGCTCGTCGATAAAGACGATGGCGTTCTGGCTCTCCATCAGCTCTTTCATAATCGTCTTTAGCCGCTCTTCAAACTGCCCACGATACTTCGTGCCGGCTACGATCAGGGAGAGGTCGAGCGAGAGGATGCGCTTGTCGGCCAGGAACGGCGGGACGTCGCTGTCGGCGATGCGCTGCGCCAGCCCTTCGACGATGGCCGTCTTGCCCACGCCGGGCTCGCCGATGAGCACCGGGTTGTTCTTGGTGCGCCGGCAGAGAATCTGAATCACGCGCTCGAGTTCGCGCTCGCGCCCGACCAACGGGTCGAGCTGCCCTTCCATAGCCGCCTGGGTCAGGTCGCGGCTGAACTCGGCGAGCAGCGAGGTTTCTTTCGGGCGGTTCACCGGAACTTTTTCCCCGGCCGTGCGCGCCAACTCCTCGCGCAATGTGGAGAGCCGCAACCCGCGCTCCTGCAGGATCTCCGCGCCGAAGCACTTCTCCTCGCGCAGGATGCCCAGCAGCAGGTGCTCGGTGCCGACGTGCTTGTGGCCCAGCCGCTCGGCTTCCTCGGTGGCGAAGTTCAGGATGCGCTTGCACTCCTGGCTGAGGGGCACTTCGACCGAGGTGGAGATGCGCTCGCGGATGGTGATGCGTGCCTCGATCTCCTTGCGGATCGACTCGATTGAGCCGTGCGACCGCAGGAAGCGGTTGGCCAGAGCCTTGTCTTCGCGCATCAACCCCAGCAGCAGGTGTTCGGTCTCGATGTACGGGCTGCCGTACTGGCTGGCCTCGTACCGTGCGAAGAAGATCACTCGCCGGGCTTTCTCTGTGTAGCGTTCAAACACGGTTCCGCTCGCTTCTCCCCCAGGACAACGGTTAAGCCCCTGTATCGTCTCCAGCCAAAACTCTCAGCACGCCGTGGTCAAGTCCCAGCACGCGGTCGCAGCGCCGCGCCAGCGCGGCATTGTGGGTCGCGAGCAGGGAGGTCAGGCGGTGGGTCCGGTGTAGGCGCTGCATCAGACCGAAAATCGCTTCCGCGTTCTCCGCGTCCAAGTCCCCAGTCGGCTCGTCGGCCAGCAGCACCGCCGGCTCGTTCGACAGCGCGCGGGCGATGGCTACGCGCTGCTGTTCGCCCCCTGAAAGTTCTCCTGCCCGCTGGCGTGCGTGCGCGGCCAGGCCGACTTCACCCAGCCACCGCGCGGCGGCCCGGAGCGCCTCGCCGCGCCCCGCCCCCCTCACCAGCAGAGGCATGGCCACGTTCTCCTCGGCGGTGAAGTCGGGTAAAAGGTGGTGCCGCTGCCAGACAAAACCCATCGAGCGATTGCGGAAGCTGGCAAGCGCCGCGTCTGGAAGCGTTTCGAGCGCCTTCGCGCCGAAGTATACTGTACCGCTTGTTGGCGTGTCCAGCGCGGCCAGCAGGTGCAGCAGGGTGCTCTTACCGGCACCAGAGGGCCCGACGATGGCCACCATCTCACCCTCGGTCACGCGCAGATCCACGCCGGCCAGAACGGTCACCTGGGTGCCCCCGGAGCTGTAAACCTTGCGCAGGCCGCGGGCCTCGAGCACGACTGGCGGGCCGGGCGCGACCGCGCTGGCCTCGGCTCCGGAGCCGGTGTTGGCCATCGTTGCTGCGCTGCGCGCCGTCACGTTCGTGTCCTGCCTCGCGCTTTCTTCGTCAAAGCTTCGCTCCCACAATTGGATGCTTGTTTGGGGAGCCGGTTTGCGTTCTCTCTACTTGTTTCCGGTTCGCGGGCGGCCTCGAGGAAAAGCCTAACCCATTTCACATTCTTGCCCACTGGGTACCCGGCGGGCTCTTTGGGTTCGTTTCGTCACTGCGGCGCTCTCCTGCAATCCGTTGATACCACGACGATTGTAGCACGAACCCAATTATCGGCCGCGGCATCTGCCAGCCGCTTGCACATCGGATTTCGTGAACTCTCTACCTTAGTGCACGCCGCTCTCCAAAACAGCCGTGCGGGCGGACGCAGTTACAAGTGAAACCTCAAGGTCTTATTCATAGCGGAGGATATCCACGGGTAGGAGGCGGGCGGCGGAGCGTGCGGGGACGAACGTCGCAGCAATGCTGATGCCGAGCGCGGCCGCTGCGATCCACACGGCGTCGAGGCCGCTGGGATGGAAGGGCACGAAGGAAACAGCATAAACCTGCGGGTCGAGCTGGATCAGACGGTAGTTGTCGGCAGCCCAGGCCAGCGCGTAGCCCGCCGCCAGGCCGGCCAGTGTGCCCACTGCGCCCACCGTCAGGCCCTGCAAGACAAAAATATTGCGAATCTGCTCGCGGCGCGCGCCCATGGCCATCAGCACGGCGATGTCGCGGGCTTTGTCGGTGACAGTCATGGCCAGCACCACCAGGATGTTCAGCCCGGCCACGAAGGTGATCAAACCGATAAAGATTGCGGTCACGAGTTTTTCCAGGCGCAGCGCGCGGAACAGCGCGCGGTTCTCGTCCATCCAGGTTTTGGCCTGGAAGCCCGGCCCTGCCTGGGCAGCGAGCGCGCGTGCCACCTCCGCAGCGCGGTCCACCTGCGCGATGCGGAACTCGAGCACGTTGACCAGGTCGCCGGTGCCCGCCAGCCCCTGCGCGGCAGGCAGGGTCACAAAGCCCCAGTTGGCGTCGTAGTCGTAGAAGCCGGAGTCGAAAATCCCCGTGACCCGGAATCGCCGCGAGCGCGGGATCATCCCGAACGGCGTCAGGCGCCCCTGCGGGCTGGTCAGCGTGACGTAGTCGCCAGCGCCCAGGTTCAACTCCTGCGCCAGTGTCCGCCCGAGCAGGACGGCCTCGATGCCGTCGGAATCCGCGGCGAAATCGCCCGCGCCGGCTAGCACGTGGCGCAGCGCTTCATTCGAGCGGCGCTCGAGTTCGGGATCAACGCCCTTCAGAACAATGCCGCGGGCGCGGCCACCGGCGGAGAGCAGCACGGTCTGGTAGATGGCCGGTGCGACGGCGCGGACGCCGGGGGCCGAGCCGAGCTGCCCGGCCAGCGCGCGGTAATCCCGCAGGCCGTCCGCGCCGGGGCGGGTCAGGTTGACGTGTGCGGTGACGCCGAGCAGGCGCTCCTGGATGGTCTGCCGGAAACCGGTGTTCATGGCCAGCGCGACCACCAGCGTGCCCACGCCCGCGGCCACCCCGGCCACTGAGAGCAGCGTGACCAGCCGCAGCACCGCCGGCTTGTACGGCGAGCGCAGATAGCGTCGCGCCACCAGCCATTCAAATGTCATTTTCTTTCGCCGCGGTCTTGCGACCCGCTGCCGCCCGCGGTCGTCGAACGCGCTTCGGGCCGCAGCAGGGGAAAGAGGATGACTTCGCGGATGGAGTGCGAGTCGGTCAGCAGCATAGTCAAACGGTCAATGCCGATACCTTCGCCGGCCGCCGGCGGCATCCCGTGGCAGAGCGCGCGGACGTAATCCAGGTCCACTTCCTTGGGGACTTCTTCCCCGCCGTGGGCCACCTGCGCGCGGAAGCGGCGCTCCTGCTCGAGCGGGTCGTTCAGCTCGGAGAAGGCGTTGCCCAGCTCCAGCCCGCCGATGAAGATTTCAAAGCGCTCGGCGAGCGAAGGGTCGTCCGGGCAGCACTTGGAAAGCGGTGAGATCTCGGCGGGAAAGTCATAGAGCAGCGTCGGCTGGATCAGCCGAGGCTCGGCGACGTGTTCAAACAACAGGGCGGTCAGTTCCCCGTCGGAGAACTTCGGCGAACTGGCGATGGGCTCAGCGTGCCCGGCGCGCGCCCAGGTATTGTAGCGCTCGATGGCGGCGCGCGGGCCCTGCTTAGCCGCGAGCTGCGCCACCGTGGGCGCGGCACCCGCGGCCTCCGGCCAGTGGCGGCAGACAGCTTCCCGCATGGAGAGGCGCTCCCAGCGGCTGAAGTCGATCTCGTGCTCGCCGTAGTGGATTTGCAGAGTGCCGCAGACCTTCAGCACCAGCGCGGTCAGCAACTCTTCAGTCAAGTCCATCAGGTCGCGGTAATCGCTGTAGGCCTGGTAGAACTCGAGCATGGTGAATTCGGGGTTGTGCTGGGTGGAGATGCCCTCATTGCGGAAGTTGCGGTTGATCTCATAGACGCGGTCCAGGCCGCCGACCAGCAGCCGCTTCAGGTACAGCTCCGGCGCGATGCGCAGATAGAGGTTGATGTCCAGCGTGTTGTGGTGCGTGATGAAAGGCCGCGCCGTGGCCCCGCCGGCGATGGGCTGCATCATCGGCGTTTCCACTTCGACGTAGCCGCGCGCGTCGAAGAAGCCGCGCAGCTCGCGCACGATCTGGGCGCGGCGCGTGAAGATCTCGCGCACACCATCGCTCACCAGCAGGTCGAGATAGCGCTGGCGGTAGCGCAACTCGACGTCGGCCAGCCCGTGCCATTTCTCCGGCAGGGGCAGCAGCGCCTTGGTGAGCAGGGTGAGCTGCTCGACCCAGATGGTCAGCTCATTGGTTTTGGTGCGGAACAGGTGCCCGGCCACGCCGATGATGTCGCCCATGTCCAGCAACTGGAACAGCCGGAAGCCCGCCTCGCCCACCACGTCCAACTTCACGTAAATCTGCAGGCGTTGCCCCTGTCCCTGGATGTGAGCGAAGCCCGCCTTGCCGTGCAGCCGCAGCGTCAGGATGCGCCCGGCCACCCGCACGGGCACCTTCTCGGCGTCCAGCTCCGCCGCGCTCCGCTGGCCATACCTTTTGAGGATCTCCGCCGGGCTGGCCGTAAAGTCGAACTTGCGCGGATAGGCCTCGTGGCCCCGCGCAACGATCTCTTCCAGCTTTTTCTGCCTCTGGAGAAACTGGTCGAGCGGTTCAAAAGGCAAGCGGAGATCCTTTCCGTGCGAATCGTGCGGCAGTATAACGGGGGCTACCGGGAGCGTCAACGATTCAACTGGACGCCCGCCCGGTCTGGTATAATCCGGTTCCTCTCGGAGGTCAAGTGGGAGCAACGCGCGCCAGAATCTGGCCCCAGCCCTTGCGCAGCGTGCGCGAGGACTGGCTGGCCTGGATGCCAGCGGAGAAGGACAAGCTGTTCGAGGAAACGAACGAGCAGCTCGAAACTCTGTACGGCATGCTGAGCGTCACGCTCGACGAAGCCTTGGCGCTGTGCGCCCAGGGCATCCTGGGGCACGCGCGCGAGCAAGCCGGCGTTTCCGCCGACCTGTTTGACCTACTGGCCATCCGTCTGGTTTCCGTGCTCAGCGCCATCGAAGGGCACGGCCATCACTTCGGCACGCTGCCCAACGTCGCGCCGCTCAAGTCCGCGTTCTTCCGCGGCGAGAGCGCGCAGACGGGCGCCCGCAAGAGCAGTCTTCTCTTCAAGGTGCTGTTGCACAGCCGGTCGAAGTTTTTCCATAAGCTGCACGCCATGGTCAGTATCGTAGCGGCGCTCCAGGAGGAATTCCGTCAGGCCGCCGAGGATGTCGTCCTGGGAGCCTCGGTCCGGCCTGACGTTTGCTGGAGCGCCCTTGAGGTCCTGCACTACGACCTGAACACCTGCCTGCGAGAAACCATCGTGGTGCTGAAATCTTTCCTGCTGGCCCTGCCCAAGGAAGAGCTGACGCCCTTGGAGCAGAAGCTGCGGGCCTCGGCGCAAATCTGCCCAACGGTTCCTTCTAGACGCACGGCCCATTTCCGAAGAGAATAGAAGCCGCTGACGAGAAATCCGGCAAGTCGCCGGGCAGACGGCGGCCCGGGCCTGCTTCGTGGGCCGCATCGGCCGCGTTTCTTGGACACGGCAGGTACAACTCAGGGAGCGGGGAACGCATCCCAATTCACGGATGCGTCCCGATCGGTGCAGTGGCCCGACCGAGACGAACGGATTCGAGCGAACTGACTGAGCCGGACGCAATTCGCCTGGCTCAGCGGGGAGACGCCGCGGCGTTTGAGCGCATCTACCGGCTGCACAGCCGGCGCGTGTATGCCCTGTGTCTGCGCATGGTCGGAAACACAGCCGAAGCCGAGGATCTGACCCAGGAAGTGTTCCTGCAGTTGTTCCGCAAGATTGCCACCTT
The DNA here is from genome assembly GCA_041493955.1 of Terriglobia bacterium. Classification (GTDB taxonomy): domain Bacteria; phylum Acidobacteriota; class Terriglobia; order Acidiferrales; family UBA7541; genus QHYU01. The sequence continues at coordinate 22,364 of JBGPZW010000040.1, forward strand.
CCGCGGCGAATCGGCCTTTTCCACCTGGCTGCACCGCCTCGCTGTGAACGTGGTCTTGATGAAGCTGCGGAAGAAGACGCTGCCGGCAACCTCGCTGGAGGAAACCACGGAGCCGGACGAGGAGACCGGCGGGCCGCGCCGGGACATCGGCGCGCCCGACCTGCTGCTGACCGGCTCGATCGACCGCGTCAACTTGCAGCGCTGCATCGAGCAGTTGCCGCCGGGTTACAAAGCGGTCTTCGTGCTCCACGACATTCACGGCTACGAGCACAACGAGATTGCCGGGATCATGGGATGTTCGATCGGGAATTCCAAGTCGCAGCTGCACAAGGCGCGCATGCGGCTGCGCGAGCTGCTGCAGGAACACCTGCGCAGTAAGGCGCGCGAAGATCGCCAAGCGGCGAAGTCGGAATCCGCCGGCGACGATTAGGCAGAACGGAAGGTAAAGATGCAGTGCCACGAACTGGAACAATATCTCGAGCAACAGGCGGGAGATCCGCTTCCGGAAGCCGCCGCGGCTCACCTCAACGCCTGCGGGCCTTGCCGCGCTCTGGTCGCGGACCTGGAAGCGATTGAGGCCGCCGCCGGGCAATTCTCCGCCGAGGAAGCGGAGCCACCCGAGCGCGTGTGGATGGCCCTGCGCGAGCAACTCGAATCCGAAGGTCTGATCCGCAGCACGGAAAAGGTGGGCTGGCTGCCGGGCTGGTTTGGCGTGATGCTGCGCCCGGCGCTCGCCGGAGTCTATCTGGCGGTTCTGCTCACCGCGGCCGTACTGGTCGCCACGCAGCTCAAGCTGCCGCCCGGCCAGCAATCAGCGAATGTATCCGGGCTGCAGTCCGCCGCCGCGTCGCTGCACACGCAACTGAACACCGTCGAGACACGCGCGGTCTCCGCGATCCGCCAGAACGATCCAGCCGTCACTGCCTCCCTGCGGCAGAACCTGGACATAGTTGACAACGCCATCGCCTTGTGTGAAAAAAGCTTCCACGACGAACCCCAGAACGAATTGGCCCGCGAGTATCTCTACGCGGCGTACCAGCAGAAGGCCGAGCTGCTGGCCATGATGGTGGATCGCGGCGCAACGGGGGACTAATGAACACGACAGCCCAGCTCGTGACACGTCTGTGCGGGATCCCGCTGGCC
>JBGPZW010000198.1:0-5086 GCA_041493955.1 Terriglobia bacterium
AGGGCGCCGCGGTGGGATATTGAGGAACGCCATGCATCGCGTGCTCTCCACCTACTTGTTCGTTCACCGCAAGCTCTCGGCGGCGACTCTCTCCGAGATCGCGGGCGCCGGCATCCCGGCGATTGAGCTGTTCTGCTCGCGGCCGCACTTTGATTACCGCTCGGCGCAGGACGTGCGCGAGTTGGCCGACTGGCTGGCCGGGCACCGACTAGCGCTGCACTCCGTCCACGCGCCCACCGAACGCGATGCGAGCGCGAACCGCGAAAGCGGCGTGCCGCTCTCGATCTCCGACACCGAGCGCGGGCGGCGCCTCGACGCGGTGGACGAGATCAAGCGCGCAGTGGACCTGGCCGAAGTGATTCCCTTCCGCTTCCTGGTGCAGCACATCGCCTCGTCGCGCGATCCGATGGACCCGCGCAAGTGGGACGCCGCGTTCAGCTCGCTCGAGCACCTGACGCTGTTCGCCAAGCAACGCGGGGTGACCATCGCGCTGGAAAACACGCCCGGCGAGATGGCCTCGCCCGCGAACCTGCGGCTGTTCATCCAGCAGACGCGGCTGCAGCACCTGCGCCTGTGTTTCGACACCGGCCACGCGCACCTGGAAGATGGCGTGGGCCCCGCCTTCGACGCCGTGCGCGAGTTCGTCGTCACCACGCACGTCCACGACAATCGCGGCGAGAAGGACGAGCACCTGCTCCCCTTCGAGGGCACCATCGACTGGAAGGCCACGATGAAGAAGCTGGGCTCGAGTCTTCCGCTCGTGATGGAATTGAAAGAAATCACGGCGCAGGGCCACCCGGCCGCGCTGGCGGCCGCCGCGTTTGAAAAGCTGGGGCAAGCGATGAAGGCGAAAGCCTAGGAGCGCGTCGAGGAATCATGGCCAAAGAGCAACCCGCGGAAACCCCCGTGGTCGCCATCGAGCAGGTGGGGCGTCACGAAGGCGCCGAGATCATCCTGCGCGGTTGGCTGTATAACCTGCGGGAGTCGGGCAAGCTCCTTTTCCCCATTTTCCGCGACGGCACCGGCATCATTCAGGGCGTGGTGTCGCAGAAGGAGCACCCGGGCGTTTTTGAATCGCTGCGCGGGCTGACGCAGGAATCCAGCGTGATCGTCACCGGCCGCATCCGCGCCGAGCCGCGCGCCCCGGGCGGCTACGAGATCGGCGTGACCTCGCTCGAAATCGTCCAGCGCGTGCCGGAGAGCGACCCTTACCCCATTCAACTCAAAGAGCACGGCGTGGATTTCCTGCTCGACCGCCGCCACCTGTGGATCCGCACGCCGCGCCAGGCGGCCATCCTGCGCCTCCGCGCCGAAGCCATTCGCGCCGCGCGCGAGTACATGGACGGCCAAGGCTACACGCTGACCGATGCGCCGATCTTCACCCCGGCGGCCTGCGAGGGCACCACGACGCTCTTCGAGGTGCAGTACATCGACGAGCAGAAGGCCTATCTGACGCAGTCCGGGCAACTCTACCTCGAAGCCACCGCCGCGGCGCTGGGCAAGGTGTATTGCTTCGGGCCGACCTTTCGCGCGGAAAAATCCAAGACGCGCCGTCACCTGACCGAGTTCTGGATGCTCGAGCCAGAGGCCGCCTACGCCAGCCTGGACGACATGATGGCGCTCGGCGAGGGCCTGGTGAGCCATATGGTGCAGTCGGCGGTGAAAAACCGCGCGCGTGAACTCGAGACGCTCAAGCGCGACGTCTCGAAACTCGCCGCCGTCATGCCGCCCTTCCCGCGCATCACCTACGATGAGGCCGTCGAAATTCTGCAGAAGCGCGGCAACCCGGCGAAGTGGGGCGACGACTTCGGCGGCGACGAGGAGACCTTGCTCTCCAGCCAGTTCGACCGGCCGGTGATGGTCCACCGCTACCCCGCCGCGATCAAGGCGTTCTACATGCAGCCCGACGCCCAGCGGCCCGAGCTGGCCCTGGGCTTCGACATGCTCGCGCCGGAGGGTTACGGCGAGATCATCGGCGGGGGCCAGCGCATCTCGAGTTACGACCTGCTGGTCGCGCGGTTGCGCGAGAACCACCTGCCCGAGGAGGCCTTCCAGTGGTATCTGGACCTGCGGCGCTACGGCAGCGTGCCGCATGCGGGCTTCGGACTGGGCCTCGAGCGCACCGTCGCGTGGATTTGCGGGACTGAACACATCCGGGAAGTCATCCCCTTCCCACGCATGATTTATCGCGTTTATCCTTAAAGTCCCTCCGCGCCCGTGCTTGGGGGAGAGCGCCGGGACCACGTCTCTGGCAATGCCGCAAAAGATACGCATCATCGGTGTGCCGATGGACCTGGGCCAGAGCCGCCGCGGGGTGGACATGGGCCCTTCGGCGCTGCGCGTGGCCGGCCTGCTGGTGCGCCTGAAGCAACTCGGCCACCAGGTGGAAGACAGCGGCAACGTCTCCGTCAAGCAGGCGGAAGAGCAACCTTACGGCGAAAAACGCGCCAAGTATCTGAACGAAATCGCGGAGACCTGCCGCGGCCTGGCGGAGATGGTCGAGCGCACGCTGCAGGAGGGATTCACGCCGCTGGTGCTGGGCGGCGACCACTCGATTGCCGTGGGCTCGATGAGCGGCGTGGCCAGCTATTTCCGCAAGCAATCGAAACGCATCGGCTACCTCTGGCTCGACGCGCATGGCGACATGAACACGCCCGAGAGCTCGCCTTCGGGCAACGTCCACGGCATGCCGCTGGCCTCGATCATGGGCTACGGCGCGCCGGAGCTGGTCGAGCTGCTGGACTTCAAGCCCAAGGTCGAGCCGCGCAACGTCGCCCTGGTCGGCGTGCGCGACCTCGACGCCAAGGAGCGCAAGCTGGTGAAGGAGTCCGGCGTGCACGTCTTCACCATGCGCGACATTGATGAGCGCGGCATGCGCGAGGTGATGAGCGAAGCCCTCAAGTTTGCTAATGACGAAGCGGACGGCGTTGCCGTCAGCCTGGACATGGATTTCGTGGACCCCTCCGACGCTCCGGGCGTGGGCACGCCCGTGCGTGGCGGCGTGACTTACCGCGAGGCGCACCTGGCCATGGAGATGATCGCGGACAGCGAGGCGATGGTGTCGCTCGAAGTCGTGGAGATCAACCCGGTGATCGACCTCCACAACAAAACGGCCCTGCTGGGCGTCGAAATGATCCTCTCCGGCCTGGGCAAGAAGATTCTGTAGCTATTCGCAGTTGGGTGCTTAGTTGTCAGTTGTGAGATGGCACTTTTCAGTTTTGTGTGCCGGGACCGAGCGCAATTCGTAACGCCCCGGCGTGTTGGGGCGGTTCGCGCCCTTGCCGGCGCAGCAAGAAACGCCCCGACGCGTCGGGGTGGTAGATCAACGGGAAAGAGGGGCTTGCGGTGACGCAAGGAAAGCCATGAACGCAGACAAGCAACGGCTCCGCGTGGGCGTGCTCTTCGGCGGGCGCTCCGGCGAGCACGAAGTTTCCCTGGCCTCGGCCGCCTCGGTGATTCGCGGGCTGGACCCGGAAAAATACGAGGCGGTGCTGATCGGCATCAGCAAGGACGGCCGCTGGCTGGCAGGCGCCGGCGCGCAGAAGATGCTGCCCGAGGTGCTCAAGTCCGGCCAGAGCGTCGTGCTGCCGGCCGACCCCAACGTGGCGGCGCTGATGCCGATGGGCGAAAGCCGCGGGGCGGCCTTGCACGTGGACGTGGTTTTCCCCGTGCTCCACGGCACGTTCGGCGAAGACGGCACCGTACAGGGCCTTCTGGACCTGGCGGGGCTGCCCTACGTCGGCGCCGGCGTGCTCGGCTCGTCGGTGGGCATGGACAAGGACGTGCAGAAGCGGCTCTACAAGCAGGCCGGCATTCCCGTCGGCGACTTTCTGGCCGTCCCGCGGGCCGAATGGGAAAAGTCGCGCGCGAAGGTGCTGCGCGCGGTGGAGAAGAAGTTCCGCTTCCCGCTGTTCGTCAAGCCGGCCACGCTGGGCTCCTCCGTAGGCATGACCAAGGTGCACAACCGCGCCGAGCTACCCGCGGCGCTCGACCTGGCCGCCGAGTTTGCGCTGAAGATCATCGTCGAGCGCGCCATCGAGGGCCGCGAGATCGAAGTGTCCGTGCTGGGCAACGCCGACCCCAAGGCCTCGGTGCCCGGTGAAATCGTGCCGCACCGCGAGTTCTACGACTACGCCGCGAAGTACCTCGAGGAGGGCACGCGCCTGCTCATCCCCGCGCCGCTCAAGCCCGCGCAGGTGCGGCGCTTCCAGGACTATGCCGTGCGCGGCTTCCTGGCCATCGAGTGCGCCGGCATGGCGCGGGTGGACTTCTTCCTCGAACGCCGCACCGGACGCATCTATCTCAACGAGATCAACACCATCCCCGGCTTCACCTCCATCAGCATGTACCCCAAGCTGTGGGAGGCCAGCGGCATCCCCTTCGGAAAGCTGGTGGATCGTCTGATCGAGCTGGCCCTCGAGCTGCACCGCGAAAAGCAGCGCACCAAATACTCCATCGAACTGCCGCCCGGCGCGGGCGGCGCGCTCGAAGGCTAGCTGGCAAACCCCGCCGGCCTGCTTCCCCGGGTTGACTTTGCCCCGCTGGAACGCCATTCTTGAATTTCTGAGACGCTGCGCCTGCTGGCTGGCCCCGGCGAAACGATGACCATCACCCGCTTCTTCGCCTTTATTGGTGTGGTTTTCCTCATCGCGCTGGTCGTCTATCTGGCCAGCACGCCGCGCAGCGCGGAGATCGCGCTGAACGGCATCGTCACTGGCAACGAGGTCATCGTCAGCCCGAAGATCGCCGGGCGCATCGAGCGGTTGCTGGTGGACGAAGGCTCCGAAGTCCAGCCGGGCCAGTTGATCGCCGAGCTGGACAGCGCCGAACTCGCCGCCCAGCGCGACTTCTACGCCGCGAACACCCGCAGCCTCCGAGCGAAAGTCGGCGAAGTGCAGCACACCTGGAGCTGGACCAACGAGCAGACCGACGCCGCGCTCCGCCGCGCCGGAGCCACGCTCACCGCCGCCCGCGCGCAGCTCGAGGAGTCTCGCGCCGACCTCTGGCGCGCCGAGGTGGACTACAAGCGCGCCCTCGGGCTGTTCGAGGGCGGCGTGGCCTCGGCGCAGGACCGCGACCGCGCCGA
>JBGPZW010000149.1:0-8082 GCA_041493955.1 Terriglobia bacterium
AGAAAATCGGAGAAAGGAACCGGTGCCGAAGAACAAAACAGGGATGCCCGGGGCGCCTGATTCCACTAGGTCCCGTCGTTGTTTCACTCTCGGCAGCATCCGCATCTCAAAAATCACCCGTTCTTCAGCACCCTGCTAAGACCCACAATTGTTGACATCCGCCGAATCTCCGTCGCCGTGACATGTTGCTGCCACTTTTGGGCGCGATTCGTCTAGAATACGGCGCCTATGGCCAAGATCACTTTTCTCGGTGCGACGGGCTGTGTGACCGGCTCGAAATACCTGGTGGAGGCGGGCGGCAAACGCCTGCTGGTGGATTGCGGCCTCTTTCAGGGCAACAAGGAGCTGCGGCTGCGCAATTGGGACCCCCTGCCAGAAGACCCTGCGCAGTTCGACTGGGTCGTGCTCACCCATGCGCACCTCGACCACACCGGCTACCTGCCGCGGCTGGTGCGCAACGGCTTCCGCGGCCCGATTCTTTGCAACGCCGCCACACGCGAGCTCTGCGACATCCTGCTGCCGGATTCGGCCCGCTTGCAGGAGGAGGACGCCGCGCACGCCGAACAAGGCGGCTACAGCAAGCACAAGCCGGCCCTGCCGCTCTACACGGAGGAGGAAGCCCAGGCCGCATTGCAGCGGCTGCAGGAGATGCCGCGGACGGGAGCATACCGCATCAGTTCGCAATTCTCCGTGCGGCCGCACGATGCGGGTCACATCCTCGGTTCGGCAAGCCTGGAGTTAACTATCAACGAAGACGGCACCTCCACCGTGGTGCTTTTCTCCGGCGACCTGGGGCGCTACGACCAGCCCATCCTGAAAGATCCCGAACCGCCGCCGCGCGCCGATTACCTGCTATGCGAATCCACCTACGGCGACCGGGATCACCCCACCGACTCGCCCTCCGACGCGCTGGCCGAGGTCATCAACCGCGTCTCGAAGCGCGGCGGCGTGGTCGTGATTCCTGCCTTCGCCGTGGGCCGTACGCAGACGCTGATGTACGTCCTGCGCCAGCTCGAAGACGCGCAGCGCATTCCGCACCTGCCGGTCTATATCGACAGCCCCATGGCCATCAGCGTGACCGACCTCTACCTGCGCCATCCGGAGGACCACGACCTGGAATTCACCCGCCAGGAAGCTGCCGGCGACCCGCTCAACGCTCACAAAGTGCATCTCGCGCGCACGCCGGAGGAGTCCCGGGAGATCAACAACATCATCACGCCTTGCATCATCATCTCCGCCAGCGGGATGGCCACCGGGGGCCGCGTGCTGTTTCACCTGGCGCGCCGCCTGCCCGACCCGCGCAACGCTGTGCTGCTCGCCGGTTTCCAGGCCGAGGGCACGCGCGGCCGCGCACTGCTGGAGGGCGCGAAAACGGTGCGCATCCATGGCGAAGACGTGGTGGTGCGCGCCGAGGTCGTCGAATTGCGGCAGTTCTCCGCCCACGCCGGGCGCTCAGAAATCCTTCGCTGGCTCACCGGTCTCCCCGCCCCGCCGCGGCAGACCTTCATGGTCCACGGCGAGCCCGCCGCGGCCAGCTCTTTGCAAGCTGCCATCCAGTCCCAATTCGGCTGGCGCGTGACCCTGCCGGTTTACCGCCAGTCGTATGATCTCAACACCTAGGGCAGTGGCCCGGCCTGCGTATTCCGGCTTGCCGGCCCGAAACTGGTGGTATACTTCGAGTTTCCCCCCTTCCTTGGGAGGTGTTTATGGCTCGGCGCCTCGTCGTGTTTTCGTTCCTGGCCGCGCTGGTATTCTTTCCGCTCCCGTCGTGGTCACAGACGCGTCCCACCTCGCCCGGTCCCGGGGTAAGAACGCTCTATATTCGCGGTATTTTGCGCAACAACGACACCAGCGAGCCCATGCAGAACGTCAAGATTGAGTTGAAGAGGCTGACCGGCGAGTCGGTCGGTGTCACGTTTACCCGCTCCAGTGGAGAGTTTGAGTTTATCGGGCTGGGCGGCGGAACTTACTACCTCATGATCGAAGAGAGGGGTTTCGATCAGGTGCGGGAGAGCGTCGAGCTGCTCAACAGCTCCCGCTGGGGAATCCAACTCTTTCTCCGGCGCTCGATAGAAGTCGTCAGAGGCGCGCCGGGCAGCACCGTCTCCACGCGCGAACTCTCCATTCCCCACAAGGCCCACGACGCCATGGAAAAAGGCCTGAGCCGCTTCTACGAGAAGAACGACTTCAAAGGGAGCATCCCCTTTTTTCAGCGTGCCGTGGCGGAGTTTCCCACCTACTACGAGGCCTACCATCAGATGGGTGCGGCGTATCTCCACCTGGAACAGGTCGCCGAAGCCGAGCAGGCCCTGCGCAAATCCATCGAACTCAGCGGCAAGACCTACTTCCCGGCTCACGTGGACCTAGCCGCGATGCTCTGCAACAGCCAGCGGTTTGCCGAAGCCGAGACCGTCGCCCGCCGCAGCATCGAACTGGACGGCAATTCCTGGCAGGGGCATTACCAGCTGACCTGCGCGCTGGTGGGGCTCAACCAGCTTGAGGCCGCAGAGAAGAGCGGCCAGGAAGTGCGTACTCGCAAGCCTGATTACGCTCCGCTTTATCTCCTGATGTCCAACATCCACATCCGCCTGCGGGCCTACCCCGCCCTGCTCGAGGATCTCGATACTTTCCTCCGGCTCGAGCCCAATGGACCCATGAGCGCCCAGGCCCGCGATATGCGCGAAAAGATTCAGGCCTCACTGGTCAAGGCGCAGAACGCCCCGGCCGCCCCACCGCCCAAACCTTGATCCTTTCGGAAGGGGCTACGGTCGCCAGCGGCATATGATCCTTCCAAGATTAGAATAATTCTAAGTTTCCTTCCAGGGTGGCGAAACTTTTCGGGGGACTTGTCCGTCTATATATGCAGACCACTCGCGGGGTAGGAGGCTTCCACCACAGGGCAACCGACCGTCGCTTCCTACCCCATTCTTTGCAAGGTGGGGAAGCCAGGGACCCTTCTAAGCCGCAGGTATCGCGACGTTTAGTGGCTTGTGCTGGCCGGTGCGGTCACGGGCCGGCGCGGCATCGCCGCCACCTCGCTCAAGCGCAATCCGAGGACAAACATGGGCAGCGGCGCCACCCGGCCCCAGCGGTTCATTTCCCACCGCGCCCGGATGAATTTGACCTCCGGCACGAAGCTGAAATCCAGCACCGCCCGTGTCTCGCCCCGATAAAACCTCTGCGGCAGCTTCAGGATGGGCTTGCTGCCCCAGTTTTCGCCGTCGGCCGAACCCCAGATGGAGACGTCGAGCGATTCCTGCTCGATCTGATCGGTGATTTCGAGCGCGCAGAAAAAGGTGCGGGTCTCGCTGCCACTCACGTCAAACTTCTGGCCATCGCCGTTCGCTTCGACGCGCGTTCCCGGCGGGATGAGATCGAATTGTAGGGACATCGTATGCTCTCCGAACCGCTGCGCCGCGGATTCTAGCACACGCGAGGAAACCCACCTACCGCGGGCGCAGCAAGGCGAGGCGCTCGGCAGCGGCAGCCAGCGTCTTGTCCATCTTGCAGAACGTGAAGCGCACCTGGCGGCTGCCGTCGGCGGGATTGTTGTAGAAACTCGATCCCGGCACCACGGCCACGCCGATCTTTTCGACCAAGTGGCGGGCAAAGGCCACGTCGTCCGGGAAACCGAAGGCGGAGACTTCGGTCATGATGTAGTAGGCGCCCGCAGGCCTGAAGCACCTGAAACCGGCCTGCTCGAGAATCGCCAGGGTACGGTCCCGCCGCGCCAGGTAATCCGCCGCCAGCTTCCGGTAATAGCCGTCGGGCAGGCGCAAGGCGAGGGCACCGGCGTGCTGCAATGGCGCGGCGGCCCCCACTGTCAGGAAGTCGTGAACCTTGCGAATGGCTGCAGTCGTCTCCGGTGCGGCAATAGCCCAGCCCACCCGCCAGCCGGTTACGCCGTAGGTTTTGGACATGCCGTTGATGGTAATGGTGCGGTCGCGCATGCCGTCGAGGCTGGCCATGGAGATGTGCTGCGCGCCATCGTAGAGGATGTGCTCATAAATCTCGTCGGTGATGGCGAAGGCGTTCCAGCGCACGCACAGGTCACGGATGAATTCGAGCTCCGCGCGCTCAAAGACCTTGCCGGTGGGATTATTCGGCGTATTCAGGATGATGGCCTTGGTCCCGGGGCCGAAGGCGGCGGCCAGCTCGTCACGGTCGAAGCGCCAATCTGGCGGGCGCAGCTTGACGAAGCTCGGCGCGGCGCCCGAAAGGATGGCGTCGGGTCCGTAGTTCTCATAAAACGGTTCGAAGATCACGACTTCGTCGCCGGGATTGATGACCGCCATCATGGCCGCCATCATCGCTTCGGTCGAGCCGCAGCAGACGGTGATCTCGCGCTCCGGGTCGATGGCAACACCCTGCGTGCGGGCGAACTTTTCGGCAATGGCGTCACGCAGCGGTTTAGCGCCCCAGGTGATGGCGTATTGATTGATGTCCGCGGCGATGGCGTCCTGCGCGGCCTGCTTGATTTCGGCCGGGGCAGGAAAATCGGGGAAACCCTGCGCGAGGTTGACGGCGCCATGCTGTAGGGCCAGGCGCGTCATCTCGCGAATCACCGACTCGGTGAAGCGCTCCGCCTTGGCCGAGAGCATGCGTTTCCGCGCCGCCGCGACCTTTTCAGACGCGCCCGAGTTCACTGCGATTTTCCGTACAGCATGCGATAGACCTCGGCGTTGCGCATGCAGATCTGGACGTACTCGCGGGTTTGAGTGATCGGGATGGACTCGACGAATTCGGCTGGCTCCTCGTAATTCCGCTCCGCCTTCCACGCCCCCACACGGTCCTCGCCCGCATTGTAGGCGGCCAGCACCGCTTCGGGGCTGCCAAGCAGTTTCGCCAGATCCGCCAGGTAGAGTGTCCCGAGCTGCAGATTGTACTCCGGATCGAAAAGCTTGGCGCGCGTGTAGCGTACCTTCAGCCGCCGCGCCAATAATTTTCCGGTCTTCGGCAGCACCTGCATCAATCCCACCGCCCCCGCATAAGAGACGGCGTCAGGCTGGAAAACGGACTCCTGGCGGATCAGCCCGGCGACCAGCATGGGATCCACGTGGTTGCGCTCGGCGGCGCGTTTCAGGCTGAACTCGTAGGGCAGCGGAAAGAGCGTTTGCCAGACCACCAGCGGCACTTCTGCGATCTTACGGGCCTCCATCTGCGGGTAGGCCAGGCGCACCGTGGCCAGCGCCACGGCAACATGACCGGCGTCCAGCGCCGAGCGTGCCGCCTCCCAGAGCAGCCGCGGCGTGCCCGCAGTGGCATAGGCGGCGCGAAATTCCTGTTCGGCGGAGGCATCGAAGGCGATCGTTCGGAGGGCCTGCGCGCGCGCCCAGCGCTCGGTGACGACCGGCGGGATGGGTTCGTCCACCGGCCGCAGCGCCGACGGCGACGAGATCCAGGACAGGAACTCGGCGTTGTTCACCGGAGAAGTGCCGATGCCCGCAGGCTCGGGACGCAGGCGCTCGGCCGCCTGGCGGCCGAAGTAGGTCTGCGCGTAGCGCTCCTGTAGCTTCAGGTAAAAGCTGCGCGCGTGCGCGGCGTTGCCGTTGCGCTCGGCCGCACGGCCCAGCCAGTAGAGCGCGTTCGCCGTGTACGGTGAGCCGGGGTAGTGCCGCAGGTGTTCTTCGATCAGCGTCGCGGCTTCGGGCCGCCGCTCGAGATACGCGACCCAGGCCAGGTGCCAGGCGGCTGCCTGCGCGTTCTTTCCCGACGGAAACTGCTCCAGCATCCGTTTGTAATAGGAGGCCGCGCGCTGCCGGTCCAGATTGACCCAGAAATAGTTTCCCGCGGAGAAGATCCCCTCTTCATTCCAGCGGCTCTGCGGATAGAGCGTGGCGAGTTGCTCAATGGCCACGAGCATCTCCGCTTCCTTTTTCAGCGAGCGGCGCGCCTGCGAGAGTGCGTAGAGCCGCTCGGCGTCCACCTCCGGATCGGTCAGCGCGAGCGAGGCGAGCAGGCTCGGTGAACCCTTGTGCTGCACACGGCACTGCACGATTCGCAACTGGGCCCTCTCCCGATCGGCTCCGGTCAGCCTCGGCAAAAGTCTCTCGTACTCCGCGCGGGCCTCGCGCCATTTGCGCACATCGAAGAAGGCCTGCGCCCGGCCCATCTTCTGCTCGGCAGAAACACTCGGAAACTCCGCGCGCAGGGCGCGCTCGAGCGACGGAATCCGCTTGCCGGCGAACTTCGCTTCATCACTGAGCGGGTATCGGTAGTAGAGCGCCACATAATCCCGCGCCGCAGCGGCGGATTCTTCGTGCTTCTTCTGCGCGACTTTCTCCCGCGCCTGCGCCCGCAGGAGCAGCAGCGGCAAACGGAAGCCGGACTTCTCATAATCGTCGAGAGCGGCGAGCGCGCGTTCCGGCTTGCCCATCACCAGCGCGGTCTCCGCCAGCGCCTGCACAGCCGATTCCGTCAGCGCGCTATCGGGGAATTCGCGGCGTAAAGTATCCAATTGCGCGAGCGCCTCAGCGTCGCGGCCCAGGCCACGGTTCACCTGCGCCCGCCAGTAGAGGACGTACTCGCGCAGCAGCGTCTCGTTCTGCGCCTTTTCCAACCACCCCTGCGCCTGCTTGCGATGGCCTTTGGCGAAGTCGTAGTAGCCAAGCGCGAGCGCGGCGCGCGCGCCCAGCTCGTCGGAGGCATGCTGCTTGGCGAAATCCGCCAGATGCACGTAAGCCTTGGGAGATACCTCGTCGCGCGCGGCGCGCGCGAGGAGCACAAGCTGTTGGTCGGGCTGCGCGGCGTCGGCACTTGCCGCGGCAGGGCTCTCCGCCGCCCTTGCGACCACAGGCGGATGAGCCTTTCCCTTCTTGTGCGGTTTCTTTTGCTGCGTCAGAGCGGCGGCTGGCAGGAGAAGGATCAACGCCAGCAGACCGGCGGCCCGCCGGCGCAGCGATGCCCGCCGCGCATCGGGGGCAGGATGACGGGGTGCGATTGCGCCGTTAACGCCGGAGGACCGGGGTGGGATAAGGGTATTCGCCCAGCGCCTCGGGATCGCCGCCGGCCAGGATCTCCACCATCCAGTGGTAGAAATAATCCACCGGATGACCCAGGATGGACCCGAATCGCCGGTCGTACTCTCTGCGGGCTTTCTCAATGTCATCGCGTAATCGTACACAAAGATCCTTGTGCTCGCGGCCCACGCGCACCTGCTCGGGCCGGAGCATTTGAATATCCTGCATGGAAACCTTGGCCACACGGTTGGCGCGACGGTGAAGGTCCTGTTCTTCCGCCGGCAGGCTCAACAGATCGAACGCGGCCATCTGGCTGGCCACCGGATCCGGTCCGCCCGGCACTGCTCCGGCCACCCCAAACGCCAGCTCTGAAGAAGCGTCGAACCGCTCGGGCGGTGCGCCGGTTTCACCCCCGTCTGCGGGCCGCCAGCCCTCGGCGGGTGCCGGCGACTGAACTCCGCTCGCGGGGGCGTACCCCATGGGTACCGGGGTCGAAGGCAATGGCGGCTCAGGCGTTCGTGGAGGCTCGGGCGGTTGCACTCCCACCACGCGCACGGTTTCTTCTTCGCTCGCTGCAGCCGAGCCTGACTGGATCGCTGCGGTGACCAGCCGCGAAAGCACGTCCAGCGACGCGGCCAGCGACGCGGCCGCAGTCTGCGCGCGAACCATCGGCGGCAAGGCGTTGCCCGGCCGGCTGCTCGCGCACGCCGAGACCAGGTCCGCGACGGCCTGATGCAACTCATCGGTCATGCGTTGGAGCTTTTCCAAATTGTCGCGCAGGGTGCGCGAGACCGCCTGCTCGACGCCGCTCGGTTCCGGAGCCATGGCTTGCGCCTCCCTCAGTCGCGGAACGCCCGCTCACGATTATCGAGACCCTGCAAAAGGATTGTCAACCGGCAAACCAAGACCGCGTGCTGTCAGAGGCTTCCCCACCCTTCCTCGCCCCGATGGACGCCCGCGCGGGCTGGTGTTACGATTGAAGTGCCATGGGGGCGACACGGTTTCGACGGAAGCTGTCGCGACCCGAAGGCATGCCGGGCGCCACCTGCCCGCAATCGGGTGGAAAAACAGAACTGCCAACACTGAGTTGGCTTTGGCTGCCTAGACAAAACCTAGCGTAGCC
>JBGPZW010000092.1:0-13268 GCA_041493955.1 Terriglobia bacterium
CCTGGGACTCGGGGGAACGCTGCTGGGCGGCGTGCAGGTGATGAAGCTGCTGGTCAGCGGTTTTCACATCGTTTACAACGAGCCCGAACCGCCAGGCTACTGGATCCGCCAGGGGCGGGCGCTGCTGCTGCTCGTGGTGACGATTGTGCCCTGGCAGGCTTCGGTGGTCCTCACTGTGTTCGGCAAGCAGTTGCGCGCCTGGCTGATCCACGAGATGGGGATGCAGGTGCTGATTCGCGCGCTCTGGTCCGCCATCTATTTTGCCGCGGTCGTTTTGACCGCCATGCTGGTGCTCGCGGTCGTTTACCGCGTCGGCCGCCCCGTCGCGAACGGCTGGCGGCAGGTGCTGCCCGGCGCCGCGGTGGCCACGCCGCTCTGGTGGGTGGCCAGCGCCGCGTTCGGCTTCTACGTACGGCACATGCCGTATAGCCTGGTCTATGGCGGCCTGGCCGCGGCCATCGGCCTGATGGTGTGGATGCAGTTGACGGCGATGATCATCCTCTTCGGCTCGGCCTTCAATGCCGAGTTTTCCCTGCGCAAGTAGGACTGGCGCACGCCCATTTTCAGTGGAGCACAATCGGGTCGCGGGCTGCTGACAGTGCATGGGACGAGGAGTACACTAGTCTGTGCCTGCTTCCCCCGCGATGGAGGGTGCGATGAACGAGATTCGCGTGGAGTGTTACGCGGGCTACCGCGCCGACCAGCGGCCTCAGCGCTTCACCCTGCGCGGCCACGTTTTCGAGGTCGAGCTGGTCGAGGACCAGTGGTATTCCCCGGCGGCCATCTATTTTCGTGTGCGCGCCCACGACGGCAACTTTTACGTGCTGCGCCACGACGAGGTGCAGGACGCCTGGACGCTCGACGCCTTCCGCGCGGCCCGCTCAGTGGGCTCGTTGGTCACGGAATCTTGAGCTCCCACATGAAGGAAAACCGGCGCCGCCACGAACGCATCCTTATTCCGGAACAGAAAATGCCTGCCTGTGAAGGCGTCAACCGTCCCCTGACGGGCCGTGTTCTGGTGCTCGGCACCGGGGGCGCTTACCTCCTCACCAACGACCGGTATCCGACTGGCACTGAGTTTGAGTTGCGCATCACCGCCGGGACGGATGTGGTGGAAAGTCCCTGTGCGGTGCGCGACGTCGAATCCGGCGGCATGGGCGTCGAGTTCACCTGGCTCAGCGCCGCTGCCGAGATCAAACTCAGAAAACTCATCATGCGCTTCAAGTCCTGACGTCCGGCCGCGCCGAGCACCAGCGTGCGAAGATTGTTGCCGCGCGAAACGGCTAGCGGGAGGATTCCGCGAGCAGACTCCGCAGCACGAACCAGCAATTGGCCGGCCGCTCCGAAAGCCTGCGCATGAAGTAGGGACACCATTCGGTGCCGAACGGCACATAGATGCGCAGTGGGTGCCCCGCGTCGCGCAATTGCTGCTGGAGATCGCGCCGCACGCCGTAGATCATTTGGAATTCGTACTGGTCCTGCGCAAGCCCGCGCTCGGCGAGCTTTTGCCGGGCGTAGTCGAGCATGGCCGGATCGTGCGTGGCGATGGCAGGGAAGTAGCGCCCGTCGAGCAGGCGGTCGAGCAGGCGGCGATAATTGGTGTCCACGTCGCTCTTTTTCTGCATGGCGAGGTTGGGCGGCTCGCGGTACGCGCCTTTCACCAGGCGAATCCTGGGCCGCAGCGGCGCCAGTCGCTCGATGTCCTTCTCGCTGCGGAAGAGATAGGCCTGGATGGCCAGGGTGACGTTGTTGTGGCGCTGCCGCACGGCCTCGAAAATGTCGAGCGTCACACTGGTGTACGCCGTGCCTTCCATATCCATCTCGATTGTGCGGCCCAATCCCGCCGCGGCCGCGGCAATCTCCGAGGCGAGCGTCTGGCAGAGATTGCGGTCCAGATCCAGTCCCAACTGCGTCAGCTTGATCGAGACGTTTGCGTCCAACCCCGCCGCATCGAGTTCGCGCACCATCTCGATGTAGCTGTTGCGCGCCCGCCCGGCCTCTTCGGCCGTGCGCACGTTTTCGCCGAGGTGGTTCAGGCTGACGCGCCGCCCGGCGTGGCAGAGCTCCGCGCTCACCGCCAGCGCTTCGCTGAGCGATTCGCCGGCGATGAAACGGCGGGCGAAGCCGTAACGCATCCCACGCCGCGCGATGGCGTCAGTGAAGCCCTTCTTCGTCGAAAGCCAGAATATGAAGTTGCGTATCAGCATCCCCACTCCACATGGGGAGGAGGTCATTCCAAGCGCAGCGTGGAATCCCTCCGAGGGATCCTGCACTCGCCTCAGAATGACGTCATCCGGGAGATGAAAGCCAGCGGTTGAGAGCTGATAACAGCCGGCCCCGAAAACTTACTTTCTCTGCTCCAGCTTCACGTCTGCTGTGACGCGCTCCGCCCCGCGCAGCACGACGACGCGCACCACCTCGCCGGGCTTTTGGCTGCGCAGGGCGTAGCTGAAATCGTAAAGGTTCTTGATCTCCGCGCCGGCAAACTCGATCAGGATGTCGCCCGCCTTGAGCCCCGCCTTCGCGGCCGGAGAGCCATCGCGCACGTCGGCGAACTTCACGCCTTTCACCTCCTCGCCCATGTCGGGGATGGACCCGAAGTAGGCGCCGTAGCCGCCACCACCGCCCCCCATGGGAGGCGGCTCGGCCACGCGCACGAACTGTGGCCGCGGGTCGAGCGCGGCAAGCGTCATCGCCGCGCGCAGCGCGAGGTCAACGACGCGCGCTTCCTCGCCCGCCTGGATCTTGTCGGCGGTGTCGGAAGGCTTGTGATAGTCGGAGTGCAGCCCCGAGAAAAAGAACAGCACGGGAATATTCTTCACGTAGAACGAGGTGTGATCGCTCGAGCCGTAGCCGCTCTCCGAGTAGGCGAGTTGCAGGCCCATGCGGTTGGCTTGCTCAAGCACCTGTTTGAATACGGGCGAGGTGCCCACTCCGCCGACGTAGATTTTCCCGTTGCGCAGCCGGCCGACCATGTCGAGGTTGAGCATAGCTGCAGTGCGCTCGAGCGGCCAGAGCGGATTCTTCGTGTAGTAGGCTGAGCCCAGCAGCCCCAGCTCCTCGCCGGTAAAGGCGATGAAGACGATGCTGCGGTGCAGATCGCGTTGCCGCGCAGCCAACGCCGCGGCCAGCTCCAGGACGGCGGCGGTGCCCGAGGCGTTGTCGTCCGCGCCCGGGTGAATCTGCCCCGCCTGTGACGGAGCCAGCGAGTTGTGCTGGCCCAGGCCGAGATGATCGTAGTGCGCGCCGATGAGCACGGCCTCTTCCGCCAATTTCGAATCGCGCCCGCGGAGGATGCCGACCACATTCTGCGTGGCGGCCGTGATGCGCCGGACATCCACGCGCAGCGCCAGAGCGGTGTCACGAAGCGGGAACGAATTTGGCTCCAGCTTTTCGTCCATCCCCTTTTGCAATTCCGCAAGGCTCTTGCCGCCCGATGCTTTCAGCAGATCCTCGACTACTTTCTCCTTCGCCTGGATCAGCAGCAGCCCGGCGCTCTCCGGCCCGGTGAGCGTACCGAATTTTACGAGCGCGTCCTCCTCGCTCGGATGCGGCACCGGGTCGTTGACGAGGATCATCACCCGGGCGCCGTGGTTCCGCGCGTTGATGGCCTTGTTGACGATCTGCGCGTGCGGTGTCAGTTCACGTCCCTCGAAGACCGACTTGGGATCGTCTTCCTGTGGCTCGTGCCGCAGCACGATCACCGCCTTGTCCTTGACGTCGAGATTGGCGTAATCGTCGTAGTGATATTCCGGCGCGGTGATCCCATAGCCGGCAAAGACCACCGGCACGCTGGCCTCGCCCGCCTCGGAAAAGTTCAGGGGGATATAGTCTTCTCCCGGACGAAGAGCCGGAGGTTGTCCAGCGTTGTGGCCGTTTGCGCCGGAGAAACTGGCATGGTTCTGCCTGCCCAACTCGGCGCCGACGGTCACGCGAAACTTCTGGAAATAGGATTTGCCTGCGCCCGGTTGGAGGCCAGCTTTGTGAAACTCCTTCGCGATGTACTGCGCGGCGCGATTGAGCTCCGGGGTGCCGGTGCCGCGTCCCTTCAGCGCCGGGCTGGCAAGAAAGTTGATGTGCTGCTGCAGGCGCTCCGGCGAAATCGCGGGCACGGCATCCGCTGCCGGACTGCTGCTGCGCGGCGCCTGCGCTGCGGCGAGGCTGAGTATCGCGCTCAGGAGCAGCAGCAGGGTGGGCCACCGGGTTTTGCGATTCACAACTTCCTCCACGGGCGCGGCAGGGTCTGTCTTGGCCAGCGCTCTCTTATACGGCACACGCGCGGCGCGGTCAAATCGCCATTCTGGAACAGCGCGCGGACGCTCGCGGCCTCGCTGCTTCCTAAGCGGCAACCTCGTCTTGTGCGCGCGCAACTTTTTGGCCCGTGCGGGGTTAAACTTGCTAGTTGGCAGCCGTCCTGCCAACCGCTTCGCGCTTGGGCGTGCGACATCGGAGGTTTTCTATCATGACGAAAGGGTTGAGCCGCGTGCAGCAACCGGTACACCCGGAGCGCACCACTTTGGTGGCGATGCTGGCCGTGCTGCTGCTGGCTTCCCTGACCTTTGCCGCGCCTTACCTGTCCGCCGTAAAGGACAAACAGAAAAAAGACAAACAGCCGCAGCGCAGCAAAGCCGTCATGGGTTTGCCCGTTACCGAATTGAACGAGGACGAAGCCATCCTTCACGCGCTCGACCGCTTGGGCTTCGGCCCGCGCCCCGGCGACATCGAGCGCGTGCGGCAGATGGGCCTTGAGAATTGGATCGACCAGCAGCTCCATCCCGACCGCATCGATGACTCGGCGCTCCAGGCGCGCCTCGAACGATTCCCGACGCTGGTCATGTCCGCCACGCAGCTCCTCGATCAATACCCGCAACCCAAGCAAGCCGCCGCGCAGGCTGGCCTTTCCAGGGAGGAGCTTCAAAAGCAGCGCCAGGACAGAGTCCAGCAGCGCGAAGAGCGCCAGAAGATGCAGGACGCCCAGGCGGCGCCGGAAGCCACAGGTGCGCAAGAGCCCGACAAACAGGCGATGACACCTGACGAGTCCGAGATGGCCAAGAAGCCCGATGGTAGATTTAAGCAGCAGGGCTTTGGCGGCGGCGATCCGAACAACCCGCCCAGGCAGTTCGAGGAAGGCCGCCGCCCGCAACGCATCATCGCCGAGCTTTCCATGGCCAAGATGACCCGCGCGATCTACAGCGAGCGCCAGCTCTATGAAGAGATGGTGGACTTCTGGTTCAATCACTTCAACGTCTTCGCCGCCAAGGGCGCTGACCGCTGGCTGCTGACCTCCTACGAACGCGACGTCATCCGCCCGCACGCCCTGGGCAAATTCAAGGATTTGCTCTCCGCCACAGCGAAAAGCCCGGCCATGCTCTTCTACCTCGACAACTGGCTGAGCGCCGACCCCAAATCATTCGAGCGCATGCAGCGCGAGCTGGCCCAGCGCCGCCGGAGTTTCTACGGCCTCTACGGGATGGATGACCCCTTCGGCATGCGCCGCGGGCCGAACAACGGACGTCGCCCCGTGCCGAATCAGGGCCAGAACGGCCAGACGCCCAATCAGAAAAAGGAGCGCGGGCTGAACGAGAACTACGCCCGCGAATTGATGGAGCTGCACACGCTCGGCGTGGACGGCGGCTACACGCAGCAGGACGTCATCGAGGTGGCCAGGTGCTTCACGGGCTGGACACTCAAGGCCCCGCGGCGCGACCCCGAGTTCCACTTCGAGGATCGCATCCACGACCCCGGCACCAAGATCGTCCTCGGCCAGAAAATTCACGCCGGCGGGATCAAGGACGGCGAGCGCGTTCTGGAGATGCTCGCGCGGCATCCCAACACGGCGAAGTTCATCTCCACCAAGCTCGCTCGGCACTTCGTCTCCGACACGCCGCCGCCGGCGCTGGTAGACCGCATGGCCAGAACGTTTCTCGACACCGACGGCGACATTCGCGCCGTGCTCCGCGCGATGATCACCTCGCCGGAGTTCTGGTCGCGCCAGGCCTACCGCGCAAAGATTAAGAAGCCGTTTGAGCTGGTGACTTCCACGGCGCGCGCCCTGGGCACCGAAGTGGATGCCGCGCTGCCGCTGGTGGCCTGGACGGCGCGGATCGGCGAGCCGCTCTACATGTGCCAGCCGCCCACCGGCTACTCCGACAAGTCGGAGACCTGGGTCAACACCGGCGCCCTCCTCAACCGCCTGAACTTCTCGCTCGCGCTCGCGGCCAACCGCATGCGCGGCGCGCACGCCGATGTGGCCGCGCTGCTGGGCGCGGACGCTGCGGCCCATCCGCAGGCGTCGCTCGACCGCGCAATCGAGTTGCTGCTGTCGAATCAAGCTTCTTCGCAGACGCGCACCACGCTCGAAAAACAGTTGGCCGATCCACAGATCCTTCGCGCCAGCCTCGATGATCCGGTCAAGCAGGTGGACCTCGGCGTACTTGCCGGTCTGGTGCTGGGTGCGCCGGAGTTCCAGCGGCGCTGAACGGGATTTGGTGAGACCTGAACCAGCGTTGTCATTCCGAGCGAAGCGATCGAGGATTCCGGCCTTGCCGGAAGGAATCCCTCCGGAGAGATTCCCGACCCGGCAAAAATGGCCGGGCCTCGGAATGACAGGCAAGCAAACGGTGTTGGAGGGAAGGGAGCAAAGACCATGCACGTCTCGCGGCGGGTATTCCTGAAATCGGGCGGCGTGGCCATGCTGGGGCTGGGCTCGCTGCCCGCGTTCCTGCAGCGCGCGGTGGCGGCCACGCCCATGCCGAACCGCAAGAAACTGGTGGTGCTTTTCCAGCGCGGTGCGGCCGACGGATTGAATATCGTGGTGCCGTTTGCCGAGTCGAATTACTACAAGATTCGTTCCTCCATCGCCATCCCCGAACCGCGCCGCGGCGGCGAAGCGGCCGCCATCGATCTCGACGGTTTCTTCGGCCTGCACCCTAGCCTTGCGCCGCTCGAGCCGCTGTTCAAGCAGCGGCATCTGGCCATCGTCCACGCCGCCGGTTCGCCGGACACGACGCGCTCGCACTTCGACGCGCAGGATTTTATGGAGTCCGGCACGCCCGGCGTGAAATCCACCGAAGACGGCTGGCTGAATCGCACGCTGCAACAGCAGCCCGAGCTTGGCGCGTCTCCCTTCCGCGCCGTGGCGATGGGAGCGAACCTGCCGCGCATGCTGCGCGGTTCCGCGCCCGCCATTGCTCTGCCCGACGTGCGCCAGTTCCAGGTGATCGCGCAATCGCCGGTGGTCGAGGGTGGTTTTGAAGCGCTCTACGCGCAAACCGTGGACAGCGCCCTGCGCGGCACCGGCACGGAAACCTTTGAAGCCATCGAGATGCTCCGCAAAGCCAACCCTGGCCGCTTCCAGCCCGAAAATGGCGTTGACTATCCCAAGAACCGCTTTGGCCAGAGCCTCCAGCAGATTGCCCAGCTCATCAAGGCCGACATCGGGCTCGAGGTCAGCTTCCTCGACAGCGGCGGCTGGGACAACCACGTCAACGAAGGCGGCGTGCAGGGCCAGCTTGCCAACCTCTTGCGCGACCTCGGCCAGGGTCTCGCCGCGTTCTACCGCGACCTCGGCGACCGCATGGAGAACATCGTCATCGTCACCATGTCCGAGTTCGGCCGCACCGCGCACGAGAACGGAAACCACGGCACCGATCACGGTCACGCCAACTGCATGTTCGTGATGGGCGGCGGCGTGAAGGGCGGCAAGGTGTACGGTCGCTGGCCGGGCCTCGGCCCCGAGCAGCTCTACGAAGGCCGCGACCTCGCCCTCACCACCGACTTCCGCGCCGTGCTCGGCGAGGCGCTCGAGCGCCACCTGGGCAGCAAAGACCTCCACAACGTTTTTCCCGGCTTCGACAACGACCCGCGCAAGTTCCTCGGCCTGCTCCCGGTCTAGCTGTTGGAAGGTGTACCGCCGCCGTCTCCGCGGCGGGGTTAGCTTTTCTGCTGTCGCGACGGGCTGAACTTGCCCCGAGCCCCGGCGAAGAAGTCCGCCACCCTGTGCATGGAGCTGGACTGACGGCAGCGCTACGATCGCCCGTCTGCACTTGCCTGCCTTCTTCTGTTCGAGTATGCTCCGCGCGGGTTTCACCCTAACAAACGAAAAAGGAGCTGATCCATGAAGAATTCACGTCATGTAGGAGCGGCAGTGCTGTTTGCCGCGCTGGTTTTCGTCTTCGCTGCAGGGACGGCACTGGCGCAGGATCCGGTAAAAGTGGCGCCGAACAACTTTAAGGTGCTGCTGGACAACGACCGGGTGCGCGTGCTCGAATTTCGCAGCAAAGGTGAGAAGATCCCGATGCATTCGCACCCCGATTGTCTCATATACAACTTTGTTACCGGCAAGACCAAGTACACTTCACCGGATGGCAAGACCACAGAACGGGATAGCAAGGCAGGTGACGTAGCCTGGCGCGACGCAGAAACGCACGCGAGCCAATACCTTGGGACCGGCGATGCCCACGCTTTGCTTGTCGAATTTAAAGCCAAACCACACAAGATGGCTCCGGCGAAGAAAATGTAGCTGTGGTTGGGCCTCAGCAATTCTCGAGCGGCATCACGAATTTCCCCTGCAATTAGAAAGACGCCGCGGGGGCGTATTCAGGGGGCGTTGGGTTTCGGTTTTTCCGAACCCTCGGGAGTATTCTTGCTCTTGATGCAACGCCCCCAGCCCAATAGCGCTTCTTTGAGCTTAGCGTCGAGTTGTTGGTTCTCAGCCTGAACTTTGTCTTTGAGCTCGTTACACTGATTCTTCGCCGCAACACAATTCAGCAGCACACTCTCCTTCGCCTGTACGGCGGCTTCCTTGGTCCGTGCTGCGTCAGATTGGGCTGATCTTCCCAGGAAGAACCATAGCCCCAGCCAGAGGAGAGTCGCCACCAAAAATCCGGAAACAAACACGGCGAGCAACTCAGCGCCCCATCCCATTCCAGACCTGCTCGAGTACTTCACCGCACCTCTCATGTTCTTTCCTCCGAGACGCAATGGGGGCACATATTATCAAAGACAGGCTCCAACCTTCTGCGATGCTCAAAAAAAGAGCCCGCGGGTGGACGGCCTTGGGGGTGAGGTCTTGCCTAGGGATGCGGATTGCGCACATGGGGTGCGCGTGGGTGTAAAATGCCCTTGCCGCAGTCAGGGTCTCTCTCCGGGAGGACCGGCGTCAGAGGACGGCTCGTGGGCGCAATCAACTTTGGCCGATACACGCAGCTCTTGCTCGCCAAGCGGCGAGATCTCGTGCATGCCCGAGCGGACGGCGTGAATTCGGTACCGGGAGCAGGTGGCCAAGGGGGAGACCTGATGGATCAAGCCACCGCCGACACCAATGCGCTGCTTCACATCCGCTTGCGGCAAACCGACGGCCGCCTCCTGCGCGCGATCGAGGAGGCCTTGGCTCGGATTCGACAGGGTACCTACGGAGTGTGTTCGTCCTGCGGGCAGTCCATCTCCAAAGCCCGGTTGGACGCCGTGCCCTGGACGCGGCTCTGCCGCGACTGTAAGGAGCGACAGCAAGCGTAGCGCAACCGAAGAAAAAAAGGAGGAGCGCATGGCAACGCAACCGTCACGAGTGAGGGCCATTCCCGAGGGGTATCACACGATGACACCACACCTCGTGGTGCGCGGAGCGGAGCGCGCCATTGAGTTCTACAAGAAAGCGTTCGGCGCTGTAGAGCGCGGCCGCATGGCGGCGCCTGGGGGACTCATTGGGCATGCGGAGCTGAAGATCGGTGATTCGATTCTCATGCTCAGCGACGAGTTTCCCCAGATGACACGCTGGGTGGCGCCGGATTCGCTGAAGGGCACGACCACCGCGCTCCACCTCTACGTGGAAGACGCCGATGCGTTCTTTGCTCGCGCCGTGGCGGCTGGCGCGAAGGTCTCCATGCCCTTGATGGACGCGTTTTGGGGCGACCGCTACGGCAAATTGACCGACCCCTTCGGACACGAATGGTCTGTCGCCACGCACATGCACGACTACACTCCTGAAGAAGTGCAGAAGAACATGGACGCCTTTTTCGCGCAAATGCCAAAGCCCCCGGGGTAGAAACCAGACTCACTCATTGTGGATGGCTGGCCACCCGCCCGGCTCGCTCTGCTGGATTTTCTCGTGTAGCGGCGGACTTTCGCGATTTGTGCGTCCCGGCCCTGCCGGGAAGCCCGCCATGTATCACTGCCGTCCCGGCGGCGGGTTGGGTCTTCTGATGTAGCGGCGGGCTTGGGCGCCATCTGCGTCCCGGCCCTGCCGGGAAGCCCACCACCTTGCTGCTTTGCGACTCAACTCCTGCTGGCGCGCTAAGAGCCTTCGCAGCTTGTTGAATAAAGTGATGGGCACAGGGGGTTTTTCACAAACTGCTTGGCCGCGCCATTCCCTTGATTGCGTGGCCGAGAAACGGAGCCCCTCGCGCCCTCGACTCCACTCCTTCCTTCCGAGCCTTGGGCGACCAACCCCCAACGAACTCTACTCGGTTGCGAGGAACCGGCGCCGTCGTCTAATCAGCAAAATCCTGGTGCGCGGGAGACGTGGTTTGGTGTATGCTCCGCGGCCTCAACCCCACACCTCAGGAGGTGAGCATGCGAAAGTTCGTATGGGCAGTTTGTCTGGTATTCCTGTCTGCGGTGGGAGTCCAGGCTCAAGGCAAAATTGACAGCCAATGGAACTGTGACAAACCCGCGGTCGAGCACAGCGTTGACGCGGGCGACCAGATCGGTCACGCGTATGTGTTGGCCCAAACGAAGTGCTCCGCGGTGAAGGGCGAAATCGGCGGCGAGCGAGAGAAGGAAGGCACTGCCGCCGAGTTCCACGACGTCATGGGAAACAAAATCTCGTGGCACGGGATTTTCGTCGACACGCTCGCCAGCGGCGACAAGGTCCACTACAGCTACAAGGGCACGGGCACGGCCAGTGGCGGCCAGTTCGTCTCCGGAAGCAACTCCTGGACGATCATCGGCGGCACCGGGAAGCTTAAGGGCGTCACGGGCAAGGGCTCCTGCAAGGGCAAAGGCGGTCCGGACGGGACGGCCATCTGGGATTGCGAGGGGACGTACCAGGCTGCCGGGGCGGCTCCAGCAAAAAAAAAGAAGTAGGCCATCTCCGGGAATTCTGACCGGGCAGAGCTTGTGCCTTGGGTTCATGCACTGCCCGTTTCCTCTTTACCAGCCCGGAGTGGGAGTCCCGTAGTGGTCGGGTGCCCAGTGGAAAGCACCGTGCCCCCGATCAGAACGAGGACGCGTGTCCCCCCGCCCTAAATGCCTTCGTGCGCGCCTTTTGCGCTCCGGATGGGCTTGCGGCGCGCGCCATTCCCTTGGTTTCCTTGCCGAGATACGGAACCCCGACCCACGGCGAACCTACGTTGGCGGCACGCCTAAGACCGCGCAGGTATATACCTCTTGGTGTAGGCAGGCGGCACTGCCCGCCGTAAGGGTCGCTCATTTGCCCGCCTCGCTCTGCCGGATTTTCTCATGTAGCGGCGGGCTTTGGCGCCTTCTGCCTCCCGGCCCTGCCGGGAAGCCCGGCATCTATCCGTCGGCGCGCATCGGCGGTACGTGTATCACTGCCGTCCCGGCGGCGGGGTTGGGTTTTCTGATGTCGCGGCGGCCTTAGAGGCTTGCTTTGCAAACACAGTCCGCCCATCGGTGTAGAATGCGATCCCAAGGAGGTGCGGCCCATGCCCAAAGTGAATCAGCTTACAGTTCGCTGCGACAACCACCCAGGAACGCTCGCGCACATCGCAACGGTGATGGGCGAGGCGAAGGTGAATATCCACGGTTTCTTACTCACTACCTCCGGGAGCAAGGGGTTTGTAAAGCTCGTTGTGGACCATGTGGCGAATGCTAAAGCCGCGCTGGATGACGCAGGACTTTCCTACACTGAGGAAGCCGTTCTTCACGCGAAGCTCGGCAATGCACCTGGAGCGCTAGGGCGCTTTGCCGGAAGGTTAGCCGCGAAAGATATCAACATCACCTCCGGCTATCAGACCGTTGAAAAAGATTCGAAGAAGGCGAGCGTGGTCTTGGAGGTTTCCAGCGTAGCCAAAGCACTTCGCGTTTATCGGAGCACACCTTCGGACCGGTTGGATTACTGAGAGTGCGCGGGTTGTTCGGCTTGGGGACACAGCGTTCCCCTGGGTGTAAAATGCCGCGGCAAGAGACACGGTCTCTCCAGGAAGCTACGATTTCGCGGCCAGTGGCCCACCCGCCCCAGCCATGACCCGCCCGCGTACCACTTTCGCGCCCTGGGCTTTGCACATCGTTCTTTCTGCGAGCCTTCCAGGATCGTATCCGGAAACCTGAAAGGAAAACCGTAGGGAAACCCGTTTTCACGACGGTTTTCCGGGATTGTAGGGCGATGAGCAGGGGCAGAATTCAAGCGTCAGGCTCAGACTCGTCTTCTTCGTCTGAGATTAGGGGCGAGATTGCCTTTACGAACTGCATTACGTCAAGCTGATTGACTTTATCTCTAAGGTAACGGTCCACATGAGCAGCATCCATGTTCAGAAGCTCATGCTTGAATCCGTACTTGCGACTCAGTTCTTTGGCAAGCAGTTGAGGCCACTGCGAAAGACTCATTTGGACAATTACGCCCCCGATTTTTTCGGCCTGTTCGACAATCTTGCTGCGTTCACCCACTCTATCCACTATCAGAAAAGTCGTCGAATAATATTTCTCCTCGTTGATTTCCAGCTGCCTTTCGAAGCGCGACACTTTGTCTTTTGATATCTCAGGGTTGCCCCTCCCAATAAATCCCAAATCAAACCGGATTGCAGTGCCGGGCTCGAGTATCAATGTGCCATCCGCTTCACGGGCGCCAAACTGACTTGAAAGCCAGAATATGTTCCGCGGCTGTTTTGGAATAGCGTCTGTGGAAATGAGTTCAAAGCCGAGAATTGTGAGTACAGTACCGAGGATCAACCTTTCGAACAGCTTTCCGTAGGTGGACTTCTCCGAACCTCGGATAGCAAGGGTCTGACTGCCGATAGTACAGAATAAAGCCACAAAGAACTCCCAAGAGACGGCAAGTTCCAGTTCTTTAGACAGCTTGATTTTCGCACTTAGCTCGCCGAATTGCTCGCGACAACTCCGCACGATATCTCGTGACGCGACACCGAACTTGTCGACATATGAATCAAGCGCTGTAGTGCTCCCCTCTAAAACTGGACACCTCGCTTAGGTATGATCAGGGCCTCCAACAGGAGGCAACATGGGCAGGAAACCGCGTATAGATCGAACCCCGGAAGAGAAGTGGCAGATCGTGCAGGAAGGAATCAAGGGCG
>JBGPZW010000013.1:0-36703 GCA_041493955.1 Terriglobia bacterium
CAGACTTGGCGCACCTTTCTCGAAAACCATGTACAGAGCCTCGCTGCCGCTGACTTCTTCGTGGTTCCGACGCTCTCGTTCAAAGTGCTATTCGTTTTCGTGATGCTGGCTCATGAGCGCCGGCGTCCTGTGCATCTTGCCGTCACCGCCCATCCCACAACCGAATGGGCTGCCCATCAACTCATAGAGGCATTCCCCTGGGACGCTGCGCCTCGGTATCTTTTGCGAGATCGCGATGGGACATACGGGATGAATTTTCGTCAAACCGCGAAGTGGATGGGTATCCACGAAGTCCTCACTGCGCCGCGATCGCCTTGGCAGAACGCTTACATCGAGCGGCTCATTGGATCGATCCGTCGTGAATGTCTGGACCACGTCATAGTGTTCAACGAAACAGGCTTGCATCGCGTTTTGAAGGAATACTTCCGATACTACGAGCACTGCCGGGCCCACTTGTCTCTCGACAAAGATTCTCCCGTGAGTCGACCCATCCAACCTCCCGCTCTCGGCGAGGTGATCGAAATCCCGCAAGTCGGCGGGCTCCATCATTTGTATGCACGCCAAGCTGCCTGATCGAAGCAGCCTGCCAAGCGCTCTCACGAGGAATCAGGTCTCGTCGTGTGCCCCCTGACCCTGCGAGAATTACTTAGGGTCCATTCAATCGACAATCACTGCGGTAAACATGGGTTCTGAAGCGAACCCACGCATTGGGGCTCGTGGCCTGCGGCACGTCGGATGTAGTTTTTGGCAGGGACACCCCGAATGCTTCACACTTGGCGAAGTCACGCATGACTCTACAGGCCTCCCGGCGAATTCTGTGCAGGAAGCGTTCCACTTGCGGTAGCGTAAGGATCGGCAATGACCGGGAGCACCCGGCTGTGCGATTGGATTCGTTGGGGTTCTCTGGTCTTGGCAGGAATCGCGGGTGGTCTTCCTAGCGACCTCCAAGAACCTATCAATTTGAGTCGAGAGGTGTGCCCAAACGGAGACACGAGACCTCGGGGGGTGCACTGCGAGGGGCGTCAACTTGCTGGGGGTCGGCTGACCTGGAGTGTGCCATGCGGTCTAGAGAGGCGCGACACTGGCAGACGCCTGAAAGAGTTATTGCTTATCCAGTCTTCGAGGGCCGTGTTGATCCAAGGCGTAAATCACCAATTCGACGCGGTTGGAGATGCCCAACTTGTCGAAGATGCGAAAAACATAGTTCTTGATTGTGTGGGCACTGAGGTTTAGCTTCGAGGCGATCTCGTTGTTGGTAAGCCCTTCCGCGACCAGGTGAACCACCTGCTCCTCCCGCTTGGTCA
Organism: Terriglobia bacterium; assembly: GCA_041493955.1. Taxonomy (GTDB): domain Bacteria; phylum Acidobacteriota; class Terriglobia; order Acidiferrales; family UBA7541; genus QHYU01. Next base: position 1,305 of record JBGPZW010000013.1, read on the forward strand.
GCAACCCAGCTCCGCTGAAATTGGTCATCTGGAGTGGCGCCGCACGCGTCAGAACATCCATCACGGACTGCAACTCCTCGCTGGTTGCCCAGATCTGCCCTTTGTGCACTGTTCTGATGCACTTGCAGAGTGCCTCGAAGGATCCAGCCCTGCAGAAGATGCCTTTGGCGCCGGCCCGAAACGCGTTCACGACCAACTCGGGCTCGGAGGCCTCCAGCAGCACGATTGCCCTCGTCTTTGGAAAGGACCTGTGGATTTCGCGCACGATCGCAAAGCCGGTCTGTGGGCCGTCCCGAAGGTTGGCACTAACTAACGCAATGTGCGGGTTGTTTTCCTCGACGGTTTTGAGAATCTCCTTGGAGTTGGTGTCGCGGCCGACCACCACGAAATGGTTATGGGATTTCTCCAGAGAGACAGCGAGTACTTGGCACCCCATTGGGGAGCTGTCGGAGACAAGAAGACGAATAGCTTCGGAGGTCACTGTAGAGGCCCGGTGCATCCACTGATTCGAGAGCGAGAGCCCTCATTTCCTGAGGTCAATATAAAAGTGCCTAGTTATCAAATCAAGGAGCCAAGCGCTGCGCAAGACTTGATAGGTGCAGTCTTGTGCACATTTTGTTTCGGATTGCCCGTATTCTGGGAGTTCATGGAGCCTTCGCGTCAGCATCTGAGAATCTTCCTCACTGTGGTACTGCAAATGCAGCAAAGCGTGGTTTGGGCCAAACTGGTCGGGGGGTCTGACCCTTCAGCAGGAGGTGGAAAAAGCAGTGGTGATGCGCAGGGTGCCACGGTTCCTTGTGCCCCCCGAGCCTCGTCTGAGCAGTTGGTGGGGGTCCTTCTTGCTGCTTTGGCGTCACTACTCCTCCGTAGATTCAGCAAGAATCATCCTGCTTTCCCAGAATCTCGTCGAGTCGGAAGCGCACCTGCCGCGACGGGCGTTGTTTACGTCGGCGTTTCTACATTTTTCCATACTTTTCCTTCTCGTCCGTGTGTCACCAACTCCTTTCCAGCGGAACCAGACTGCTGAGGCACGGAGGAAGGAAACCACCAGGATCGTCTACGATCTGCGCCTGGCCCGATTGCCCGGCTCTCTGCCGTCGATAATGGCTTCCGGGCCCGGGGGCCGTCCGGGCTCTGGCGCGCGGCGTGAGCTGCTGCCCGCCCTCGGCTCGACTGCGTTCCATCGCCGGCTCAGAATGGTCTCGAATCCGCCGCGTCCGGATAATGCACGGCAGACCATTATTCAGCCCTCTTCTCCCCCGGACTTGCGCGTCACACAAGAGGTTCGACTGCCCAATTTGGTTGTGGGCAATCCATTGGCGATCCCCAAGCCACGCGTGGATTTTCGCATCAGGGTGCCTTCGAAGGCTGCTGCACGAGCAGCCGCCCCAACCGAACCCGATGTGGTTCCGGTACCGCGCAGCGCATCCGAGCCGGTTCTTGCCCTGGGCGCGGTCGTCAACGCACGCCCCCATCTTCCAGTCCCTCCGCCGCCGGCCCTGGGGACAGCTCATGTGCCACAAGCCAGGAATGCCGCTGCAGGCGCGGGTTTCGGCGCAAGCGAGGAAACTTCAGAAGCCCGCGATAGCTTGCTCACGATAAGCGTGGATCCTGCGGGCATCATGGATCTACTTGCCATACCGCCTGGGAGTCGCTATGGGGCGTTTTCGGTCTCTCCCGCGGGCGGAATGCCTGGCTCTCCGGGGGGAGTGTTAGGTGGTCAAATTGGAGCGGGAACGGATGGAGTGGGGTCCGGTGGGGACGGGAGTACTGGGAATGGAAAAGGCAAGAATGGCGGGGGTGGCGGAGGCGCATTGCGGCCGAGTCTCTTGAGTGTTGACAGCGGCGATGGAGTTGGACCGGGACCCGGCACTGATGGCGGCAGCGGTCTGGGCGAGAACCCGGCCAGGCTTCTCAGCGCTAAGCCCGGCGATCTGGTGTTCCCTGTCATCAGTCTTCCCCGCCTGCGAAGGAACAACCTGATCGTCACGGCAGGTCCGATGGGAGGGGGTGGGCTCGGTGTCTACGGAGCCCTGCGCGGCGGCAAGATCTACTCTGTGTTTTTGCCGATGCCAGGCAAGTCCTGGGCGTTACAGTACTGCTTCCGCGGAGACTCGACTAGCGGGCCTGATTCCGGGTTCCGGGCAGGAGCTGTCCAACCAGATCAGGGCCTGGTACCACCCGATGCCGTGGAGAGATTTGATTTCCAGCGGTTTCCAGTGCCGGAAGACAAGTCCAACAAACTTATTGTCTTGCAGGGCGTGATCCAGGCTGATGGGTCTGTGGCTGAGCTGAGGGTTCTGCAAGGGGTCGAGCCCCGGTCTGACGAAGCTGCACTGCTGGCATTTGGCCGATGGAAGTTCATTCCGGCACTGCGAGGGGGCAAAGGCGTCGCGGTGGATATCCTGGTGGGAATCCCCGCGCGAGTATCGCAAGTTTCGAGGAACAGGTGAGACGAGGCCGATGGGTACGTTGGAAGAGTCTTTCTTCTCTCTTCGTGGCCTGTTCTTCTCCCATGCAGATGGGTCACGGAGACCTAGTGAGCCGATGGGTCGAATGGCCCTTGCCAATTCATACGTTTGACTTCTTGCCGCCGACACGCTTTTAGGGTAACGTGCTAGACCAGATCGGCGGGAAATCCGCCCTCGCCGCGCCACGGCCGGAGCACCGAATCCCCCAGGAGCTTCCGATGGCGTGGTCGTCCCCATGTAAAGTTGCCAGCAAACTCTTCAGTCAGAAGTGCGGTGTTCGCAGGCCTTCGAGTGGAGAGAGCGCAGATCCCGCGTCGCGGGGAGCCTTGTAAACTGATTCCGCATGTCTTCCCGCCGGGACCGAGTTCGGTTTCTCGCTTGTTCAATGCGCGGAAGAACGAAGCAAGTTTGCCCGTAGCAGATAGGGGAGCGGCCACTGAGAGCAGGTGCCGCTCGCGGACGCTGCTGCATTTCTGGTGAGTCAGGCTTGGTTCTCCCTGCGGCAACTGTAGATGCACAGAGCGAGTCCGCACCTGGACGGAGCGTAGCGCTGAGAGTGGTTGGAGATTGCCATGTACAAAGAGGAAGTCCGTGTCTGGTTCTGCAGCCCTAATGTAGGTTTTGCCCAGGCCATCATCCGCGCTCTGGGTCCTGGATTCCAGATCCAGCAGAGCAACGAATTTGTCCTTCCACAGGATGCTGTGCCGGAAGGCTGGTGGGACGTAGTTCTCCTGGACCTGCGCGCAGCCACCAGCGAAAACGATCTGAACGCGGGGCTGCGCCTTCTCGAAAAGATTACTGGCGCCGACGTGCCACCCCCGGTGATCGCCATCCTGGCTGCGGACGACCATGCGCTGAGTCTCAAGGCCATGGAAAGCGGCGCCTACGACGTCCTCGCCAGTCCGCCGGACATGGTGGAAGTTCGCCTGGTCCTGCGGCGTGCCTCTAAGTTCTTTCAGACCGTAAGGGAGTTGCAGCAATTACGCTCGCAGGAGCGCCAGGTGGGCCGCCTGCATGAGCTGATCGGACCGTCCGAGCGCATGCAGCAGGTGTTCGCGCTGGCCCAGAAGGTGGCGCCGTGCGACGTCACCGTGCTGATCACCGGCGAGACCGGCACAGGTAAGGAACTGCTCGCTCGTGCGGTCCATCGAATGAGTGCGCGGGCTGCCCATCCCTTCGTGGCCTTCTCCTGCGCGAATCTACCGGAGACCTTGATCGAAGACGAGCTCTTCGGCCATGAGAAGGGCGCCTTTACCGGAGCGCTGATGGCGCGTCGTGGACGGCTGGAAACAGCCGATCGGGGAACCCTGTTTCTCGACGAGGTGGGTGACCTTAGCCTTGGCTTGCAGCCAAAGCTTCTACGCGTGTTGCAGGAGCGGACCTTTGAGCGCCTGGGCGGGAATACGCCGGTTGCGGTCAACCTTCGTCTGCTCTGTGCGACGAACCAGCATATCGAAGAGATGGTGCAGTCCGGAAAATTCCGCGAGGATCTCTATTACCGCCTCAACGTCGTCCAGCTCTGCATGCCGCCGCTGCGCGAACGGCGGGACGATATCCCCTACCTGGCCCACCATTTCCTGCAGCGGTTTGCCCAGAAGTTCGGCAAGAAGCCCAAGCGCTATTCGCGGCCGGCCCTGCAGGCCTTCGATGAGTACGTCTGGCCCGGGAACGTGCGGGAACTCGAGAATGTCGTCCAGCGAGCCGTGGTGCTGGCGGAAGGTTCGACGATCGAGATCAGCCATCTGCCCGGTATCTTTCGGAGAGGCTTCGAGGCCACCCCGCCGGCGCATTCCTATGAGGGCGAGGTGCGGGAGTTCAAGCGACGTCTGATTCTGCGCACGCTGCGCGAATGCGGCTGGCGGAAAACTAAGACCGCTCGCACCCTGGGCATGGCCAGGAATTATCTGCACCGCCTGATTAACCAACTGCAGATTCGCCCCGAGGGCCAGGCTGGCGAGGTGGAAGATCCCCAGACGCCGCCTTCTCCTTTCGATCGGGTGATGTAAACCACCATGACACTCGGGTGGGCAATGCCGGGTTCCCTTCGTGGTTCCGAATCCTGCTCCGAGACTACCGGAGATGCTTCTTTTCGGGAGCAGTTCTGTCTGCGGTTTCTGCGCGACGCGCAAAACCCCGACGGCGGCTGGGGTTACCGCCCTGCCGGAAGGAGTGGCGTGGAGCCGACCTCTTGGGCGCTTGTGGCGCTTGCCGGTCTGGTTGAGTTTGAGCAGGCCCGCCGGTGGGGAACCGATTGGCTGCTTGCCACGCAATTGCCGGACGGTTCGTGGCCTGCCTATCCCGGCCAGGATGAAGGATGCTGGGTAACGCCGCTTGCCTGCCTGACGCTGCACCAGCTCGGCGTAGCCCCTGGGGCTCTGACCAAGGGCATCGATTGGCTCGGCGATGCCTGGCCTGGAGAAGGCTCACTTTGGCAACGAATCCTGCAGCGGCTTTCTTCCCGACCCGCCGTGACACGCCAGAACCATTCCCTGCGCGGTTGGAGCTGGACACGTAGCACCAGTAGCTGGGTAGAACCCACGGCCTACGCGCTCATTCTACTTCACGTCGTTTTTGGGTCAACGCTGCCTCGACGCCTGGCGAAGCGCCGGCATCTTGCCGAAGCAATGCTCTACGACCGCATGTGCGCGAACGGCGGGTGGAATTCCGGCAATCCCTTGGATTACGGCGCCCCGGGTGAACCACTGATCGGCCCGACAGTCTGGGCGCTGCTCGCTCTGCAGCAGCACGCGGCGCGTGCGGAAAACCAGAGAAGTCTGGACTGGCTCGCCAGTGCTTGCGAACGGATGTCTGGTCCCAGTTCGCTCGCGCTGGCCCACATTTGCTTGGACATTTACAGCCGGCCAACCCGGGAGTTGGAGTCGGTTCTAAAGCGTTCTTACGCAACAAACGAGTTCCTGCAGAGCATTCCGGCGCTAGCCCATGCCGCGCTTGCCCTGGATCCAACGCGGAAATGGTTGCAGGCGGGAACGAAGGGAGCCGGCAGGTCATGACCGAATCTACCGCCCGGCTTTCTCCCTCCTTCGCGCGACCCCACTCGCGAGTGGCGATCCGCACCGCGAAGAGCTACGAAATGGATCTTTCCTCGCTTCTCGTGGAAACACTACGCGAATTTGATCTTCCGGTGCGCGGGAAAACGGTCCTCCTAAAACCAAATTTTGTGGGACCCGACTCGTCGGGGGCGGTTAACACGCATCCGGCAGTAGTCGCCGCGGCGCGCGAGAGTTTTCTGCGGCTGGGCGCGGCGAAAGTGCTCGTGGGCGATGGGCCCGCGCTGGAGCGCGACACAGAAGCCATTGCGGAAGCGATGCGGTTGCGGGAATACCTCGGCCCCCTGGCGGGATCCTTTGTGGATCTAAATCTGGACGACGTGCATCGCGTCCTACTGCGCACACGCGCTTCTTCGCTGTGCGAACTCTACCTGCCCGCAACAGTGCTGGGCGCGGATCTGATCGTTTCGATGCCGAAGTTGAAGACCCATCATTGGGCTGGCGTCACCCTCTCCCTTAAGAACATGTTTGGAATTGTGCCGGGCAGTTGCTACGGCTGGCCAAAAAACATTCTGCACTGGGCGGGAATTACGCCGGCCCTGTTGGACATTAACAGCACCGTGCGCCCACACTTCGCCATTGTGGACGGTATCGTGGGAATGGAGGGAAACGGACCCATCCAAGGCATTGCCAAGCCTTGCGGAGTTCTAGTACTAGGCGATGATCCCGTCGCCGTGGACGCTACCTGCACCCGAATCATGGGCCTGTTGCCGGAGCGGGTGGAGCACTTGGCTCGCGCAGGGCTCCTGTTGGGGCATTTGAGAGAAGAGAACATCCAGCAGCTTGGCGAGAGCATCGTCAGCTCAAGAACCCCCTTCAGCGTGCTGGATGCATTTTGTCACCTGCGGTCCAAAGGAGCTAACAATGGCCGAGGAACCCCAGTTGCTTAGTAGAGGTGAGAAGAGCCGCCGACCGGAGGAAAATGTGTCTCTAATCAGAGACAGGGGCGCACTACAGAGCACCGGAAAGAGGGCTCGCTGGGCCAAAGAGAAAGGCGCTGCGGAGATCTTTGAAGCAGCCCTGGTGCTGGGGATGTTGCTAACCCTGCTTGTCGGGGTTCTCTACCTCTCGCTTGCCTTCAGCACGTACCAGACGCTCACTCGTGCGGCGCAAGACGCTGCCCGGGCAGCCGCACTGCCGAGTGGGGTAGCGTCTGCATATGCCTGTCCATCTGCGGCCACCGTGCAGAGTTCGCTGACGACCGCCTTGAACGTGGCGGGAGTGGATGCAACGAAAGTCACAGGCCTCACCGTGACCTGCGACCCCCAGACGAACGCGGGGACGTCCCTGAACGAACCGGAGGTGAAGCTGAGCTTCACTTATCCGTACGTGATCCAATTGCCTCTGTATAGCGGCTCGCTGACGTTTACGATCAACGCGCAAGCGAAGCAGGAGAACTGAACATGGCGCCGTCTGGTTTGATCCGCAACCTGGCGACAAGCGCGCGCGACTTGCGCGCGCTTCTCAGATGCAATGATGCCGCGCAGCTCGCGGAATTTGCCCTGGCGCTGCCTTTCCTGCTTGTGTTTGTGATCGGGATCAACGACTTCGGCGGTGCATTTCTTCTGCGGCAGAAGCTGGCAGGTGCCGCGCAGGAAGGCACTCGAATTGCCGCCGTGCAGAGCATGTCGGATCTGGCGGGAAGCGGCACGCCTCAAACCGTGCAAGCGGTGCGCACAGCTATCACCACGTCCTTGACCAATGCAGGGCTGCGCACCTGCGACTTGGACACGGCCACGGCGACTGCGGGCACATTCACTTGGACATATACTTCCACTGGAACCTGTTCGGCGGCGGCTACGCTCGTCATCCAACGGGGAGTGCTGACACCGAGCAATACGTTTGGAAACATCAACGTGGTGAGCACGCAGATCACACTGACCTATCCTTATCAATGGTCGTTCAACAATGTGATCAAGCTCCTTGTGACAACGGCAAACCCATCCCTGCCGAGCACGATCTCTGTTCAGGTACAGCGGAAAAATCTGACGTAAATTGAGGGTAGCAACATGCGCGCCTACAAGGAAGAAACAATCAGACGGCGAGATCGAGGAGTAAGTCTCCTGATGGTTGCGGTTTCTCTTGTCGTGCTGCTGGGTTTTATGGCGTTAGCCATCGACCTTGCTTCGCTCTATGTGGCGCACACAGAGGCCCAGCACGCGGCCGATGCTGCAGCCCTGGCCGGCGCAAAGGGGATTGTGGACTCGGGCTACCTCACGCTCGCTCCCTCTCCGAGCGACTTGCTCTCTATTCTACTCGCTAGTGCATTTGCACGGAACTATGCCCAGAACGAAGCGGTGGCTGTCGCACGGCAGAACAAGATTGTGGGACAGCAGCTCCCGACCGGCAACATCTCTGTGACTTTCCCGAATGGCACTCCCGTACCTGCCACACCGCCGTTGCAGCCCCAGGTGAGGGTGGCGGTGGGGCCAGTAGCGGTGCCCACGTTTTTCGGGAAAATCTTCGGGAGGTCGACCGTGAACATTTCAGCCATCGCGACAGCCGCGGCCTACAACCCTTCGGGCTCAAGCGGAGCACCTATTGCAGTCACGGGGCTCAAGCCCTGGGTGTTTGGCAACCTCGATCCCACCAGCGCTGCGGGGACAACCAGTTGTTCAGGAGCCAACGCCGGTCGGCTCATCAATCCTACAACCGGCGCGATTTGCCGACCGGGCCAGACTAACCTGGGCGGCATCGTGGGAAAGTCGTTCAATCTGGCGCAAGGCAACCCAAGCGCGGCACCGGCGAGAAGCAAGTTTTACATCCTTCAAACGTCGGGCACAACGATCGCACCTTCCTGTGCTGCCGGCGACAGCTACAGCCAGGCGCTTGCCGGGACGAACACCACCCGTGTCCAGACAGCCACAACGGCCACCGTCAGCTTGACTCTTTCCAGCGGGGCCAACGGCGCTCTGACTGAGAACGCCACCCGGTGCCTGATTCACGCCACAGGCAACGGTCTCGGGAATGGCCAGGACTCGATGTTCCTCAATTTCGGTTTCCTCGGGTTCAATTTGTGGCCGCTCGGTGGCTCCAACAACCCCATCCCGGGCGCGAATAACAACGCCATCAGCCGCAGCGATTCAATCATCACCGTGCCGATCTACAACGACAACAGTACGCCTTTGTGTGCGGTGCCGGGGTGCACCGGAACACAAAATGTAACCATCATTGGGTTTCTCCAACTCTTCATCAATAACACGACGACGCCGACCGGGACAGTGAATGTTACAGTGATGAACGTGGTCGGCTCGCCTTCGGCCACTGGCACGCCGGTCGTCGCCCCAAGCGGTTCGCCGATTCCCGTTCGCCTAATACAATAAATGGTCACTCCCCACAGCATCGCGTCGACATTTTCCGCGCCAAGACTCGCAATTACCAGTCTGGTGCGCCGCCTGGTCTCCTTCCCCGTATTCCTGGGAGCACTGCTGTTCGGTGGGGCGTGCATGGCGGCGCATTTCCGCTTCGTGGATCCGGACACTTGGTGGCACATCAAGGTCGGCGAGCAGATTCTCCGGACGCATCACTGGCCCCTTGCGGACCCGTACTCGTTCACCGTCGGCGGCGCGCACTGGATCGCCTACGAATGGCTTGGGGAGGTGGTGCTGGCGGTCGCCGCGCGTTTCGGCGAGTTTACCGGGCTCGCTGTCCTGCAGTTCTTATGGGCCGGCACGCTCATGCTGCTTCTCTGGTATTACGTTTCTATTTGGTGCGAAAACATCAAGTCGGCGTTCCTCGCCTGCGCGATGGTCCTCCCGATTACCGCCGCTTTTTTCACACTGCGCCCGCAGGTGATGGGCTACATCTTCCTCCTGATCACGCTGATCGCTCTCGAACGCTTCCGGAGGGGAAAAACGAAATCCTTGTGGTGGCTGCCGGCTCTGTTCCTTGTTTGGGTGAACACCCACGGCACGTTCGTCTTCGGCCTGGTGGTGATGGGGAATTACTGGCTGGGAGGCCTGCTGGAGTTCAGCAAAGGTGGGCTAGCCGCGCAGAGGTGGACGCCAGCGCAGCGCCGCCACCTGCTTCTGGTTGTGCTGCTGTGCGTGGCGGTCTTGCCGCTGACCCCCTACGGGGCACAGCTCGCCGCCTATCCCTTCGAGATGGCCTTGCTGCAGCCGCTCAACGTCGCCAACATCATGGAATGGCAGCCGATGAGCTTCGACCTGTTGTACGGTAAGGTCATCCTTGTGGCTCTCCTCGCGTTCTTTGTGTTTCAGGTGGTCTATCGCCTTAGTTATCGGCTGGAAGTCCTCGCGCTCCTGCTGATGACCGCGTTTGCGGCCTGTGCGCACATTAGGTTCATTCTCTTTTTTCTTTTCAGCTTCACGCCGATCCTGGCGCAAATCTTGGCGCGATGGACACCCCGCTATCAGCCGGAGAAGAACCAGCCTGCATTGAATCTCGTGATCATGCTGTTGGTGCTGACCGGCGGCGCCTATTACCTCAGCGATTCGAACCGTCCGGCGGCTGCCATGACCCAGACCTATCCGGTGAAGGCAGTCGAGTATCTGCGCGACCATCCTGTTTCCGTGCCGATGTTCAATAGCTACGGCTGGGGCGGATACCTGATCCGCACGCGCGGGCCCGCGCACAAGGTGTTCATTGATGGACGCGCGGACATCTACGAATATGCAGGAGTTTTGACCGATTACATGCATATCAGTTGGCTGGAGTCCGACGCATTCTTCTTGCTGCGCAAATACAGCATCGGCGCATGCCTCATAGAGACCCGGTCACCTCTGAGCACAGTTCTCGCAGCACTGCCAGACTGGCGGCGAGAGTACGCCGACGACGTTGCAGTACTGTATCTTCGCAAAGAGACTCCCCCGGTCCCCATCCGAACGAAGTAAGCGCTGCCGCCTCTCGAACAAACTCAATCAAGAGCGAGGGCACCACGAAACGACACCCTCGTCGTCAGCCAGAGTATCCTAAAGTAGACTCTTTTCTGTATCTCGGTGCGCTCGGTAGCAATCCCTGCCTAAAGAACTTTGTAAGTCGCTGATTCCAAGAGACTAGCTCTCGGACGTTGCGCGTGCCGCCTTTGGCAGACAAACTGCCCTGGTACTCGCCCGGGTGTATATCCCGGTATCTCACCCTCAATGGAGGTACTGACATGAAGGAAATGCTGCTCCGGCTGTATCGCGAGGAGGCAGGTCAAGATCTGACCGAATACGCGCTGTTGATGGTGCTGATAGCGTTGGCGGCCGTGACGACGATGAAGACGCTCGCAAGCACCATCAGCAACGTGTTCTCGAATGCCGCTTCCAGCCTGACCTCTGCAACATAGACCCAGCAGCGGCTGCTCTTTGGCCGTCGCGAACTGTGTTGGATCACTCGGCGGCCAAAGAGTGGGGATGCCGGGCCACGATCCCTGGGGGTCTGATGCCTGACCCTGGGGCACAAACACGCGCGCCGACGGATGCGTCATGCAAGGCACTCCCGGCCTTGGGATGTAGGCAGGCAGTCCTGCCGCGCATTCTGGTAGGAGGTGTGATGTGCGAGAACTGATTCGGGGGCTCTGGCGTGGAGAGCAGGGTCAGGATTTGACGGAGTATGCGTTGCTGATGGTTCTGCTTGCCCTGGCTGCGCTGACATCTATGAAAACACTAGCGAACACAGTCAGCAACGTGTTCAGTAATGCGGCCTCCACATTTGCGTCCGCGGCGACCTGATGGGTCGGCGCACCCTTCTTAGGTGTGCGCAGGCTCTCGGGGTAGAACTCACACGAGTGGATTGAGAAGGGCGAATGAGTCACCAAACCATGTGGATCCTGGCGTTGGCGATGGCGGGGATGGCGGCCTTCACAGACTTGAAATCGCGCCGGATCCCGAACTGGCTGACCCTGGGCGGGTGTTGTGTCGGCTTGCTGGGCAATGGCCTGTTGCTTGGATGGCCCGGGTTGAAGTCGGGAACCGCCGGCGCGGCGGCAATGTTCTTGGTACTGCTTCCGGTGGTTCTGCTCCGCGGGCTGGGCGCAGGGGATTGGAAGTTGATGGGCGCGCTGGGAGCGACTCTCGGCTTGCGGCCTGTGGTCCTGGTGCTCTTGCTGGCGATTCTCTTGAGCGCTCTGATGGCTCTGGCACAGATGATCTGGCAGCGGCGATTTCGCGAGACCTTGGCGAACCTCTGGGAATTGCTTCGCGGCTATTTCGTCTACGGCTTGCGCCCTCATCCTGAAATCCAGATCGGTAATCCCCGCGCGGCCAGCTTGCCGTTCGGCGTAGCCGCCGCGACGGCCACGCTCATTTGCTATGGGATTGGCGTAACGCGTCTCTAGACTTTGCAAGGGGAGGGAATTATGAACCAGGCCAGATGGGTGATCGGGCTATTGGTGGCTGCAGTGATGGGGCTGATCGCGAGCAGCATCGTCTACCGCGCGATCGCGAAGGCCAGCGCGAGGGGTCCGGCTACTGCTCTGAAGGTGGTCGTGGCGGCAGACCACTTGTCGCTGGGCACGCGGCTGCAATCGCAGGACCTCCGGCTCATCGCGTGGCCGGCCGAGCAGCCCTTGCCGGGCATGTTCACTCGAATTCAGGACTGCGTGGACCGGGCCCTGACCACGTCAGTCCTGGCCAGCGAACCGATTCTGGAAGGCAAGCTCGCTCCTAAAGAGGGCGGGTCGGGACTGCCGGCCACGATTCCTCAGGGAATGCGCGCCATTTCGGTGGCCGTAAACGACGTGGTGGCGGTCGCGGGCTTTGTGCAACCCGGAACGATGGTGGACGTGCTGGTGACTGGTTCAACGGATGTGCACGGCGGTAGCAGCGGCAACGTCACGCAAACCATTCTGGAAAATGTGCGCGTATTGGCCGCAGGCCAGAAGATCGAACAGGACAGACAGGGCCAGCCGCAGACCGTTCCCGTCATCACACTCCTGGTGAGTCCCGAGGACGCGAACAAGCTGACCATGGCGAGCATACAGGGAAGAATTCAGCTCGCGCTGCGCAACACCATTGATTCCAAGAAAGTCGAACCTGCAGCCGTCTTTCAGGCCGGCCTGTTCAGTGGTGGAGTGACCTCCCCGCCACGCCACACAGGGGTACGTGGGCTGGCTTTGCCCCCGCCAGCCCCGTCGAGCTTTTCTGTGGAAGTCATTCGGGCAAGTAAGCGCGAAATCACCACGTTCCCGAATCCGTGAGGTGTCGCAGGTGAAATCCATGAGAGCCATACACAAGGAATGCAAGCGATGCGCCGGCACGCTTTGCGCGGGCCTATCGCTTTCGCTGATCCTGCTCGGGAGTGCCAGCGCGTTGTGGGGGTATCCAGACGACAACCCCGCTGTGCGCGCGTCCTCCGCGAATGGAACGCAACAAATAGCCGCGCCGCCGCAGGAACCGCAGGCAGGCGAATCGCTCCACCTGCTGGTTGGGCGATCGCTGGTCATTACCTCACCCACTCGTGTGAAGCGAATCTCCATCGCCGACCCCAACATCGCCGACGCGATCATCATCAATCCCACGCAACTTTTGATTATCGGGAAGAGCCCCGGCGGCGTCTCGCTGGTGCTCTGGAATGAGGCGGACCAGAGCCAGCCCTTCGAGCTGTTCGTGGACCTCGATATCCTCGGACTGAGCCAGAAGATCCGCGAAGTGTTCCCGCAGGAGCCGGTGAAGGTGGAGGCGACCAAAGATGTGGTGGTGGTTTCAGGGCATATCTCCTCGAAGGCGGTCGCCGACCGCATCCTCCAGATCGTCTCGGCCGCGACGTCCAAAGTCGTCAGCATGATGGATGCGCCCACTGCGCCAATCACGGGAGAGGTTCTGCTCGAAGTGAAGTTCGCGGAGGTAAATCGGTCCGCCTTGAGCCAGTTGGGCATCAATCTGTTAAGCCTGAACCAGAAGATGATCGGCACAACTTCCACGCAGCAATTTGCGCCACTGGCGCTGCAAAGCCTGCAACAAACCACGACGCCGCAAGGCACAGCAGTGACCCAAACGAACTTCAGCTTTAGCGATCTGCTCAACCTCTTTCTGTTCCGTCCGGATCTCAACATTGGCGCAACCATCAAGGCTCTGCAACAGCAGAACCTCCTGCAAATTCTGGCCGAGCCGAACCTGCTCACTGAGACGGGCAAAGAGGCAAGTTTCCTGGCCGGCGGGGAATTCCCTTTTCCGGTGGTGCAGGGAGGCGGGGCCGGAACCGTGCCTACGGTCACCATTCAGTTTAAGGAATTCGGAGTACGGCTCACCTTTACCCCGAAGCTGACGGAGGACAACAAAATCCACCTCCACGTGCGCCCCGAAGTTAGCGCGCTGGACTTCACGAATGCCGTGACCCTCCAAGGATTCTTTATCCCGGCTTTGTCCACGCGGCGTGTGGAAACCGACATGGAGCTCCAGGATGGGCAGAGCTTCGCGATCGCGGGGCTGGTGGACGACCGGCTGTCGCAGGTCGCCCAGAGGATTCCAGGCCTGGGAAACATTCCGATCCTCGGGCTGCTTTTCAAAAGCCGGTCCCTGAACAAGAGCAAGACCGAGTTGCTCGTGGTGGTCACGCCGCATATCGTCAAGCCTCTCGAGGCGGGCCAGGCGGCCTCTCTGCCTCAGTTTCCGAAGCCGTTCATGCCCCCCGCCACTCCGGAGGGGAACAAGCCGGCAACGCCGAAATGAGTGCGGGGATGGCACACGTCAGTCCAAACAGGCAATTGATCTCTTCATCGGGAGTTTGCGGGTCATGCTAACGGTAGCTGTGGTGAGCGCCAACCCAGAGAGCAGCAGTTCCCTGCGCGCATGTTTACAGCAATCCGGGCTTGTCCAGGGGGTCCGCGAATTGGCGCCCTCGGGGAACTTGGATCCGCGCCCGGGCGAAGCTGCCCCGGATGTGATCCTCCTGGACCTCGGACTTGATGTCGAACCCTATTTTGCTACCGCAGCGAGTTGGCGGCGGCGCTTTCCCGCTGTGCGCGTTATTGGCTGCGCTCCCTCTCTGCAGCTCGATTCGGCTTTGCTCTTGCGGGCCATGCGCAGCGGCGTGCAGGAGTTTCTGCCCAAGCCCGTGGATCCTGCGCTTCTGCGGGATGCGCTCGTGCGCTTCGCTCAGGAAAGAGAAGCCAACGGCTTCCGCAGACAGGACAACCTGATTTTGGTGGTCGGGGCGAAGGGCGGTGTAGGCACTTCCACGGTAGCCGTGAATCTCGGTGTGCAACTCGTCGCGCAGGCTGGCCGCAAGCGCGTGCTGCTCCTCGACCTGGCGCGCCCTCTGGGTCATCTGTCCCTCATGCTTGATTTGAAGCCACGCTTCGGAATCCGCGATGCGATCGAGAACCTCGATCATCTGGACGGTCATTTCCTCAACGGCATCGTGATGCGCCACAAGAGCGGCGTGGAGGTTCTGGCCGGCACGTCCCATGCTGAGCAATGGGAGGGCATTTCGGGAGAGGCACTGGGGCGCGTGGCCAGTGTCGCGCAGAACAGTTGCGATTTCGTCTTCGTGGATGGCGGAGTCGCCGGTGTGCTGGACTGTGACAGGATTCTGCAAACGGCGCGCGCGATCGTGCTCGTCACCGCCATTAGCGTGCCCGCGCTGTGGGCGCTCGAGCGCCGCGTCGTCGAGCTGACCGCTCAGGGAATCGATCCGGCGCGCATCCGTGTGCTGATTAATCGCTGGCGCCGCGGTGATGAAGATGCTCTTCAGAATATCGAGAAGCGCATGAAGCATCCCATCTTTGCCCGCCTCCCCAACGATTTTCGGCAGGTCAGCGAGGCAGAGAACCTGGGGATAACGCTCTCCGGCAATCACAACAACGTCTTGGTTGACAAGTTTCGGCAATTGGCCAGCCAATTGACCGGGGTGAGTATCGCGACAACCGATAAGCCTGGACGCGGCGGCTTCTTTTCGTTTGCGCCGAAGAGGTAAGACCAAAACATGCCACCTAGTGTTTTTCCTCGCTCCGATTACACCGCCGTCAAGGTGGTGATCCACCGCAAGCTGTTGCAAAAGGTGAACCTCAACCGCCTGACGCAATCGGACCGTCAATCCTTGCGCGGCGAATTGACGCAAATCATCGAAGGCTTGGCCGCTAACGAAGCCACACCCATGACCTTTCAGGAGAGAGAGCGGCTGACACAGGAAGTAATGGATGAGGTCTTCGGTCTCGGTCCGCTCGAGCCGCTGCTGAAGGATCCCACGGTCTCGGACATTCTGGTGAATTCGCACCGCTCCGCTTACATCGAGCGGAATGGCATACTCGAGAAGACAGGAGTCCAATTCCGCGATGATGCCCACCTGCTGCAGATCATTGATCGCATCGTTTCGGCAGTCGGCCGGCGGATTGACGAATCTTCACCGATGGTGGATGCACGTCTGGCCGACGGCTCGCGCGTCAACGCCATCATTCCGCCTCTTGCCATTGACGGGCCGTGCCTTTCGATCCGGCGATTCGGCCGCGACCGCTTGAGCTCTGACGACCTGTTGCGCAATCGAACGTTCACCCCACAGATGCTCGAGCTGTTGCAAGGCTGTGTGCGCGCGCGCCTGAACATCGTCATCTCTGGCGGCACCGGCACGGGGAAGACAACCCTGCTCAACGTCCTTTCGTCCTTTATTTCCAACCGTGAGCGCGTCGTCACTATCGAAGACGCCGCGGAACTCCAGCTGCGTCAGGAGCACGTCGTGCGGCTGGAGACGCGCGTTGCCAATGTCGAAGGCAAAGGTGCCGTGCGCCAGCGTGAGCTCCTGGTTAACTCCCTGCGAATGCGGCCCGATCGCATCGTGATCGGTGAGGTGCGCGGTGACGAAGCGCTCGACATGCTGCAGGCTATGAACACGGGCCACGATGGCTCGCTGACCACGATCCACGCCAACTCTCCGCGCGACGCCCTGACCCGCCTGGAAACCATGGTGGCCATGGCCAACCTCAATATTCCCGACAAGGCTATCCGGCGGCAAATTGCTTCGGCCGTTGATGTGGTCATTCAGGTCAGCCGGTTAAGCGATGGAACGCGCAAGATCATCACCATTTCAGAAATCACCGGCATGGAAGGCGATGTTGTCACCATGCAGGACATCTTCTTGTTTGAAAAGCGCGGCATTGGCGAAAAGGGCGACGTGCTCGGCGACTTTGTTCCCTCGGGTATCCGCCCGAAGTTCGCCGAGCGGCTCTTGATTTCGGGGATTCGGCTTCCGCTCGAGATGTTCGAACGCCAAGCGCGCAGGTAGGGGAATGACGATGGCACTTCTGCTAGCCGTGATCACATTCGGTGCCGTGGTGCTGATGGTGGGGGCACTTCTATTTGCCACGCGCCGCACCACTCAGGCGGAAGTGGTCGGCCGCCGGCTTCGCACCACCGGCAATGCACCGGGAGATAAGCTTGTTCTGGACGGCACATCTCTGATGCGCGACGAAAAGCTCAGCGGCGTTCCCATGCTGCATCGCTTGCTGCTCCGCTGGGCTGCCGCGAAGCGGCTCGGCGCCTTTCTCGAACAGGCGGGTTTGAAACTCAAGCCGGGCAAGTTGATACTCCTCAGCGCCGTTCTCGCCCTGCTGACGTACCTGCTGGTCTCAGAAGAACGCTATGGTGTTCTCGCCTCCGCCATTTTGATTTTCGCAGCAGGCGCCGTCCCCTTCGTGTTTGTTGCCATAAAGCGCCAGCGTCGGCTCCGCCGTTTCGAGAGGAACTTTCCTGAGGCGATCGACCTGCTGGGCCGGGCCATTCGCGCCGGCCATGCGCTCACCGCCGGGCTCGAGATGATCCCCAAGGAGTTGCCCGATCCGGTGGCGGGAGAATTCCGGATCGTCTTCGAGGAGCACAATTTCGGCCTTCCGCTGCGCGACGCCCTGCTGAACCTCGCGGCGCGCATTCCCCTGGTTGACGTCCGGTTATTTGTCACGGGCCTGCTCGTGCAGAAAGAAACGGGGGGCAATCTTGCTGAGCTGCTGGACAACTTGTCCGCCGTGATTAGGGAGCGATTCAAGATCCGCGGCGAAGTCCGGGTGCGCACTGCTCAGGGGCGTTTCACCGCCGGCCTGTTGATTGCCCTTCCGCCCCTCATGCTGCTGTTCCTGAGGAGCGCCAATCCGGACTACGTGCGCGTGCTCTTTGAAGATCCCATGGG
The DNA here is from genome assembly GCA_041493955.1 of Terriglobia bacterium. Lineage (GTDB taxonomy): Bacteria > Acidobacteriota > Terriglobia > Acidiferrales > UBA7541 > QHYU01. The sequence continues at coordinate 18,901 of JBGPZW010000013.1, forward strand.
GGTGCGGATGTTGGCCGTCGCCGCGCTGATGCAGTTGGTCGGGTCGGCGATTATTTGGAAGATTGTGCACATCGAGGTGTGAGCGCGAAGGGAGATAGCGAAGCATGATCTGGACAACCACTGCGGTCACCTTTCTCGCCACCTTCGTCGTTGGGTTGCTCCTGACCTATCTGTTTCTGTCCGCGGGGCAACCCATCGTCGAGCGCCTGTCACGTCTGGGCAGGCCGGCTGGAGTGGCCACGGAAAGCCAGACGGGGAGAGGGCGTGAGCGCTTCGAGCGCACGCTCGGCGACCTGGGAAAGCTGCTGCCCTCCTCCCCGAAGGGGCTCTCCCGCTCGCACCGCTTGATGATCCGCGCCGGCTATCGTCGGTCTGAACTCGTGATGGTCATGCGCGGCGCCCAGATCGTGCTGCCTATCCTCTTGGTTACTTTGATTTATTCGACCGGCTTGTACGCTCTGAGTCCGGTTTTCCTGCTGGGCACTGCTGCCGTGCTTGGCTTTCTGGTGCCCGAGCTTTGGCTCATCTCGCGTGTGCGCCACCGGCAGCACCGCATCCTCCGGGCGCTCCCGGACGGACTGGACCTGCTCGTGGTGTGCGTCGAAGCGGGATTAGGGCTCGACCAGTCGATTTTCCGCGTCGCGCAGGAGTTGCGCGTCACGTACCCCGAGCTGAGCGATGAGCTTCAGCTCATGAACATGGAGATGCGCGTCGGTCGCAGCCGCATCGAGGCGCTGAGGGAACTGGCGACGCGCACCGGCGTTGATGACGTCAAGTCTCTGGTCGGTATGCTGATTCAGACGGATCGCTTCGGCACGGATCTGGCCCAGGCCCTGCGCGTTCATTCTGACACGTTGCGCACCAGGCGTCGCCAGCGCGCCGAGGAAATGGCGGCGAAGACCTCGGTCAAGATGATTCCGCCGCTGGTTTTCTTTGTTTTCCCAGCGATCTTTGTGGTGCTGCTGGGGCCGGCATTCATTATTTTGGCGCATCAACTGCTCCCGGCACTGAACAAATGAGCAGCTCAGGAAGGGGTTTGCAGGAACTCGGGCCCAAGGGGGGAAAGTGAAAATCCATTCGGAGGAGAAGTAATTCATGGACTCTGTCACGCTAATTCGGCTTGTGGCGGGTGTGCTGGCGGTGATTGTGCTCGGAGTGATCATCTGGCGCCGCAAACGACAGGCCTCTGAGTGAAATCTCGCTCCGGCGCGACGACCCTTTGCGCCGACTGCGCGGTTGCGACGAGGGGGGCGAGTGAAAAACGGGTCTCGACGTGTGTGCGTCTACAATCGGAGCCGGGACAGGTTTGTGGCCACCGATGTTAGTGTAGCCGATACCTACCTCCAGCGGCTGGTCGGTTTGCTTGGCAAGTCCAAGCGCTGGGCGCTCCCGGGCTGCGGTCTGTGGATCGTGCCTTCACGTGGCGTGCACACCATCGGCATGACTTTTCCGATCGACTTGATCTTCCTGGATCGTAACCTCCAGGTTGTCGCGGTCGAGGAGTACCTACGTCCCTTTCGCATCTCCAGTGTCTACCTGAAAGCCGACACGGTGCTCGAGCTGTCCCCTCACACCATCTTTCGCACGGACACGCGCGTCGGCGATCGTCTCGAAATCATTCCCATCCCTGAGTCAGGCGGGGAAGCCCCGCGCGAGTCGTCTCGTTAGAAGCTGATGCGTAATTCCTGGTTAGGGTGCGCGGCTTTTAGCCGCGAGTTTCGTACCTTTGAAAATCAGGGCCTCAACGGTCGAAGCAATCTGCACTTTGGGGTGCCCAACCATTTTTGAGACAGCTTCGGGCCCCCTGAATTCGTCTACGAAGGAGGCCGTGCTTGACCACCTCGAACGCTCCTGGCCATCGGGGTTTCGCGTTGGGAATGAGCGCTGGCTGGCTTCGCAAGTACTTCTCTCTGGAAGACCCTCCCAGTAAACGAATCCTTTGGCCGCTGTTCTTGGTGAGCTTTACCGCCCTCTACATCGAGATTCTGCTCATTCGGTGGATCGGCACCGAGGTTCGCGTCTTTGCCTACTTCCAAAACCTTGCCCTCGTAGCCTGCTTCCTCGGATTTGGTCTGGGGTGCTTTCAGGCCGGGCGGAAGAAGGGGTATTTGTTCGATGCGGTTGCTCTGGGACTTCTCGTCGCTCTGGCCGAGGTGCCCATTCCCTTGTGGAAGAACGTTCTGGAAAGCATCTCTTCAGGCCTGGCATTTTCGTCCAATGCATCGCTGTGGGCGCACTTGGGAGAACCCCGGCAGGTTTCTGAACTGGTGCGATTCTTCATTGTTTCAGCGTTGTTCATGGCGAGTTTCCTTCTCCTCGTGGTAGCAACGATGATCCCACTCGGGCGGTGGGTTGGAACGTACCTGGACGCCGCGAAGAATCCTGTGAGCGCCTACACCTCCAACCTGGCGGGCAGCTTGGCGGGCATCTGGCTCTTCGCCGGACTGGCTTTCCTTCGCCTATCTCCGATGATCTGGTTCGGCATGGCCCTCGCGCTTTATGTGTTGGTGTACGACCGATCGAAGCGGTTCCGCGTCTCCGGCGCGTTGCTATTGGCCGGAAGTCTCCTTCTTTTTCACCTTGCGTATTCCGGCGGCACAAAGACGTACTGGTCTCCCTACCAGAAGCTCGAGGTGAAAAGTCTCGGCGAGCAGGAATACACAATCCAAGTCAACAACACTCTCTACATGACCATTGCGAACCTGACTCCGGAGTTCCTATCCCGGCACCCGGAAATGTCGGAGGAATACCCACGCAGCTCTTATGATGCCCCCTTTCGCTTCGTGGAGCGACGCGACCGGGTCCTCATCGTTGGCGCCGGAGCGGGGAACGATGCTGCGGCGGCTCTGAGAAACGGAGCCGCCCAGGTCGACGCAGTGGAGATTGATCCGGTGATCTACACGCTCGGGAAGAGTCTTCACCCGGACCATCCCTACAGTTCGCCGCGTGTCCGCATCATCCTGAACGACGCTCGCGCTTACCTCCGACAAACTTCAGCGAGGTACGACGTGATCGTCTTCGGGCTGCTCGATTCGCATACCCAGTTTTCCGGCTACAGCAACATGCGCATTGACAACTACGTGTACACCGAAGAGGCCTTTCGTGAAGCGAAGCGTCTGCTGAAACCCTCCGGCGTGCTCGTCGTCAAGTTCGAAGTGGGGAAACCATGGACCTGGATGGGCGAACGCTTCTACGCCATGTTCGGGCATCTTTTCGGGAGGCCTCCCGTCGTCTTCTATGCCCCGCAGGCTGGCGGGCTTTTGTCGGCCTCTGTATTCCACGCTTCCAACGATCCGGACTTCTGGAGGCGCGCGGCACGACCAGACCTGGCCACGCTCGTGGCTGCGAATCCGCCGCCTTTTTCTCCTGCGTCCGATCCGCCTCCTATGACCACCGACGATTGGCCATACGTCTATCACCGAAGCCACACGATCCCGCGCGCGTACCTAACGATTTCGCTGATTCTCCTGGTGATGGCAGTGGCGCTGACGCGTCGGGAGCTCGCGCCGGCGAAAATCTCCGCCTGGAATTTCTTCTTTCTGGGTGCGGGATTCCTCCTTCTCGAGACACAGTTGGTCAGCCGCCTAGCTCTATATTTTGGCGCGACCTGGTGGGTGAATTGCGTGGCCCTATCCGCCATCCTACTGATGCTCGTGCTTGCGAATTTCTGGGTGGAGCGACAGAAACCGGACCGGCTGGGACCGTACTATATCGCGCTGATTGCATCCTTGATTGCAATTTACGTGGTCCCCTGGCAGCAGTTGCCTTTTGGTCCGCGGAGCCTGGGGACGCTCCTGGCAGCGGCTTATGGTTTGCCTGTCTTCTTTGCAGGAGTCATTTTCACGGAGACTTTTCGCCGCTGCGAAGACAAATCCAGGTCGTTTGGGAGCAACATCGTCGGCGCCGTTGCCGGAGGGCTGGCGCAGAACGCTTCATTTGTCATCGGCTTGAAAGCGTTGCTCCTGTTGGCTGCCATCTTCTATTTGTTCGCCGCTGTTTGTGGCGGCCATCCGAGAGCGTGGTTTGACCCGCGCCCACCTACACGGGCAACGTCGTAGCGTTTGGTCTGTGGAAACAGCATGAGGCAGCGCTGAATGGGAGTTGAGTGCGGCCCTCTGTGCTCGACTCGCCGCGCCACTTTTCTGACGCGCCTGGCGATTCGGCTGCGATGCCTGGACTCTGGCTCGCAAAGCTGAAATGGGAAATGCTGGCGAGCGCGCAGGTTCCTTACTATCGCAGCGACCCCATGTACCTGGAGCGCCTGCATTGGGAGGCAGCCACGGAGGCCTTACTGAGGTGGTGCCCGGGGACCGACTTACACCATTAGCCGGCGGATCGAATTTACCCCCTGCAGGCGGTATGATTTCGGAGCCCGCCGCAAGAGCAAGACATGCCAGTCTGAACTTCCTTAATATTAATCGCCTTTATCACTATCCGAACTATTCTGTAAAGCTGTCAATCAAGGCCGCGCAAAGGCGGTGCTTCTCAGAGCACAACGAGTACCATTACTTCAGCCCGACGCTATGAAGGTCAGTCAGCACGATTGCCACCGCCGGAGACAGCAGGCTGAGGTCGTGGAGCTGCAGATGGTAGCTGACGGGCAGTGCGACCGTGAGGCTCAGCGCGAAGGGAAAATCGAGCGACTCACCTGGCAGGCAAGCGGCGGGCTCTGCCTAGTGCGATCCCGGGTTTGGAGCTTGCCGCACCAGCAGAGTGCCCGTATAGAGGGCAAAGGCCAACAATGCCAGAAAGTGCGCGTTGATCATGCCGCCTTTCAGGAGATAGCGATAGTGGATATGGACATAAACAGGAATAAGAAAGAGCGCCATGATTCCCAGGGATGCCATCCTCGTAACGGTTGGAACGCGCTCAACCAGAGGGCTGCGGATCAAAGCAAGAATTGCCGGAATCAGAAGAAGCAGATCATAGACATGGCAATGCCAGGCACTTACCAGGCCCAGCGGCATGGAGGCCATCACGCCCGTACTCAGCCAGTCTTTGCTGGCCCTCATGCGCGAGCCTAGAACGTACAGAAATGCGAAGACGAGAACGAGAACGACGAGACTCACGGGCGTAGCTGCACCAGAAACGGCTGGAATTCGCAGGAGCTGCCCCCTGACTGTCGGATTCAGGTTCGGAACCATGAAGACGACGTTCGCGGGATTGGCCACCAGATGCGCCCAGTCTACGTACCCCTGGAGTCCGACGAAGCCCAGCGCCGTGATGGAATAGATCAACACGAGCACGCCAAAGCTGACCAGCAGCCTGTAGCGCCTAGCCCCAAGCAAATAGAAAACGAACGGCGCCAGAAGCTGCGGCTTCAGAATAAATAGGCTGAGGCCCAATGCCGCCTTGTTATGACTCTCCTGCTTCAAGCACAAGAGCGCCAGAGAGAAAGCAAGCAAGAGGATGGGAACCACCTGCCCGATGCGCAAGGCTTCGTAGGCCGGCCCGGAAAGAGCGACTGTTGGCAGGGCCACAACAAATAAATGCATCCGGCTGACCTCATAGACACGCCCTAGGACAAAGAGGCTTGCGACCAAGCTTAGGAGCAGGATGAAGGTCCAGAGAAAAGGGGCCAGGCTCGCAGGCATGAAACCAAGCGGCAACAGCAGAGGGAGCGCACCAGGAGGCAAGAAGAACCCGATGACCCGGGTGCCCATCCCGGGAAAAAGCTGATGTTCGGCGGCGAATAGTTCAGGAAGTTTGTAGATTGAAGAAGCTTTCCCCTCCAGGGTCAGCTTTGCCGCTGCGAAATACTCTGGCAGGTCATTGATCGATGTGAAGAATTTCAGAGACACGGCAATCATGAGTACTGGAATTGAGGAGGCCAGTGCCGCTGCCGCAATCGGCAGACGAATCTTCAGATTCTTCTTTTCCACCTGATCATCCATCAGAGAACTAAATCGGGATTTTCATTTTGATTTCCCAGCTGACCGGCAATATATACCTGACTGCGTCCGCATACAATGTTCCAAACCAGTTTTCAGTGTAGGGTGTCACCAGCGCCCGCGGAAGTGTGCCAGTTCTACCTCCCCCGAGAATCCCAAACCCGAAACTGCCGCTTTTCCGAACGATTCCTCAGAAACCTCTGCTTCCCCTGCCTCCCTCGTCGCCGAAATCTGCTCCGGGCTTCGGTTTGCCTATCCCGTCGGCGATGGTAACGCCGCGATCCTCCGCAGCTTGCTTCCTAAGAGCCGCCTCGTCAGATGGCTCTCCGCCAGGAGCAACCAGTAGTACCGCGCGTGCTTGATCAAACGTCCGCCGGTTTTCACCAGCCGCCGCCACAGGTTGCCCAGGTTGTAAGCCATCACGCTCAGCCATAACCGCACCTCATTGGACCGGAATCGTTGGCAGCTAAGTCGAGTCGTGTTCACCGCCTGCTTTTCTTCCTTGATCCATTGCTCCGCCATGCCTCGCCTGTTGTAGAAATGCACCACGGCCCGGCTGTCAGCCTCCAAGTTGGTGATGATGAAGCCCACACGGGGAAATAGCTCCCCGGCGGGAAACTCGACCTTCGCCACTAGTCGATGTGCCGTCGACCAACTGGCCGCCTGGTAGAGAAACCCCTTGTAACGCACCACCGGCTTCTGGCTCGGCAGCCCTAATGGACGCGTGAGCAACTCCGCGACGTCCCGTTCCGGGTTGTCGTTGGCCGGCGGGCGGATCGCATACTTCACGCCCCGCTCCTCTAGGGCTTCATAGAGCTCCGGTTTGGGAAAGGCGGCATCCGCCCGAAACACTACCTCCTTGCCTTGGTTTTGCTGCCGCTCGATCTCAGGCAACAAAAGCACATCCCAGCCATCGGCGCTGTGCACGCTGCCGGGCCGCAGCTTGGCCGCCACACAGTCACCCTCACGGTTGAACAGCAAGGGCGGGTGAAAGCAGGTGGACTCGAAATGATTGTTGTACGCACTGTGCACTTGTTCGCCGTAAACGGGGATGTCGGTGGAATCCATGTCCAGCACCACCCGTTGGGACGAATCGATCGCTTCCGCCCGGCTAATGAGTTCCCGGATGATCGGGGTCAGACCGGCTAGGTTGTCGCCCTGCGCCAACAGTTCCGTCTCGAACGACTGCAGCCTGGAGGTCAGGGCCGCACCCCGATCCCAGATCTTTTCCGAACCGATGAGCCGCAGCGTAGGGACTGGGGGGAGGCGCTGCGCATTGTTCATGTCTTCGTAACCAGCCAAGCGGCTGTACACCGACTGGCGGAGCAGATCGGCTAGAGGGAGTTGTGTGTTCTTTCCACGGCGGGAGTCGGTCAAGTGTTATTCGATGAGTTCACTGAATTCCAGACGTTCATCCAACTCGCGCACCAGAATCATGTCGCCGTCCGAGGTAACCCGACTCCCTGGAAATCGACCTTCAAGGAGGCATTGAACGAGAGCTAAAACGGCTGGTTTTGTTTCTCACCCAATGGGTGTGCACCTCCGAGGCGTCTTCACCGCGTTTAGACCCGTATGAACACAGATGACGGCGGATGCCCGAAGATTCACAGGGCCGGTTCAAATTGGAAATCTGGGCTTAAGAGTGGAGTGCAAACACCCGAGATGCAAAACCGCGATCATCCTCGCAAGAATGCATGCCTAGCCTCCCGGGACAGCGGCTATTTTGCGGCATCCGCAGCCCGGATGGCGTGCCTGGGGTGCCTTTGTAGCAGCGAGAAGGGCGCCAGGGGCCACAGCAGCGGTACGAGCGGCGCAATCGAGCGCAGGCCAGCAAAGCCCGCGCGGGGACCCGAGGGCGTCATAATAAACACGCGGTTCCGGCCCGCAGCCACCTTGAGGTCGGGGTAGGCGGCCTTGGCCTCACCAGAGTGCAGATCGATAAAGCGCAGACGCGCGAAAACATCAATCGCTTGGAGGACTTTTGCGGCACGGGCGGAAGGGTCGGAGCCGCCGTCATAGACGACATTCCCCGGTGCGCCGAGCCGTGGGCCGATGCGGTGGCGAATCCACGCCCATGCGCGCGATAGATCCTCGGGGTAGATGAAGGTCACGAACGTTGAAACCGTGATCCACTCGAACAGCGGAATATTCATGGAGTATTCGATGAACATATGCATGCACGCGGCGGCCAGCAGCACGGGATAGCGCAGATCGCGGAACCACACCAGCACACCCGCAGAAAACTCGATCAGCATCGTGAGCCAGGCGCTGAGCTTCATCAGAAACAGGTTCCCCCCCCGTGGCACCCAGAAACGGTGGAACTCGTCGAGCCGCAGCGCGTAGTACACCGCAGTGCCATCCACCCACGCCTTGCCCTGCGTTTTCAAGCAGAAGGCGGAAAAATACGTGATCGAAGTCTGGATCTGGATCATGCGCTGTGCCCATGGGCTGCAGAGTGGGGCTGCGACGCCTTCCTTACCGCCCCGGATACGCAGCAACCGGTCGACCGACAGAGCCGCCCCGGCCGGCGCGAATATCAGGAAAAACCCCGTCACGCGCATAAGCAAATCGCCACTGTTCAGGATATAAAGATTGCGCATGTGAATCGACATGAGGCATCCGTAGACGGCCATGCTGCTGAAGCGCGTCATGAAGCCTACGGTCAGGCAGATCGCACAGAGCAGAAAGATCCAGAAGAACGCGTTGATGGCAAATTCGGTTTGGGGCAACAAGAAGAAGAAATTGATGCGGGGGCCCGTGGAAAGCGTGCGCACAGTTTCCATGCTCAGGAACGCGTGCGGGCCGTACCACGTGAGCCATTCTGGGCGCAATAGGATGAGATTAGCGATCACCAGCAATCCGTACAGGATGCGATACAGCGCGACGGGCGTGGCCGGCTGCGGCTCGAAAAAGAACGCGTTCAAGCTGCGGACAAGCGAGCGTGCAGTCACAACAAGTCTCCAGGCATAACCGTATAGGTGAAGAACACGTACCGGTTCCAGGGCTCAGGTTGACCGGATTTCGGCGGGGCGATCTGCGACCAGTAGCGGACCAGCTTCACGGTGACGGCCGGATTTTTCGGATCGTTGTTCCGTCGCGCGATGTAGCGGGCCGCGTCAGGCCAGAGCACGGCATTGGCATCCTGTCGAACGTAATCAGTGGCCCATTTGCGATCGCGCTCCTTGAAATATCGCTGAACGTAGCCGAAGTGCTGCGGCATCGGAAACTTCCAGACGCTCGCCCGGCCGTCGCGATAGGTGATTTCGGCTTCGAGGTGGGAGTTGACGGACAGCGGCTCAGGGGCAAACATGCCCCAGCCTTGAGAAAGACCGGACCAGTACATATATGGCGCGAGCCTGCCGTTCATTCGGGTAAACAGTAAAGAGTTCTGTGGGATGCCCCAGGAAAAGATGGCCACGAGATGGAACAGAATGAAGGCGCTGATAGCGATGCGCTTGATTGTACTTGTGTGATACACAGTGCCGCTGGGCTGGCTTTCTGGCGCTACCTCGGAAGACTATCAAGAAAAGTAGCCTTCCAAGGGCTGCCAGTCAAGGATAAAGAAGCTCATGAAGCGTGATCGGCAACTTCTGAATCAAGTAAAATGAGAGAGAATTCACTTGGAAGAAAGAGTCGAACGCCCACAAACAGTTCGGGGAGAACACACGCGGCCACCCTGCTCAGCCGTCCAATGGACTCCCGCCTGCAATCGAAGGCAGGCGTCGCACGGGAGGGCTTGCATCCGGCGAACTTGATGAGAGATGTGGCGCGACGTCCTTCTGGACGTCAAGAAGGGTTCGCGGACTGGCGGGACGCTTCCTTCACTTTTCAGCGCCTCGCCCAAGCCCGCCTAAGTCCTAGTACCCCAGCCGCAAAGCAAGCTGGTAGAACCAATTGTGTCAGCGAGGATATTTCTTGCATTCTGCCCATTTCATGTATACTTAGCAACGAGGGTTTTGTCTCCCCGCAGCTTTCCTCGAATGGGTTCGAGCCTAAGGAACGTGTAAGGCAAGCAGCAGGATTTCCAGAGCCGAAGGCGGCTCGGGCTGGAGCGAGTTTGGCGAAAGGAATGCTCGGCGTGAGCCGAGAGGCTCGGGTTCCCCGATTGCCAACGGAGGCCAAGGCAATGAAGAAACTGTTGCTTCGTCTGTGGAGAGAGCAAGCGGCACAGGATCTCGTCGAATACGTGTTGGTGATGGTTCTCATCGCCTTGGCTGCTGTGGCTTCGATCAAGACGCTGAGAAATCGGATCAGCAACGTGTATTCGAACAGCGCCCGGATCCTGAGTAATGCTGCTAGTGGCGGCAACACAACCACTACCGGCGGTAACAACACCGGGGGCAACAACACCGGCGGAAACAACACCGGGGGCAACAACACCGGCGGTAACAACACCGGGGGCAACAACACCGGCGGTAACAACACCAACGGCTAGTCTTGTGGAGGATCCGGTCTTGGGCCGCCGGCGGAAAGCAGTCTAGCCTCCAGCGGCTAACCACCTGTCCAGCCGCTTTGGGAACCGTGCGAAACCCAAGCGGTGCAATCGCTCCAGCTTCCCCAATCGGAACAACTTCAACAAAGACCGCCGCGCCTAATTCAGCGATTCGTCAGATTCCCGCATCCAATCTTTCTTCTTGAGGACCTCGCGCGGCTTCGTCTCCCGTAGGGCGGGCAGCCACCACTTCAGCACCCAGCGAGCGTCATATCGTATCCACTCCCGAGCGGATTGAGCATGGCCACGCGCAAGAGCCAAGGCTGCCTCCTCGCGAATGCGCTTCCACACGCGCTCGACCTGGCGCAAACCGGTGTTTGTCTGACGAATGCTTAGCGGCAGTCTGATCCGATCATCCAAACGCGTGTGCGTCAGATAAAGATCGCCGCTCTGGGTTCAAGCGGTCCAGTAGCGCCTGGTTTACAGCGTCCCCTTCGCGATGCCGGAAACAGACCAGATTCAGGGGCGCAGGGGCTGATACCTGCCTGCGGCGGCTGGTCGGCCTGCTTGGAAAAACCAGGCGCTGGACACGGCCGGGCCGGGGATTGTGGATCGTGCCTTCGCATGGAGTGCACACGATCGGCATGACCCTCCCCATCGATCTGTTTCTTGTCGACTAGAATAATCTGGTCATTGACATCGAAGAGCACTCGTGTCCGTTCTGCATCTCGAATGTTCATCTCAAGGCGGACACCGTGCTGGAGCTTCCCCCTCATACGATCTTCCGCACCGGAACGCGACGCGAATTGGGGATCACCTCGAGATCGCACCTTTGCCTTGATTTCTTCGACAATCTGGGCCGCGCGGGGATGTGGCACGCAAAAAACTCGACGAATGCAGCATCGACTTTCTCGTCTCGCCTGGTCTACTGCCCCACCCACTTCACCCAGGCTTTCTCAAGTTCCCGGAGATCCGAAGTCAGCGATTTGGTGCCGCGCAGAATTTGCGTCATCGTTTCCCCGCGGAACAAGCCCGCCGCGATTTGGCCGATGAACGCGAGACCTTCCTTGTCTGCGAGGAACTGCGCCAGGGTCAGGCTTTCGGCGTAGAAGGCGAGCGCGCGATTGGGGCTGGGGAGCAGGTTTGCGCCGCCGATGATAATCTCCGTGCGTACGTCACCGGACTTGCGCTGTTCACGCGCAGCGCCAATCACGTCTTTCAGGGCCTGCGCTACCGGGTGCTCCATCGCGAACAACTCAGCGAACGGAATCCTTTTATCAACCAGACGCACCATGGCCTCCCGGCGGGTCTTTTGCAAGGCGGGAAACTCGCAGAGCGTGGCCACCGCCTCGTCGAACCATTCCGGGATGCGTTCGTGCCCGTAGTGGTCGGTCCCGGGCTTCTTCGGTTCGGACGCAACACCCAGTCTTGCGTTGACGTAAGCGATTAAGAACAGACGCCCGGCCTCGTGCGAAAGAGGCCGCGCTTCGGAACGGCGCAGGGCAGAGTCCGCCGAATACGAAGCGACCGACTGGGCCTGCACCTGGGACGCATTCTTCACCGCAGGCTTGGCGAAAGAACACTTCCTCTCCCGGCCGTCGCGAAGAATTCCCAGCTCGATTTCGGCAGCCGCGGCGATTTGTCCGTAAGCCTCCTCGAATTCGCCGAGCGAGCCGACAGGCTATCCGTCCAAGCTGCGGATTGCATCGCCCACGCGCAGTTCGATCGCCTCCCCGCGGTTTCCGTCACGCTCGGGCGCATTCACGACAATATGGGGAAACACGAACTGGCCTTGCAGGAGTACCAGCATGCTCTCCAGCTTAACCCGCGCCACGCGGACGCGCTGAATGGGATGGCCCACGCCTATGAAGGCGCAGGCCGTCTCGGCGAGGCGGAGACCACGCACAGGAAGGCTGCAGCGCTGCGACCCGACTATTGGGACGGATACAACACTTTAGCCTTTTTCTACGACCGTCGAGGGCGGTACGAGGATGCCCTGGTGCAGTATCGTCACGCGGCCGAACTGACTCCGGATAATGCCCAGATCTACTCCAACATCGGAGCTACATACCTCAATATGGGGAATCCGAAGGTGGTTCCGGATGCCGAGAATGCGTTGAAGAAATCCATCGAGCTCAGTCCCAGTTACCCCGCGTACGCCAATCTTGGCAACCTCTACTTAAGAGAAAAACAATACGTGGAATCGGCGGCCATGACCGAGAAGGCGCTTCAACTCAATGACAACAATTTCCAGGTTTGGGCCAACCTAGCCCTCGCATACGGGTGGCTCAAGCAGAATGACAAGTCAGCGGCCGCTCGCGAACGAGAGCTGAAGTTGGTGGAAGAAACCACCAAGGTTCAGGCGCAAAACCCCCAGCTGCAGTCTGCTCTCGGAATCCTTTATGCACAGAAGAAGCTGCGCGACAAGGCCCTGACCCGGATCGAAGCAGCCCTGGCTCTCGCGCCTGACAATCCCAGCGTCCTCGCCGACGTCGGACAGGCCTACGAAGAACTTGGCGATCGCCGCCAAGCCCTGCACTACGTCACAGCAGCTCTGCAGAAGGGTTACCCGATAGATCGTTTGAAGCTCGTTCCTGACCTCCAGAATTTGCTCGCGGATCCGAATTTCCGGCCCAACAGAAAGTAGTTAAATCTTGAAAAGGAGAAACGGAAATGGCACTGAAGGTCTTCAGTGCCCGGAGCAGGTGAGACACCGAGCGGGCAATCGGTCGCAAAGCCGCTTGGGCAGATTTGCCCCCCTAGCGCCTCGCCATTCTCTGAGCCGTGTCGAGGAGAAGGCGCTGGTTAGAATCTTTCATCTGAGCCAACAATCTGCGAAACTCTGTCAGTAAAATGGTGTCTTTGCCAGAACTACCCCACGCAGTCTACTCTACCCAACCTTCCTGCGCCGTTTTTTTTCAATTGACCCTGGAGACCCGCCCTACGTGAGCGCGCGTGGGATCTGTCCGCTTAGGACCGGAAAGGAAACACGATTACTGGAACAGCTTCGCAGCTGCCAGGACGAATGATGAATCCCATCGCCCGTTGTTGTGGAGCGTGGCCAAAACGATGGCCCGGCGCTGCGGTCAGCAATCTGTCCCCTGCCGGGTGCATTGGTCCTCCCCGTTTCTTTCATTTCGGCCCGCGAACTGTGCCCAATTTTGTGCCCACCACCAAACCCTACTGAGTGCTACCGTGTGCTTGCTCTCCGGTCACAGGTGTCTGACGGTACGGCAGTTGTAGCAAATCATAGCGTTCCGTCGCGCTCCATGTAAGACGTTGATTCTTCGTGCGACCAATCTTCGGGACCAGGGGGTCGGAGGTTCAAATCCTCTCGCACCGACCATATCTTCCCTCAAGCTTGCTCTTTTCGATGGGAAATCCGTTGTCGCCGGCTTAAAACACTGCGCGCTTTTGTACCTTGGCCTTGGTGGCTAGGGCGAAGCGTTTTTCGACTGCTCCGCCTTCGGTGATGCGCGCGGCCACATACTCCCCGAGCGCCGGGCCGTGTTTGAATCCGTGGCCAGACCCGCCGCCCACCAGCCAGACATTCTCGAACGCGGGATGCCGGTCAATCAGGAAATCGCCATTGGAGGTGTTTTCGTACTGGCAGACGCGCGTTTCCACCACCGGCGCACCCTTCAACGGGGGGAAACGTTCAGCCACATACTTGCTCATGGCCGCGACTCCTTCGGCCGTCACCACGCGACGACCGGTATCGGGATCGAACGCCGGGCCGTGGCGATCGAGCGCGATCTTGAAGCCGCGATTCTCGAGATCCGGAAGGCCGTACATCTCATCGGCGTCATAAATCCAGGTGGGCATGGCGGGCGGCGCAAATCGCCGGTCGCCCGCGGGCACGCCGAAGAAGAAAACCTCCTGCCGCGAAGGGAAAATTCGCCCCCCGAGCACGTCCGGGAAAACCTTACCGAGCCACGGCCCACAGGCAAAGACGAAGCTGCCCGCGCTGATCGCTGCGCCGCTCACTGTCGTAACCGAGGTGAGTTTGCCCTTGCCGCGGGGCGTGGCCACGGCTTCGGTGAGGTATTCGACGCCGTTCTGGACAGCATCCTCGACCACGGCCTGCACGGCGCGCCGCGCCATCAGCGCCCCGCTGTCCGGCTCGAAAATTCCCCAGCGCACCGGGCCCAGAGCGAATTGCGGGAAACGCTTCTCGAGTTCCGCGCGCTCCAGCCTCTCAAAGCGCACGCCGAGCTTCGTGAGTGTCTCGAGCGTGCTGCGCGGCTGGCGGTCGTCGGGGCCGGCCAGCCACAGCACGCCGGTCTTGTGGAACAGCGGCCGCCCGGCACGGCCGAAGAACTCCTGCCAGAGCCGCAGCGAGCGCATAGCCCAGCGCGTGTAGATTTCATCCGAGCCATAGCCCATGCGAATGATGCGCGATTCACCAGCGGAACTCGCGCGGCTGTTGGCAGGCCCATAGGCGTCGAGCAGCGCGACCTTTCGCCCCGCGCGCTCAAGGTGATAGGCCGTCCACGCGCCAAAAACTCCGGCGCCGACGACGACCACGTCGTAGGTCTTGCCTGTGCTCATTGCAGGCGCTCCCGGGGCCGCCCGGCTCAAGGAAGCTTTTCCAGACTTCGCGAGGGCTCGTGCCGCTGAACTCGCGGCGCCGCCAGCAACCACCAGATACTTCACAAATTCGCGACGGTCAAGCTTCATACGCTCAGCGCGAGCGTCCTTTCCCTGGGGGAGCAAGTAAAGTGAAGCAGAGTCGTCGGTAGCGGGCAAGTACTTTTGAGGGGGTCTGCAGATGAGTGCGGAATCTATCCGCGACCGTCGGTGCCCGCCACGACTATGCGCTTCGGGTGAGCCCTACCCGCAAGCCCAGGGCGACGAAGACGGCGCCGCTCAAGCGCTCGGCGAGCTCGCGCCCGCGGCGGCCGCGGAGAAAGTTGCCAGCCACGCCCGCCAGACAGGCCAAGCCAAGATTCACGGCCGTCCCGGAAAGATCGAAGTACAGCCCTAGCGCGGTCATCTGCCAGGCCACTCCGCCATGCGACGGCGCCACAAACTGGGGAAGAAAGGCCAGGAAGAAGAGCGCCACCTTCGGGTTGAACACGTTAGTGACCACGCCCTGGCGGAAAATGGCTGTGTGACTCTCCGGGGGCAGCTCGGCAAGTGTCTTGCCGGCGCGGCGCTGGAGAAGGAGCCGCGGTCCTAGGAAAATCAAATAGCCTGCCCCGGCGTAGCGCACGATGTCGTAAGCGCGCGGCGAGGACCGCAGCAACGCAGAGACTCCGAACGCGGCTGCAGCGATGTGCACCAGGCAGCCGGCGCCAATTCCCAGCGCCGATACGACCCCCGCGCGACGCCCTTGTCCCATGCTGCGCGCCACGACGTACATCATGTCCGGCCCGGGTGATAGGTTTAGAAGCAGAGTGGCCGCAACAAACGTGCCCAGCCGCGTGGGATCCGCCATGCCAAGGCCTCCTGTGGCTCAGTCTGCGAAACTCATTCGCAGTCCTCGGCCCATGCTCACAGCCTTCTCATAGACCACCGCCGCCGCAGCCACGTCCTGCAAAGCTGTTCCAGTACTGTCGAAAATGATGATCTCTTCCGGACAGGTGCGGCCGGGCTTGGCGCCAGAGATCACTTCACCGAGCTCCGCATGCACATCCGCGCGAGTTAGCAGGCCTTTGTCCAGGGCGTGGTGCAATTCGCCGATCGTCGCGCACTGCTCCAGAATGTCAGTCACAAGTTTGTTCCCCACCAGCAGCACCGGATCGAGTTCCTGCTTTTCCGGGCTGTCCGCGCCCACGGCGGCAAGAAATGTCCCGGGCGCCAGGTCTCCCCGGGACAAGAAAGGCTGCCGGGACGGCGTGCACGTGACGCAGATGTCGCTCAGTCTGACGGCAGATTTCAGGTCACGGATAGATTCGACTGGAACGCGCAACTCAGCAGAAAGCTCCTCTGCAAATTGCTGCGCCTGGCAATCATCGGTGTCGTAAGCGAACACGTGCGCGAGGGGCCGCACTCTTGCGATCGCCCGGAGCTGGACGCGGCCCTGGTTGCCGCAACCGCAAATGGTGGCGACCCGCGCCTCCGGCCGGGCGAGGTATTTCGCAGCCACGGCAGTTGCCGCACCGGTCCGCACCATGGTGACTTCGATCGAATCCATCACCGCCAGCGGGTAACCATTCTCCCCGTCACAGAGCACGATCATCCCCTGGATATTGGGCATGCCGAACCGCGTGCGGTTTTGGAAAAAGTTCCCGTTGGTCTTCACTGCGAAATAGTTTCGACCGAGCTTGAGCCCCGCCGCCTTGATATGGAAACCTCCGTCGCGTGCGGCAATGCCCAGAATTCCCGGCGGCGGGGTTTTTCCCTGCGCATGCAACCGGAAAGCCTGCTCGACCGCGGTAATGCACTCGTCGAGCCCCAGCAGTTCGGCGACTTCGTGGCGCTTCAGTAGAAGGGTGCCCTCGATTTTCATTTCTCGACTCCCTGAGGCGAAAGAAGAGCATCGAGTTGCTGATCAGCAGAAGTCGTTTGGTTGAATTCATGTTCGGGCGCCTACCTCAGCAGCCATTCCGGGCGAATCGTCCGGTAGGCCGCGAGACCGATGATTGCTCCGCCCGCCACGAGCAACGGCTCAGGCAGTTTTTTCCAAACCAAAAGAACGGCGAGACTCGAAACGCCGAGCCCCGCCGTCAGCCAGTCGCCAATGGCGGACCGCGCCACCAGGAAGGTGGTGCCGACCAGCACGCCCACAACGGTTACCGTGATTCCGCGGATGAAACCGCGCAGCCGCGGGTAGTGCGCGTAACGAAGCAGGAGCGGCGTGGCCAGCACGGTAAACAGAACCGCGGGCATAAAGATACCAATGGTCGCAGCCAGGGCCCCGCTGAGCCCGCCCACCAAGTAGCCGACAAACGTGGCGGTGATCACGACGGGGCCAGGGGAGATCATCCCGACGGCCACCGAGTCGAGAAACGCGCGATTCCCCAGCCAGTGGTATTCGTCCACGACATAGGTTTTCAGGAACGGCACGATCACCAGGCCGCTCCCGAAGACCAGTAGGCCAGTCTTGAAGAAAAACAGGAATAGCTTCGTGGTCAAACCAGTCGCCAGCCCTGCTGGCGCGGCGATCACGAGGGCTGCGCCGCCGAGTTGCTTTGCCGGTGCCTTGGGCGGACGCCTGGGAGAAACATCTTGTGGCGCAGCTTCGCGGCCAAAAATGAAACTTCCGAAAACGCCTGCGATGAGGAACAGCGCGGTCAACTCTCTTTGAACGACGATTGTGAGGCCGCACGCGACGGTGGCAAAAATCCACGCCGTACCGTCCCGGCGCAGGGTTTTCTTGCCCAAATTCCAACATGCCTTCAGGATCAGCGCCACCACGACCGGCCCCACGCCATAGAAGAGTGCGCGAAGCTGCCAGTTCCCTGCGAAATGCAAGTAGGCCATCGCGCTCGCCACAACCAGCAGAAACGGCGCGAGGCCAAAAGCAAGTGCGACC
>JBGPZW010000183.1:0-6087 GCA_041493955.1 Terriglobia bacterium
CCCTCGTCTCCGTCGGCAGAAGTGGAAATCGCTTCCGCTGCGTAGGGCAGGCGGCGCATCCTTCGCAGGCCCTCCAGTTAACGAGCAAGTATACTCCATGGTGGGCACCCGCAACTCCTCTCAGGCTCATCCCGCTCGGTCGTGCAGAGGGTGAGCCACCAGTCCTATGTTACGGATTTTGCGAAACTCACAAGAGCCAGAACTCCCAAAACGTAAGCAACCCACTCGAAAGCTGCGCAGAAGCTCTCTGGACCGTCGGATTCGCTACAGGCTGAGGATAAAGCCCGTTCCTAAGACGGAGGCTATACAGATCACACCCCAAATATCCCTGCTGTCTATTGGCGGCTTCGGGCCGTCTTTGCCATAGATGCCGAGTTCGGGAACGTCGGGCATCGGCGCGCCGATTCTAACATTTCTGTCGGGCCCCGAGCTCGTATACGCTCTCTCTGTTGCCTACTTGCTGGGCGCGTGGCGCATGCTCTTCAGCCCCGCCGGTTAACGAGCAAACATACTTCAACTTGGGGTCGGGGCCGCTTACCTACGGCGACACCCAGATGTTGACCATGCATCTCTGGCCGCCCCCAGTTGGCTAGAACTTAAGACGCCTACTCATGCCCGTCTCCATCCCGGCGACCCGAGCGTGGGGTACCCGCCTCGTTCAGGAGACGTGGGACTGTTTATTGAACTGGGACGACTCCCTATGGTAGGGTCGCGCCAGCCCAGAGGAGATTTCTGTGAGGGCGGGAGGAGAACTTGGATAGCCGCCTAGTGTGGGTCATCTCCGCCCTTGGAGCAGTGGCCCTGATCGGCGCGTTCACTCGAATGACGAAGGGCTTTGGCCCATTTAATCTCAGGGTTCTTACAATAGTCTTGGTTGCCACATTTGCCTCTCTGCTGGCTCTACATGATGGCGGGTCGCTGACTGGGGCAATGGGTATCTTGGGCGCGATGGCCGGATATGTCTTCGGTATCAAGGACTCGTCGGCTTCAGGGAGCTAGGGGAAGTGGACAGCGACCCCTATTACCCCGCTAACTGGCCGAAGTGGATCTGGGCCGTCTTATTCGTGGGCCTGATTTGGGCCTGGGTGGACGCCATACGGACTTTTTTGGGCACTCCGGGCCTACTGAGAGCATTCTTCCTCGCCGCCCTTAGCCTCCTCATCTCGATGGCGTTAGTTTGGGCCGTCGTTGCATTTCTTCTCTGGATACGCAAGACGTTATCCCAACGCTCACTGGCCCGGTAGCGACTCCAATTAGGGTGGTGCGATCAGTCTAGCTAGTTATCCACGTACGATTCCATTGCGCGCTAAAGGAGCAGTCTGAAGGCGGTAGCCCACCCGCGCGCCGCGAAGGTGGGGCTACGTCCTGCTGCAAACGCGGGGCAGCTATCCAGACGTGGCTTGGAGTCTCCGCGAACGCTGCCGGAATCGGAATTTGCCCGGGAACCCCTCACGCGCTAAAACCGGTTGACCTTCAAGGTATAATAGAGTGCAAGGTTGGCCGCGCACTGGCTAGCACGCAGCTGCATGAGTTTTCAACGCTGTCATTCCGAGCGAAGCGATCGAGGATTCCGGCCTTGCCGGAAGGAATCCCTCCGGATGCAGAATCAAGCACTGGGAGAGATTCCTTGTCGCCTTCGGCTCCTCGGAATGACAACTGGGTGAGTTTCTTAGACCCCTGTTAGGGATCCTGAGCGTTATTCAGGCTCAATTGGCAACCTTGCAAAGGTTGTTCGACACATGTCGGCGCAGACGAGTCCTCTTAGATTACCGAGGGGGAGCCTTGCGGGCGCAAGGATGCCGCCACTAACCCATTTCAAAATGCGCAGTTATTAATAACGCGCCTGCAAATGCTTTAGAATCCGCACTTAGCCTGTTTTCGGAGCCTAAGTCTCGCAGAATCAGCACATACGCAAAAGTAATAGGGGGGAGGGGGGGGTGGGGTCCCACTCACCCGAGACTTGGCGCTGCTCGCGGTGCGGACGCGCTCGACTGCTTCTAAGTGCTGTTGATTCAGTTCGTTAGCGCCGCAGCGACAGCCTCCGCGACGCGGGCAATCTGCTCAGGCCGCAGCTCGGGGTACATCGGCAGCGAGAGCACTTCATTCGAGGCGCGTTCGGCTTCAGGCAGGTCGCCGCGTTTGTAGCCCAGCGCGGCATAGAGCGGCTGCAGGTGCAGCGGCACGGGATAATAGACCGTTGTGGCGATGCCGCGAGAGGCCAGCGCGCGCTGCACGCTGTCGCGCTCGGCCACGCGAATCGTGTATTGATAATAGACGTGCTCGCAGCCCTCGGGCACCGCAGGCGTGATCACGCCGGGAATCTGGCCGAGCAAATTGTTGTACTCCGCGGCGTGGGCCTGCCGCGCGGCTTTCCAGGATTCCAGGTGCCGCAACTTGACGCGCAGCACTGCGGCCTGGATTTCGTCGAGCCGGCTGTTCCAGCCCTGCTCTTCGCTGACGTATTTCCTGGCTTGGCCGTGGTCGCGGAGCAGCCGCAAGCGCGCGGCCCATTCCTGCGACTCGGTGACAATCATCCCCGCGTCGCCGTAGGCGCCCAGGTTCTTGCTGGGATAGAAGCTGAGGCAGCCGAGTCGGCCCAGCGCGCCGGTCCTGCGGCCTCTGTAGCTGGCGCCGATGGCCTGCGCGTTATCTTCGATCACCGCCAAGCCGCGCCGCGCGGCCAGTTGCAGGATCGCATCCATTTCCGCGGGCAGGCCGTAGAGATGCACGGGAATGATGGCCCGCGTCTTCAGAGTGATGCAGGACTCGATTCGTGCAGGGTCAAGATTGAAGGTGCGTGCGTCGATCTCCACAAACACCGGCCGCGCGCCGAGCAAGCTGACCGCTCCGGCCGTGGCGATGAAGCTGAACGCGGGAACGATAACCTCGTCGCCGCGGCCGATCCCGCAGGCGCGCAGCGCGAGCACCAGCGCGTCGGTGCCCGAGCCCACGCCGATGCCGAAGCGTCGACCGCAGACTTGCGCCACTTCCGGTTCGAGCGCGGCGAGCTGCGGGCCGAGGATGAACTGCTGCGAGGCCAAGACATCTTCGATGGCGGCGCGGATTTCCGCGCCGATGGCGGCGTACTGCGCGCGGAGATTCACCGCCGGAATCGCTTCCTGCGCCTTGCCGCTCGGTGCCGTCATTGGGGCACTCATTGGGGATCGAAGGCCGCGTGCCGCTTGCGTGCGCTGCTCACTCGCTGCTTCGGAAAACTAGAGGAGCGGGTGATCCCGCACACGACCGCTGTTGTCGGAAACAGACTATTTCGTTTCCTTCTTTTTGAGGCCGGTGCACATCGTGATGGCGTTCGTCGGGTCCACGGCACTCTTACCGTCTTCGATGAACTGGATCACGCCCTGCTTGTCCACGACGAACGTGGTGCGGTTGGCGAACTGCATCTCTTCGTTCAGGATGCCGTACTCTTTGCTGACCTTGCGGTTCATGTCGCTCAGCAGGGGAAAGTTGACGCTGATCTGTTTGGCGAACTCGGCGTTCGCCGCGGGGCTATCAATGCTGATGCCGACGACTTCAGTTTCGGCCATATCCAGCTTGGCGCCGGCGATACCATCCTGGTACGCCTTGAGTTCCTTCGTTCAACCCCCGGTGAAAGCCAGCACGTAGAACGCCAGGATGACGTTCTTCTTCCCGCGATACTCGCTCAGCTTCACCGGCTTCCAGCTCTGGTTGAGCATGGTGAAGTCGGGCGCGACGTCGCCCACCTTCAGGTGCGTCTTGGCCACCGCCGCCTGCTGCGCCGGAGCCTGCGACGCCACGAGCAAGGCGATCCCAACCAGCAGCGCAGGAATCACATGTTTCATTCTCACTTTTGCACCCCGAATGTTTTCAGATTGCCGACGCGCATTATACGCCGGCAGTGGACTCGGACGCGAAGGATTCCTCCCGCGTTTCCATGTTTCGGTCTCAGGGGTTTGCGAATTCGCAGTGTCGCGAGCCCTTCGCGCCTGCCCGCGCGGAATGGGATGCGGCACGGGGAGCTTGCGTCGCGCGAGGGCTTTTTAGGTGCGACTGCCGGGCCGCTCGCAGAAACCGGTACTGCACGGCGGCGGCGAACCGGGCCAGCGATAGCGGTTGCGCGCGATCCAGCGATACATTCTCGGGCCGGCGGCGCGGAATAGCGGCGTCTCCAACAACCAGCCGAGCCAGGAGAGCAGTGGCAGAGCCCGCAGGACCACGAGCCAGGCGCCAAAGCCGGAGGACCACGTTCCATCGGGCGCGCGCACGTGCATCTCGCTCACCAGCTCATCTCGTGTGAATGGCGCCGCCCCGGCCACGTCCGGATCGTTGTAGTCCAGCCAGCGCAGGCGCCCGGCGGTGTCAAACGGTTCGACCCGCGCGCGAGTCCACTGGCAGAAGGGGCACGCGCCGTCGGTCACGATCTCGTATTTGGCCGGCTGGGGCATGGATGCACCAACTTGTTGGTCGCTCGATTATACGCCGCGAAGAGCAGTGAGCGGCGCCCCGACAAATTCCCGGCTTTTTCGCTGAGCCCGTATAATGCCTCGCGTGACCGGCGTGGTGGAAATGCTCGAACGCGAATTCGCTCGTTGGCTCGGAGTGCCTGGAGTCGTCGCCACCGGTTTTGGTCGCAGCGCAGCGTGGCTGGCTCTGGAAGCGGCGGGCGTGCGTGGCGGCGAGGTCCTGGTGCCAGACTTCATCTGCACGCAAATTCTAGACGCCGTGCGGCGCGCGGGTGGCCGGCCCGTGTTCTATCGTGTCGGGCGCGACCTGACCCTGGATCGAGCGAGCTTTGAAGCGACATTCACACCTGCAACGCGCGCGGCGATCGTCGCGCACTACTTCGGTCGGGTGTTGCCTGGGATCGCGCAGCTTGCCGCGATCTGCCGCGCCCGGGGCGTGCATCTGGTGGAGGATTGCGCGCTGGCGCTGGGAGCGTCGGGCAACGGGCGCAGAGCCGGGACCTCTGGCGACACCGCGGTCTTCTCTTTCACGAAGAGCAACTGGTGCTATGGCGGCGGGCTCGTGGCAGCGGGCCGGCCCGAACTGCCGGTGAGGCTGCGCGCGCTGCGGGAGCAATACCTTCGCATGTTCCCGCTGCATTCGTTCCGCTACGGCCTTCTGCGCCGGGCTGACTTTGCCGCCAATCGTCCCGCACAGAGCCGCATCGCCGAACACGCTGGCCGGTGGCTCGAGGGGTTGAGCGGGCGCGGGGCAGGGAATTTCTACGATGCGGGGCGCTTCGACGCGGCGCTGCCGGGGTTTGCCGCGCGACGCGCCCAGCGGCTGCTCGCCAGCCTGGAGGAGGAAATCGCGCGACGCCAACAAATCCTACGCCGGCTCACGCAATCACTCGACGATGCGCGCCAGATTGTGCTGCGCTCGCAGGCGGACCCAGGTGACGCGGCTTCGTTCCTCTTGATCGTCTGCCCAACAGACAGAGCAGAGAAGTGGATCGAGAGAGCAGCGCGCGACGGGGTCACGCTGCGACGTTGCTGGCCCGCCTATCAGGAATTGGCAGCTGGTCAGGATTGCGCTGACCTGCGCTGGCTGGCCGAACACCTGCTGCTCCTCGAACTGTATCCTTGCCTGACCGACGACGAAACCGCGCAGATCACAAGGGCGCTCAAGGCACTGGCAATGGGGCAGTCTTGAGATTGTCCGAGCACAGTTTGAGCGGATAAGACGCGGGATGGCCGCGCGGCGGCGCAGCCTGTCCCAATGATTTTCGGGAGTGCTGGTGGCCTTCAGATGGCCTTTCCCGGGACACCGCGAGGACAAAGCGGGTTCATAGGAAGAGGGGACGCGCATCTGGTTTGGATGCGCGACGATACGTCTATCCTCAGAATTCGCTCCGCGCGCAAAGAGTTCGTCTGACTAGCGCAGGCGGCCAGGCGGGTCGGCCGGTTCGGGGATGTGTGGAGTTGCCGGAGTAGGACCTTCGTTTGCGGTCAACTTGGATGGCGCGGGCTGTGGCGATCCAATGCCCTGGTTCATCTCCAGGTGCTCCTTCGCGCAGCGCGGGCAGTATCCCTTGCCGGTATCCTCATCCCGCAGGCTGGCCAGCTCGTAGCAGCCGTGGATGCAATCGCAATAGCCCGTCGTTGA
>JBGPZW010000110.1:0-11763 GCA_041493955.1 Terriglobia bacterium
CTTCCTGGCTGGCGCGCAGCAGCATGGGCTGCACGTTTTCGGGCTTGATGGGCCGCAGGGCGTCGCGGTGCATGCGGATGACGTCGAGCATCGGCTCGCGGTTGACGGCAAAGCCCGGGAACGACCCCAGGCGCTCGGCCATGCGCGCCGACTGCGCGTAGGCCTCGCCGCACATCAGCGCGGTGAGCGCGCCGCACATGTCGCGGCCGCCGTCCGAATCATAGGGCAGCGCCATGGCCATCAGCAGCGCGCCGAGATTGGCGTAGCCCAGGCCAAGCGGGCGGAAATCGTGCGAGTTCCGCGTGATCCTTTCGGTCGGGTAGCTGGCGTTGTCCACCAGGATTTCCTGCGCGGTGATGGTGAGGTCCACGGCGTGGCGGTAGGCCTCGATGTCGAACTGGCCGTTGGGGCCGAGGAACTTCATCAGGTTAAGCGAGGCCAGGTTGCAGGCCGTGTCGTCAAGGAACATGTACTCGGAGCACGGATTCGAAGCGTTGATGCGCGCCGTGTTCTTGCAGGTGTGCCAGCGGTTGACCGTGGAGTCGTACTGCATGCCGGGGTCACCGCACTGCCAGGCGGATTCGGCCATGCGGTGGAGCAGGTCGCAGGCGCGGTACTTCTCGGCCGGAGAGCCGTCGGTGACGTTGTGGGTCCACCAGTCGCGGTCTTCTTCGGCGGCCTGCATGAATTCGTCGGTGACGCGCACGGAATGATTGGCGTTCTGGAAAAAGATCGAGGTATAGGCTTCGCCGTCGATGGCCGGGTCGTAGCCCTGCTCGATCAGCACCTGCGCCTTGCGCTCCTCTTTCGTCTTGCAATCGATGAACTCGATGATGTCCGGGTGGTCCACGTTGAGGATCACCATCTTGGCGGCGCGGCGCGTCTTGCCGCCGCTCTTGATCACGCCGGCAAAGGCGTCGAAACCCTTCATGAAGCTGACCGGGCCGGAGGCGATGCCGCCGCCGGAAAGCGTTTCGCGGCTGCCGCGCAGGGCGGAAAAATTCGTGCCCGTGCCCGAGCCCCACTTGAAGAGCATGCCCTCGGTCCTGGCCAGGGTCATGATGGATTCCATGTCGTCCTGGACCGAGTTGATGAAGCAGGCCGAGCACTGCGGCTTGGGCTGCACGCCGAGGTTGAACCAGACCGGGGAGTTGAAACTCATCTTCTGCTCGACCAGCAGGTGGGTGAGCTCGTCGCGGAAGGTGTCGCGGGAGGCGAGGGAGGCGAAATAGGCGCCCTTCTCGCCCCAACCGACGATGGTGTTCACCACGCGGCTGATGAGTTGCCGGACCGAGGTTTCCCGGTCCGGGGTATCTATCTTGCCGTGGAAATATTTCGAAGCCACGATATTGGTGGCGGTCTGCGACCAGGACTTGGGCACCTCGACGTTTTCCTGGCGGAAGATCGTCTGGCCCTTTTCATTGCCGATCAGTGCGGTGCGGCGCTCCCACTCCACCGTGTCGAACGGAGAGAGCTTGCCGTCGGTAAAAAAGCGCGGGAACTCCAGCCCGGTTTTGCCGGAGGTTGGGGCCGGGATTTGGGTTTTTCCAGCCACAAGCATCTCGTTCAGAGCCATCTTGGCCTGAGACATTTCCGCCTCCGCGCAGGAGGGCTCCCCGGGACAAGGGGAACCTCTCTATTTTACCCCCAAGTGCGTGCCTGGGGGCCGCCGCGCCTGATTCTCCAAAGCAGACGTGGCTAATCCGGAGAAGCCCCGGCCGGGTCCAAGACAAAAAAGCGGAAAATACTCCCCCGGCGATTTCGCCCGCCATCCGGGACTGGAAATCACCTCTCACTGCGCCGGAATGGCTGGACTGGCCGGCGCCAGGGAGCGGAAGGGAATCCCCTCGATGTCTCGGTTAAACCCGGGCAGGTTGCGTGGTTCCTAGCTGGGCTGATCCGCGAAAAGGCTGAACCACGTTCCGCCGAATCTGGACGGCGAGTATACGGCGCGGGAAAAAGATGTCAAGAAAAAAGCGCAGAGGAAAACACAAAATGTTTGGTGTGTGGTGTCGAAAGCGTCTACCCCTAGTGGTACTGTTCCCGCTGACCACAATCGCGATCCAGGCATGGCGATGGTCACAAGGACGCATCCAAACAGCCGATGTCCGCGCGACCGCGAGCAAAACGACGCTCCTCGGTCCTTGCGACACATCGCCGCAAGAGTCGGATTGACCGAACCCGGCTCGGCACCTAGCATAGAAGCAGTGTTCCTGGATGGAGGGAGATGAGAACCTGGCGACATCGCATTTACGTGCTCGCAGGGGTTCCGCTGCTAGCGGCGCTGCTGCTGACGGCCGCGAGCGTCCACTACGCCGCGCCGCAAGAGGTGTCGAACTCCGACCCGAATACGCCGGTCGGCGTGCCGAATTTCGGGCGCGTCTCCGCGACGCTCTTTCGCGGCGGCCGGCCGAAGGAAGAAGGTTTCCAGGCGCTCAAAAAATCCGGCGCGGAGATTGTGGTGAATTTCCTCAACGAGCCCGACGAGATTGCCGTCGAGCGGCGCGTGGTCGAGGCGTTGGGCCTGCGTTACGTCAGCATCCCCTGGACCGCCTGGAACAATCCCACCAACCGGCAGGTGGCTGAATTCCTGGAAGTGGTGCGCGCCAATCCGGAGAAGAAAATCTTTGTGCACTGCCACCGCGGATCAGACCGCACCGGGGTGATGGTGGCGGTCTACCGCATCGCGCATGACAACTGGACGCCGGCCGCGGCGATCGCAGAGATGAAGTCGTATCACTATCACCGCTTCTGGCTGCCACACCTGAAAAACTACATCGAAGATTTCCCCCAGCAGCATGCCACCAGCCCGATTTTCCGGGTGCAGCAGCCGCATCCCGTCGCGCAAGCCTCGACGCCCTGATCGCAGGGTCCGCGAGAGATTCTCACACCACAACTGAGCGCAGCGGCTTTTATTCGTAGCGGAGGGCTTCGACCGGGTCAAGGTGCGCGGCTTTCACCGCCGGCCAGACGCCGAAGATCAGCCCGATGCTGACCGAAACCGCCAAGCCAGCGAAGATCGACCAGATGGGCACGGCGGCGGGCATCTCCGTGGTCCGGCGGATGAGCACGACCAGGCCGCCGGTGAGCAGGATGCCGAGCAGGCCGCCCAGGCCCGTGAGCGTCATGGCCTCGAGCAGGAACTGCCAGGTGATGTCGCTGCGGCGCGCACCGATGGCCTTGCGCACGCCGATCTCGCGGGTGCGCTCGGTGACGCTGACCAGCATGATGTTCATCACGCCCACGCCGCCGATCAGCAGACCGATCGAAGAAAGCACGATCATAGCCAGCGCTACCATGCCGACAATCTGGTGAAACTGCTCGATGGCCTGCTGCGAGGTCTCGATGGAGAAGTTGTCGCGCTGGTCGTAGCCGACGTTTCGCCGCCGGCGCAGGACCTCGCGAGCCTGGTCCACCGCCTGATCCAGCTGGCCGGAGCGCGCCTGGATGCGGATGGAATGCTCGTACGCCGCGGGGTAGATCTTGCGGAAGGTGTAGTAGGGGATCAGCACGCGGCGGTCCTCGTCGTCCATGCCCACGCCTCCCTTGGGCTTTTCGATCACGCCGATGACCCGATAGGACGAGCCGTCAATCAGGATTTCCTTGTCCACCGGCTGAAGAGCGGGAAACAGCGAGGAGGCCACGTTTTGGCCGAGCACGACCACTTTTTCGCGGTGGAGATTTTCCGCTTCGGTGAAAAAGCGACCCTCCCGCAGCGTGGCGTTGGCATAGACCAGCGCGAAGGAGGGGAAGGCGCCACGGAAATCAATCGCGCTGACCTCGTTGTCGCGGTAGCGAACCTTGTGCACCTCTTCCCAGTGAGCAATCCACACGGCGACGTTTTTCACCGCGGGGCAGGCGTCGGCGAGGGCTTCGCCGTCCTCCACGGTCAGGGGCTTGCGCAGGCGCTCTTCCTTCGGCCGACGGCCGATGTGCGGTCCTTGATCGAAGCGGCTGATGAAGGCGGTGTCGGCGCCGTAGCCGGTGATGCTCTCGGTCACGTTCTGGTCGAAGCCTGCCACCAGCGCGGCCACCAGCATGATCACGCCCACGCCCATGACCACGCCGAGCACGGTGAGCAGGCTGCGCAGCTTGTGCGCGCGGATGGTGTCGAGCGCCTGGACCATGTGTTCGCGGTGTGCCTGGGCCATGACGTTTCTCCCGTTAAACCTCGGCGCGCAGGGCTTCGATGGGATCGAGCCGCGCGGCCCGCACCGCCGGATAGATGCCGAAGAATAGCCCGACGCCCGTGGAAAGAGTGAGCGCGGTGAGGACGGCGCTCAGCGGCGTGGCGATGGGCATCGGCGTGACGGCGCGCACCAACGCCCCAATCCCCAGCGCCAGCAGGATGCCGATGAGGCCACCAGCGGCGGCCAGCACCGCCGACTCCACCAGGAATTGCGCGATGATGTGCCGGCGGCGCGCGCCAAGCGAGCGGCGGATGCCGATTTCGCGGGTGCGCTCGGTCACGCTGGCCAGCATGATGTTCATGATCACGATCCCGCCCACCACCAAGAAGACCGAGGTCAGCCCCACGGCCAACTGGAAGATGTTGCCGGTGAGCTTCTCCCACAGGCCCGTGATGGAAGCCGAGCCCACGATGCCGAAGTTGTCGGGCGCCTCCCAGCGCAAGTGGCGCCGGGCGCGGAGCTGTTGCCGCGCCTCGTCCTGCGCCGCTTCCATCAGCTCGGCGTGGCGCGCCTGGACGAACAGAGTGATCGAACTGCGCTGGGTATGGTAGGTCTTCAGGTAGGTGCCGAAGGGGATGAGGACGAAATTGTCGCGCGGCTGGCCGAAGACGCTGCCGATTGCGTTGGCCACACCCACCACCTCAAAGGTCTGCGAGCCGGCGCGGATGGACTTGCCGATGGGATCCACGCTCGGGAAGAAGCGCTGGGCCACGTCGGCGCCGATGAAGCAGACCGGGGAGCGATGCCGCTCGTCGGCGTCGTTAAAGAACCGGCCGCTGGAGACGGTGACGCTGCGCACCTCGGCGTAGTTGGGCGTGACGCCGACCAGGTTCACGTCTTCCATCAGGTCGCTACCGTAGCGAATGTCGGTGAAGGTGGCCTCGATCGCGGCGACCTGCTGGGCCATCTGCATCTCTTCGGCCAGGCCTTCATACTCCTCGACGGTGATCACCGGGCGGCGCTGGGCCTTGTTCCATTCCTCCCAGCTGGTGATGATGCCGAAGCGGTCCACGACGAAGACGTTGGCCCCCAGATTGGCCACCTTGTCGGAGATGTAGCCGTTCAAACCCTCGACGACCGACATCACCGCCACCAGCGTGGTGACCGCGAGGATGACTCCGAGCAGGGTGAGGAAGCTGCGCAGCTTGTGCGCGCGCAGTGTGTCCAGGGCCAGGCGCAATGTTTCGCCCAGGGCTATCGTGGCCGATTTGGTGCCTTCCAGCATTAACCCACCCCGTTCCCTATCTATAGTGTAGTACGACCGGGCCGCCCCCGGTGTTTCGTTCCCCCGCGGGCGCCGACCCAGCCGGTTGTGCACCAAGCGCGTTTGGGGTAAGGTAACTCCGCGCTTGAATCCCGCACCAGAGCCGGTCCCAGAGCTCCGCGCCGGGATAATCCATTAGACGCGCCGGACCGCATCCGAGTGCCGGCGGACTTGAGGACAACGATGAAACTATCCCGATGGAGCGTTTTGCTTGCTGCCTTGTCTGTGATCCTGTTGCTCGCCGGCGCCTCGCCCGCATCAGCCCAGAGCACAGCCCCGGCGCCTGCCGCGGCCCCGGCCGCGCCGAAGGCGGGTTTCCGCGCCGACTTCCTGGAGGATTGGGATGACATGGCCAAGAAGGCCGTCAGCCTGGCAGAGGCCATGCCGGCAGAGAAGTACACCTGGCGGCCGGGCGAAGGCGTGTACTCGGTCAGCGAAATCTATCTGCATCTCGCCGGCGGCAACTTCGGCTTTGCGCAGGCCATCGGGTTCGCGCCGCCAGCCGGGATCGAAACGCGCGGCCTGATGAAGTCAACGACTGAGAAGGCCAAGGTGGTGGAGATCCTGAAGCAGTCGTTCGAGCACGTGCGCCAGGCCGCGTTGAAAACCTCCGACGCCGACCTGGGCAAGCCCGCCAAGCTCTTCGGGCAGCAGACCACAGTGCAGAACGTCCTCTACATCCTCGGCACGCACCAGCACGAGCACTTCGGGCTGGCTATCGCCTACGCGCGGGTCAACGGCGTGGTGCCGCCGTGGACCGCCGCGCGCCAAGCGCAGCAGCAACAGAAGGAAAAACCCAAGCAATAGCGGCTCGCGAGAAGCAGCCCCCACCAGCGTTCGCGTGTACAATTTCTGTGCAACCGGGACTGCTCGGCGCGAATCACACCAGAGGCGGCCGGCGAGACTGTCCCGTTCGGCCGCACAGACCCGTATGAAGCGCGGGAAATCCACTGGGGTATTGCCCTTGGCGTTGATTGGCGCGCTGCTCGTTCTCTGGGCTGCAGCCAGCGGTGCCGCTCAGGGCGGCGGGGCTGCGGAGCGCGCTCCCTCAAACGAGGAGATTCGCGCGCTGGTGGCGCGGACCATCTCCAGCCAGCACCGCGACGACGCGGCGCTGACTGAATACGAACGCACCGAGCGCCGCTTGGTGCGCAAAACCGCTCACGACACCGCGCCGACCGAAGACAGGACCTTCCGGGTCGTGCCCACCGGCACCGGCGTGGTCCGCGTACAGGTGGAGGAAAACGGCCGGCCGGTGGACGCAGAGCTCTACCGCCGGCAGTTGCGCGATGTGGAGCAGGCGCTGGTCTCAGCGCTGCGCCCGAACGAGTTGCGGCAGAAGCGCGCCGTGGAGAAAGGCGCGAAGCGCTCGCGGGAGCACACAGAGATGGTGGACGCGGTAGCCCAGGCCTTCCGCTTCACCTGGCTGGGCCGCGAGACACGCAACGGCCGCCGCCTGGCCAAGCTCGGCCTGGAGTCCAACCCGGCTTTCCGGCCCACCTCGAGCAACACGAAGCTTTTCAGCAACGTCCGCGCCACCATCTGGCTGGATGAAGCCGCCGCGCAACTGGTCCGCGTGGAGGCCGAAGTGATCCGCGACATCTCGTTCGGCGGTGGCGTGTTCGGCAAGGTGTATCGCGGCGGGCGCTTCGTGATGGAACAGGCCGAAGTAGCACCGGGCGTCTGGCTGCCCACGCGCTACGAGTACAACTTCGCGGGCCGCAGGTTCGTGTTCGGCCTTGAGGTGCACGAAGTGACCGAGGCCAGCCGCTATCGCCGCGTCGGCCCGCCCGCCGACGCCCTGGTGGCCATCCGCCATGAGCTGGGCTCCGGTGGCTCCTCCGACCCTTAACCACGAGCCTTCCGCGCGCCGCGGGAGTATACTGGGCTCTCCCCGCAAGGAGGCTCAATGAACCGCCTTGCCTTGCCCCTGTTGGTCTTGCTTTCGATGAGTGTTCCCGCCGTTCTGAGCGCCGCTGAGCCGGCCGCGCGGCCCACGATACCCAAGCGAGTCTGGACGAGCGAAGACGTTGAGGCACTGCGCGCGAAAGGGCTCATTTCGCTTATTGGCCCGGAAACCCCGGCTGCGACGCCAACTGGCGGACCGGAGGTTGCCGAGCCGAGCGTGGCGGGCGTTCCGCATCCCGTGCGGGCTCAGGATCCGGACTGGTACACCGAGCAACTCACGGCGTTTCGCGCGACGATAGAAACTTCTGACGCCGAAATCCGGCTGGTGCACCGGGAAGTCAGAAACGCCCGGCACTGGGAGGCCGGGATCAACCTGGTGAAGGAAAACACCGGCATCACTCCGGAGAGCGGGCTCGAGATCCTGAACGGACGCAGCCGCGAGGCGCTCGGCAAGATTGACGCTCTGGGGGAGCAGGCCCGGCGCAACGTCATCCCGCCGGGCGCGTTGCGTTAGCTGCGGCACCAATCTGGACCGCCCCGCAAAGCTCGAGAAATCCTCCGTAGTGGATTGAGCACCGTGCGTGTATCCGGCGCCGCCGGTCAACTCACTCCGACTTACACTGGAATCTCCACTGGAGGTTCCATGGCCCGCCCGTGCCCCTCGCAATTGAAATCCCTGGTCCTCTGCCTGGTAATCACCGTGGCAACGATCCTTGCAGTCGCCGCGCGACTCGCCGGGCAGCAAACGCCGCCCCCGCAACCCGTGGCGCAACCGATAGCGCCCACAAAAGCAAAGACGGAACCCAAGAAGCAGAAAAGAGTCTGGACGAACGACAGCCTTCAGGATTTGAGCGGCAAGTCCGGAGTTTCCGTGGTCGGCGACGAGTCGGCTGGGGCAACGGAGGGAGCCGCGCCATCGGAAGGCAGGCCCGCGGGGCCCGGGCAAGGCCGGAACGCCGACTGGTACCGCAAGCAGCTCGCGCCGTTGCGCGCGGAAATCGAGCGGCTGGACACTGAGATCAAGCGCATGCGCGACTTCCGGAAGGACGGCACGGGGGCGACCGGCGGCGTGGATCTCACGCGGCGTGCCTACAGCATCTCCCCCGAGAACAATATCCAACAGTACGAAAAGCGCAAGGGCCAGGTCCAGGCCAGAATCGACGCCCTCGAAGAGGAGGCGCGCCGGGACGGCATCCCGCCCGGCGAACTCCGCTAGAAACCTTGCACTGGAAAGGGCCGCGCTAGCGCGCAGCCGCGGCGATTTCCCTCTCGATGGGCGCGCCAACCAGGTTGCCCCATTCTGTCCAGGAGCCGTCGTAGTTGCGCACCTTGGTGTAGCCCAGCAGGTACTTCAGCACAAACCAAGTGTGCGAGCTGCGCTCGCCGATGCGGCAGTAAGCGATCACCTCGTGCTCGCCGGTGACGCCCTTGCCGACGTAGAGCTGCTTGAGCGCGTCGGCGGATTTGAACGTGCCATCCTCGTTGACCGCCTGAGACCACGGCACGCTCACCGCACCGGGGATGTGCCCGCCGCGTTGCGCCGTCTCGGTCATGCCCGGCGGGGCGATGACCTTGCCGGTGAACTCGTCGACTGAGCGCACGTCCACCAGTTGCGCCGGGGAGCGCCGGTCGAGCACATCGAAGATGGCGTCGCGGCGCGCGCGGATGGCGTGGTCGGGATCTTTGGTGCGGTAGGTGGCGGGCTGCGGGCGGGGCGTTTCGGTGGAAAGCGGGCGCCTCTCCTCGAGCCACTTCTTGCGCCCGCCGTTCATGATGCGGACGTCGGTGTGGCCATAGTACTTCAACTGCCAGAAGCCCCAGGCAGCGAACCAGTTGTTGTTGTCGCCGTAAACGACGATGGTGGTGTCGGGCGTGATGCCGGCGCGGCTCGCCAGTTCCTCAAAGGCGCGGCGGTCCACCAGATCGCGGCGCACCGGGTCCTGCAACTGCGTCTGCCAGTTCCAGCCGATGGCGCCGGGAACGTGCCCCTGGTCGTAGGCCGAGGTGTCCACATCCACTTCGAGGATGCGGATCTTCGGATCGTTGAGATGCTCGGCCACCCATTGGGTGGTCACCAATACTTCCGGATGCGCGTAGTCTGCCATGGTAGCTCCCCCCTTTGAATCTCGGTCGGTGAACTCGGATTTCGGGATGTCTCGCGGGGAAACACCCGAAACTTACCAGTATTGGATAGCCGGCGCAAGCCCGGCGATGCAGCAAAAAATCCGCGCCTGCGCCGCGCCGACGGCACCTAGACCGGATGCAGCGGGCCGCCCTCGCTCTCAAACTCCACCCGCAGGAGCCAATCGTAATGGAAGCCGTGCGTTTTCAGCCAGAACTCGAGTGTTTCGCGGTCGGCGGCGTCGAATTCCACCAGCATCTTACCTTCAAGCATGTTGACCTGCACGCGCCGCGCGGCGACCCCGGTGGCTGCGGCGAGCCGCCCCACCAGTTCTTCGGCGCCCTGCCGGGTCAGGCAGGCCAGCGTGTGCAACGAAACGTAGCGCGGCATAAACTCTCCTGTTGGGTTCGCACGGCCAACTCGCGACCGGTATAATGATCTTCGGGAGCCGCGCCACCGAATACACTGCCGCTGGGGAAAAAGCAAATGAACCCGCCACGGCCAGCGCCTATGCGCGGACCCGGGTCAAGCATCAGAAAGAAAAGCTCCTCCCGCGTCGTTGTCCCTGTATGTTTTTTGCTGGCTGCTGCAGCCCTTCTCTTCGCGCAAGCCGACGAGGAAACCTTCCGCAAGCGGCGCGAGGAGATGGTGCGGACCCAGATCACCTCGCTGCGCTGGACCAGCTCCGACGCGGTGCGCGACGCTCGTGTGCTCAAGGCCATGCGGCAGACGCCGCGGCACCGCTTCGTGCCGCAGGAGCAGGTGCCCAACGCCTACGAGGACCGCCCGCTGCCCATCGGCTACGGCCAGACCATCTCGCAACCCTACATCGTGGCTAAAATGACCGAGCTGCTCGAGCCGAAGAAAGAGCAGCGTACGTTGGAGATCGGCACGGGCTCGGGCTACCAGGCGGCCGTGCTTTCGCCGCTGGTGGCCGAGGTGTACACGATTGAGATTATCGAGCCGTTGGGAACGGCTGCGCGGAAACGCCTGGCGGCGCTCGGTTACAAAAACGTCGAGGTGCGCGTCGGCGACGGCTACTACGGCTGGCCGGAGAAGGCACCGTTCGACTGCATCGTGGTGACCGCCGCGGCCAACCACATCCCGCCGCCGCTGGTCGAGCAGCTCAAAGCAGGCGGGCGGATGGTGATCCCCGTCGGTAACCCCTTCCAGGTGCAGACGCTCGTGCTGGTCACCAAGGGCAGCAAAGGCCCGCGCGACATCCAGGTGCGCAGCCTGATGCCCGTGGCCTTTGTGCCGCTCGTCGGCGGTGCGAAGAAGAAGTGAGCCCACTCCTCGGCTGAAATGAAACGACGCGAAGCATCTCTGCTGCTGGTTTCGGCGGCCGTGCTGGCCTACCAGGTGCTGCTTGTGCGCGCGTTTTCGATCGGACAGTGGCACCACTTCGCCTACATGGTGATTTCGATCGCGATGCTCGGCTTCGGGGCGAGCGGCACGCTACTGGCCGCGCTCGATCGGCGCAGGACGACTCCCGGCGCGGAAAGGGTCCCGCACGGCGGCGGGGGCTGGTTCGCACTGTTTGCCACACTGTTCGCGCTGGCCCTGCCGGTTTCGTTCGCTCTCTCGCAGAAGATTCCTTTTGACCCCTACCTGATCGTCTGGGACCGGCGGCAGTGGCTCTATCTGGGGTGCTACTACCTGGTGCTGTTTGTGCCGTTCTTCGCCGCGGCCACGGCCATAGGCTTGGCGCTGATCCGCGAACCGGAAGAGTGCCCCCAGCTCTACGCCTATAACCTCGCGGGCTCGGGAGCGGGGGCGGCGCTGGCGGTGGCACTGCTGGAGGTCGCACCGGTGGAACCCGCGCTGCTCGCGGTGAGCGGCCTGGCGCAGGGTGCGGCGCTGCTGGCCTTGGTCGATCTGGCACCGCTGGGGCGGCGCGGCCGGTGGCTTGTGGTTGCGGGAGTGGCGGCGATGGCGGGTCTGACGCTTCTGTGGGCCGATCACCCGCCGGCCGTGCGCCTGTCACAGTACAAAGGGCTGAGCTACGCGCTGAACCTACCCGAGGCGCGCGTGGTGGCCCGGCGTTCGAGCCCGCTCGGCCGCGTGGACGTGGTCGCGAGCCCCGCCATCCGCGAGGCACCCGGGCTGTCGTTGGTAAGCCCGCGGGAGGCCGCGCTGCCGCCGCAATTCGGGCTCTACGTGGACGCGGAGACCTCGGGCGCGATCACGCGGTTTGACGGCGACACCAGCAAGCTTGCCTTCCTCGATTGGATGACGACAGCGGCGCCGTATTTCACCTGGCAGGATGCGCCGCGCGC
>JBGPZW010000045.1:0-22125 GCA_041493955.1 Terriglobia bacterium
GTGGACGAAGGCAAGCTCGACTGGGACAAGCCGGTGCGCGAGTACATGCCGAGCTTCACCATGTACGACGAGGTTGCCAGCGGGCACATGACCCCGCGCGACATGGTGACGCACCGCTCGGGCCTGCCGCGGCACGACGCCCTCTGGTACAACTCCGAACTGACCCGCGCGCAGATGGTCGAGCGGTTACGCTACCTGGAACTCAGCAAAGATTTCCGCAGCACCTACCAGTACAACAACCTGATGTTCGTGACCGCCGGGTACCTGGCCAGCCACGTCTCCGGCATGCCGTGGGAAGAGCTGGTGCGGCAACGGATTCTTGCTCCGCTCGGGATGCGGAGCAGCAATTTCGCCGTCGCCGATTCTCAGAAGTCTCCCGACTTCGCGCTTCCCTACAAGGTCGCCCGGGAGGGCAGCAGCGAAGAAGTGAAGCAGGTGCCCTTCCGGGTGATCGACGCCATCGGCCCGGTGGGCTCGATCAACTCCACCGCCGAGGACATGGCCCAGTATCTGCTGATGTATCTCAACAAGGGCAAGCACGACGAAACGCAGGTGCTCTCGGAGAGCAACGTGACGCAGATGGCCACGCCGCAGATAGTCATCCCCGGCACGCTGCGCTATACCGAGCTCGGGCATGTTAGCTACGGCATGGCCTTTGCCATCACCAGCTACCGAGGGCACAAGATGGTTTCCCACGGGGGCGCGATCGACGGCTTCACCGCTTTGCTGAGCTTCCTGCCGCAGGACAACCTCGGCGTAGTTGTGCTGACCAATCTGAGCTCCGACCGCAACAGCCTGAACAACATCATCGCCTACAACGTCTATGATCGTCTGCTGGGCCTCGACCAGGTTCCCTGGAACCAGCGTCTCCTGGAAGACATGCACAAGAGCGACCAGTCGGAGGCCGAGGCCAAACAGAAGGGCTTCACGACCCAGAGGAAAGGCACGCATCCTACGCACGATCTGAAGGAATATGTGGGCGACTACGAGCACCCCGGCTACGGAATCGTTCGGATCGGAATGGAGAAGGATGAGTTGACGCTCACCTACAACCGGCTCTCATCCGTGCTGAGGCACTTCCACTATGACACTTTCGAAACTCCGCCCGATCCCTTGAACCCCATCGAGAAAACGAGGGTCAACTTCCTCACCAGCGATGCGGGAGATATCGGCAGCCTCGCCATCCCCATGGAGCCCGCGGTGAAAGCGATTGTCTTCACGCGCTTGCCTGAGCGGCGGATGACCGAACGCGCGTTCCTCGAAAAATTCGTCGGTCAGTATGAGGTGGGTCCGAACCTCGCGGCGGTCACTCTGCGAGGCGAGAAAACGCTGATCCTGACCATGGCCGGGCAGCGCGAGTATGAGCTGCTCCCGAAGAGGGACACGCTCTTCGACCTCAAGGGCCTCAGCGGCTTTAGCATTGAATTCAATCTGGATGCTACCGGAGTGGTGACCGGCGCGGTGTTCTACCAGCCGAACGGGACGTTTGCGGCCAAGAAAAAGCCCTGAAGCGGCAGCCTGCTCTCTCAAACGCTGCGGCGCCCCAGAAGCGAGTAGAGCACGGGCATGACCAGCAGGGTGACAAAGGTCGAAAGCGACAGCCCGCCGATCACCGCCAGCGCCAGCGGCTTCTGCAGCTCGGCGCCGGCC
This sequence comes from Terriglobia bacterium, assembly GCA_041493955.1. GTDB lineage: Bacteria > Acidobacteriota > Terriglobia > Acidiferrales > UBA7541 > QHYU01. Next base: position 1,651 of record JBGPZW010000045.1, read on the forward strand.
CCCAGCCCCAACGCCAGCGGCAAGAGTCCAAACAGCGTCGCCAGCGTGGTCATCAGGATGGGACGCACGCGGATTCTTCCCGCCGCCACTAAGGCCTCGTGCAGGGGCAACTGTTGCTCCTTATAAAGCTTGTCCACGTAATCGAACAGGATGATGCCGTTTTTCACCACCAGCCCGATCATCAGGATGATGCCCATGAACGAGGAGACGTTTAACGGCGTGCCGGTCAGCATCAGCATGATGAACACGCCGACCAGCGAAAGCGGCGCGGCCGAGAGGATGATCAGAGCGGGCCGAAAGGCACGGAATTGGATGACCAACACGGTGAACACCGCGGCCATCGCCAGGCCGAGCACGGAGAGCAGGTCGCGGAAGGAACTCTGCTGGCTTTCGTACTGCCCGCCGATTTCGTAGGTGCAGCCGACCGGCAGACGCACTTCGTGCATCACGCGCTGGACGTCGCGAATCGCGCTGCCCAGGTCGCGCCCTTCCAGGCGTGCAGTCAGGGCCACCATCAGCCGCTGGTTTTCGCGGCTGAGCTGATTGGCGCTGCGCACCTCCTCCACCCGGGCCACCGAAGAGAGCGGCACGATCTGCTTGGCCGATGTCACAATCGGGAACTGACGGATGCTGGCGTAGTTCCCGCGGAAAGAGTCTGGGAATCGCACGCGGATGCCGATGGTGCGATCGGCTTCACGAAATTGCGTTTGGGTCAGCCCGAGCAGCCCGGCGCTGACCTGTTGTGAGACCTGGTCCACCGTCAGGCCCACGCGCCCGGCCAGGATGGATTCCACGTGGAAAACGATTTCCGGATTGCCCTTCTGAATCGCCTTGAAGTCCACGATGCCCGGAATCTTCTGGATCTTTGGACCGATCTCATCGGCGGCCTTTTCCAGCAGGGGCATGCTGCTGCCGAAGAGTTTGATCTCCACCGGCTCCGGCGAGCCTTCCATGTCGCCGATCATGTCCTGCAGGATCTGGACGAATTCCACCAGCACGCCGGGGATGTGCTGCTGGATCTGGCTGCGCATGTCGGCGATGACTTCTTGGGTCGAGCGCTTGCGCTGGGAGCGAGGCTTCATCTTGACCAGGATGTCGCCGCGGTTCTGTTCGGTGGCAAACAGGCCCAGCTCGGCACCGGTGCGCCGTGAAAACGACGCTGTCTCGGGCATTTGCTGGATGCGCTGCTCAATCAAGTGGAGGATGCGGTCAGTCTCCGCGAGCGAAGTCCCCGGCGGCGTCCAGTAGTCCACGACATAGCCGCCCTCGTCCATCTCAGGCAGGAATCCGGTCTCCAGCCAGTAAAACATCAGCACGCACGCGAGCACCGAGAGCATCGCACCAGCGGCAACGGTCTTCCGGCGATGCAGTGCCCAGCGCACAGCTTTTTCGTAGGCGCGGTTCACCGGCTCAATGAACCGCGCCGAAGACGTCCGGTGCGCTTCGTGTCCGAGGAATCGCTGGGAGAGCAGAGGGATGAGGGTCAGAGCAAACAAGAGCGAGAGGAGAACGGAAACTCCGAGGGTGAGGCACAACGCTGTGAAGAATTCCCCGACGACACCTTTGAGCAGGCCGAGGGGCAAGAAAACCACAAGCGTGGTTGCCGTCGAGCCCACCACCGGCCCGAGCAGCTCGCGCGTGCCCAGCTCGGCGGCCTGCGCCGGCGATTCACCCAATCCCAGGTGGCGATAGATGTTCTCGATGACCACCACGGCGTCGTCGATGATCAGGCCGATGGCTATGGCCAAGCCGCCAAGCGACATCAGGTTCAGCGTGCCGCCAAAGATCTTCAGGAAGAAAAACGTCGCAATCACCGAGAGCGGCAGGGTGGTTGCCGCGATCAGGGTAGTGCGACCTTCGCGCAGAAAAAGAAACAGGATCACCACGGCCAGCAAGCCGCCAATCAGGATGGCGTCGCGGACGTTGCCGATGGCGCTCTCGACGAACTCGGCGAGGTCGTAAACCAGAGAGAGGTGCAGTGTCTGCGGGATCGCCGTGCCCAGGTTGGCGGCGAGCTGCTTGATGTCCCTGGCGATCTGCAGGATGTTGCCGCCGATCTGCCGCGAAATGTTGATTAGCGCCGCCGGCTGCCCGTTGCCGGTGATGAGCGTGCGCCGATCCTCGACGTCGTCACGCACCTCGGCAATTTCCCGCAGTCGCACCGGGACCTGACCCTCGCTGGCGACTACCGCGTCGCGAATGTCATCGAGACTGGTGAACTGGCTGGTGGACAAGACCAGATACTGCAGGTAGTCCTTCTGTAGCCGCCCCACCGAGGTCACCTGATTGGTGGCCCTCAGTCGGTCGGCGACCTCCACGAGCGAGAGGCGGTGGGCCAGCAGCTTTTGCGGGTCCACAATGACGGCGATCTCCCGCGTGTCGGTGGCCTGAACCTCAACCCGCCCGACACCCGCGACCCGACTGAACAGCGGTCGCAGCACGTAGAAAGCGTAATCGCGCAAATCCTGGCTGGGCACCTGACCGTTCAGAATCAGGCTGATCACGGGGAACAGTGTGGGCGTCACGCGTTCGACTTCGATGTCGGTATCCGAAGGTAGCAAGCTGCGCGCTTCGCTCACGCGCGTCTGGACAAGTTGCAGGGCATACTGCATGTCCATGTTCGGATTGAAGAGCACGGCGATCTCGCTGGCGCCGCGGATGGTCTTCGAGCGCACGCGCCGGACCCCCAGCACCGTGCTGGCCGATTCCTCGAGCGGCCGCGTGACCGTCAAGAGCATGGTCTCCGGCGCCAAGTCGCCGGAATGAGCCAGGATGAGAATCCGTGGGAAATTCAGTTCCGGATAGATGTTGCTGGGTAGGAGAAAAATGGAAGAAAAGCCGGCGACGGTCAGGAACGCGGTCAGTAGGTAAACCGCGTAGCGGTTGTCCCGGCAGAAACGCACCACGTTCATGGCTTGCCCTGGTCCTGGCCCTGAACCTTGACCTTGGCTTTCTCGCCGAGACCGTAGCCGCCCGTGAGGATCACCGTCTCACCTTCCGCCACTCCAGAGAGCAACTCCACGCGCTCCGGGGATTCCAGGCCGATTTGCACCGGGACCGCTCTGGCGTTTTCGCCTTCCACCCGGTAAACGCGCGCCTGACCTTGCTGGTCGCGGTAAATGGCCTGCGGCGGCACCACGAGCGCCCTGGCGTGGGTTTCCACCGGCACCTGCGCGTTCAGGAACATCCCCAGGCGCAGCATCCCGTTTCCGTTGGCGATGCGGATGCGGATCAGGCCCGAATTCGTCGCCGGGTCCACGGCGGGCGAGATCGCTACCACGCGGCCGGTAAAGGTCTTCCCCGGGAACGCCCCGCTCGAGATGGGCAGCGTCTGGCTGGCGTGAATCTTGCTGAGGTAAACCGAGGGCACATTGCCGAACAGCTCGACCTGATTGAGGTTGGCCACTTCCAGGATGGGCTGCGCCGCCGAGCCGTCCACCTGCTCACCCACGCTCACGAAGCGCTTGACCACCGTGCCGCTCAGCGGTGAACGGACCTGGCACCGCGTGAGTTGCAGCCGCGCCAGCGCCAGCGCCGCCTCCCCCTGGCGCACGGCGGCCTCCGCGACGCTCTCCTGCGTGCGCGCGTCTTCCAAATCCTTCCGCGCGGCAATCCCGCGGCTGAACAGACTCTCATTCCGGGCGCGCGACAGCTTCGCGTTTTCCCAATTCGCCCGTGCGGTCGCGGCGCCTGCCTCCGCCTGCTGGAGCTGGTCGCGGAAAGGCCGGTCCTCGATCTGCGCCACCAACTGCCCGGCGGCGACGCGGTCGCCTTCAGCCACCTTCATCTCCGCGATGCGGCCGGGCACCTGCGCGCTGACCCGAACATCCTGGTTGGGCAGTGCGGCAATGCCTCCGGTCACCGCCAGGAGCTGGCTGATCTCGGCGCGGCCCACGCGCGTGAGGGTCACTTCGGCAACTGCCGCTTCGGGATTGCCCCTTCCTCCTCCTTCCTCATCACCCGCGGCAGACCTGTGCGAGCACGCGGCGAGGTTCAGGGCCAGTGCTGCGCAGATTAGGAGCGGCAATCTGTATGGGTGATTCATCTGGGCGGTCATTTAATCGAGTGACGCTCCTACCGTCTCTTCCAGTTCCGCGAAGGCCGCCTGAAGCGCCAGCAAACTCTCCAGGTAATCACGCTCGACCTGCTGGACGCTCCGCTGCGCGTCGAGCACAGTCAGCAAATTCGCCTTGCCGGCCCTGTAGCTTTCCTCGGCCAGACTCGCCAGGCGCCGCCCGGCCGGAAGCAATCTTTGGCGGAACAGTTCCACCTGTATTTGCCGGGTGCTCCATTCAAAATAGGCCGCTTCGACCCGTGCGGCGACGGCGCGCCGCTCGGCCGCAAGCTCGCTTTCCAAAACGCGCTGGCTGGCCGCCGACTGCGCAATCTCTCCCTGATTGCGCGTAAACAAGGGTACCACCAGGGAAAGCTGGCCGCGCGGGCCGGCACGAAAATCCCCCGGGGAGTTCAGGTCGGAGCCGAATTGCACGTTCAGGTTGGGGATGCGCTCGGCCTGCAACCACGCCCGGCGGCTCTGCTCGATTCGTTGCTCCTGGAGCAGGTGCCGGATCTCGGCGTTGGACTCGACCGCGCGCTGTACGACATCCTGCAAGGGAACTTGCGCCGGCAGATCCTCCAGCGTGCCGGCCGTCTCCCACATTGTGCCCACCGGCTCGTTAAGTAGCGCATTCAGCTGGCTGAAGGTCACTCGTTCGCGCTGCCGCGCCACGGCCAGTTCGGCCTCCGCGCGCGACACCTCCAGCTCAGCCTGGAACACCTCGAGTTGCGGAACGTCGCCGGCATCGAAGCGTGCCTGCGCCGCGTCGCGCACCCGCCGCGTGAGTTCGAGAGCCCGGCCCCGCTGGGCGGTGAGGCCCTGAGCGGTCACCGCAGCAAAGAACACCTGCCGCACCCTGCGGCGCACTTGGCGGACGAAGGTGTCGATCTCCACGTCGGTCAAACCGGCTTGCTCTTTGGCAAGCTCAATGCGGCGCTGCCGTTTGCCGCCGATTTCAAGCGGCTGCTCGAGAAGCACGCTCTCGTGCGGAAGGTCACGGCTCGCTCCAAAGCTGAAATTTGGGTTGGGCACCTGCCGGGCGATGCGCACACCCGCCAGGGCGACGGCCCGGCGTTGGCGGGCGGCGGCCAGATCGAGATTCTGCCGGTCGGCCAGCACAAGCGCGTCGCGCAGCGCAAGTTTCTTGGGCTGCGGGGCGCCGGCATGTGGTACCGCTGGGCTCTGCTGACTCCAAGAGGAGGCCGCCGCCATCAGCATTAAGCCGAGAGCCGCGGACCATTTCAACGGATTACCCCTGAGCTTTGGATGCCGCATGATTTGGATATCGAGTTGTCCTGACTGGCGCCGCGGCTTCAACCGCGCGCTCCAACCACCAAGCAATTATGACGCGCTGATAGGTGCGCGCGGTACAAGAAAGTTCAAGCGACAGCGCACGGCATTATAGCGCGGCAACAGGTCGGGAGCAGGCTCTTTGAGCGGATACGGGACTTCCCGCGGCGTCGGGTGCAAAGAAGCGACCGGCGCCGCAGGCGCAGCAATTGGGCAAGTACGGCCAGCCAGTGGCGAGAACCGCCGTGTCCTGGGCGTGCAGAGCGCCCGCGTTTATCTCAAGGCGGGCGGCTTGCGCTGGCGGGAATTCTTGGCCGGCTTTGTCGCTTGTGCTGGCTTCGCCAGCGTGGGCGCCTTACCGGTGGCCGCCGCACGGCTCGAAACCGCGGTAACCTGGCTTACGGCCGGAGGTCGCTGGTCCTTGCTGACCAGTTCCCGCCAATTCGCGCGGGGCGTGGGCAACTGCTCTGGGGAGACATTCACCGCCGGGCGTGACGGCAGCCTAACGGCCTTGGTGACCTGAAAGGGCTGGTCGCGCTTGGCGCGCATGGTTTGGCCGGCGTCCAGGCTCACCGGGGAAGGGCCGGCCGGCCCGCCGCCCCGGCTGGAAACTCCGGTGATCTCAAGTTGGCCTTCGACCAGGGTGAAGTCACTCTGCTCTTGATTCTCAACGTGAATCAGACCCTGCGTGCCGCGCAATCCACCCACGGCGGTGGGCGTGGCCAGCTCGGTCTTGCGATTGAGGCTGTGCTGCATGTGGAACCAGACGTCGCCAAGGAGGATCTGCACGTGGCGCAACCAGCCCATGTGCATCTGGGTCTCAGAGACGGTCAGATGCGTGCCGATATCCAGCACCAAAGTGGAATCGTCGCTCAGGAAATGGACCTCGGCGCGGCCGCGGTCGGTTGTTACCGTGTCGCCAGTCACCAGGTTGCGCGGAACCTTGTCCACGCGCAGCCAGACCTGCCCGTGACGCACGAGGACCTCACCGGAAAACTGCATGATCGCCGCGACAGCCTGTGCCTCTGCGCCGGGCTGTACAGGGGCCTGTTGCGGGGCCGCCTGGGGCCGCGCCATCGGCAGAGCCAGCAGAAGAGAGAGAAGCAGGATCATCGTCGCACCTCGGGCGCACCCGTTCGGCGCCCTGCCCCACTCGCGGGATGGAACTAGCGAAGGTAGAGCGCGCCTTCCCACTCCGCTTGGGGAGGATTCTTAGCGAATTGTTCGACGCGCGACAGATAAAACTTGGCGCAGGCGTCGAATGGATTACGGTCGAGCGCGATGGCAAACGCGCGGGCAGCGGCCGCCCAGTCTTGGCGGCGGCAGGTTTCCAGGCCCTCCGCGAAAGCCGCCAGCCAGTCCTCATCGAATGCCGTCGCGTCGCCCGGTCCGAGCAACTCGTAAACCGTTTGCAACTGCATGCGGCCGCGCACGCGCAGCCGATCGATCTCGCGGAAGCGGAAGGCCTCCCGTGCTGCGAGGTAGGTGGGTGGGCCCACCAGCACTTGCGTGCCGTAGAGCTTGTTGAGCGACTCCAGCCGCGAAGCCACGTTCACGTGGTCGCCAATCACCGTGTAAGAGAAGCGGCGCGCCGAGCCGATGTTTCCCACGACCATGGGCCCGGAGTTGATCCCGATGCCACAGTTGATCGCCGTGGGTTCCCCGGAATTTTCTCTTCGCGCCGGATCCCAGGCGCAAACCGGCAGGTTAGCCCAGTGCGCCTTCAGCTCGCCGAACGCCTTCATCATCTCGAGCGCCGCACCGCAGGCCTGCGTGGCGTGGTCGGCGCGCTCGAGCGGTGCACCCCAGACGGCCATGATCTGGTCGCCTACAAACTTGTCCACCAGACCGCCACGCGCAAACACCACGCCGGTCATGTTGGTGAAAAATTCGTTCAGCATCTCCACGGTGGCCTCAGGGGGCAGGCCTTCCGCCAGGCTGGTGAAATTCCGAATGTCGCAGAACAGCACGGTCAGGTCGCGGCGTTCCCCGCCCAGCCGCAGGCGCTCGGGGCGCTCGAGTAGCTCGGTGATGACGCTGCGGTCCAGGTAGTGCTCGAAACTGCGCTCAAGCTGCTGCCGGTGCCTTTCTTCGGTGAAATAACTCGCCGCCAGCGTGCCACCCAGAAGCGTGACCGTGGCTAGCAACGGCGAGACCAGTGCCACCGCGTAGCCCGTGCGTGTGAACAGGAGATAGTGGCCCACGAGCAAAACCGCGAGGAACAACGCCGCCGCTGCTCCCACCCGCTTCATTCCGAAGCCCAACGCCCAGGGCAAAACCAGCGCGCCCCCAAGGCCCAGCAGAGCCAGCGCAGCGTAGGTCAGCAGCCGCGTCAGCCAGTTGCGGACCAGGGAATTGCCATGCAGCAGGTTGTCGACTGCGTTGGCGTGAATCTCCACTCCAGGCAGCAGCGGGTCCAGCGGCGTGGCCCAGACGTCGGCGGCGCCTGCGGCCGTGGAACCCACGAGCACGATGTGGTTCCGAATCTGCTCTGCCGGGATCTTCCCGCCGAGCAGGTCGGCGGCCGAGAGCGTGGTGTAGCTGCCGTGCCCGCCGGCAAATCGAATCAGCAGTTGTCCACGCTCGTCGGTGGTAGTGCGATGTTCGCCGAGTTGCAGGCCTTCGACGCGCTGCTGGCCGATGCGCACCTCGGGTTGTACATCGCCCAGGTAGGCGCGCACTACTTCCACGTCAAAAGCGGTGTAGTAGTCGTCCCGGTAGCGCGCCACCAGCGGCATCCAGCGCATGATCCCATCGCCGGGACTGGGCACAATGTTCAAGTGGCCGAAGCCGTGCGCTGCTTCTGCTAGCTCCGGGGCAACGAGGTGCACTTCGCTGGCCAGGGGCACCGGCGCCTCCGCCGTGGCCGCGGTGGCCCTACCGAGATAGCGCACCCCGCGCACGCGATGCTCTCGAAAGCCGGGCGGAGCGGGGCGGTCCTCAGGATCGGACTCGAAATCGAAGTAGGTGCCCAGAACCACTTTTCCGCTGCGGGCGACCGCTTCGCGCAGAGGCTGATAGTGCAACGCCCCCGCCGAACCCGTTGGCGATTGCCGCTCACCCTCTCCGGAAAAGACGAAATCGAACCCAATCACCCGCGCGCCTGCGCGGTCCAGCGCCGCGACCACTTCCGCCATCAGCGCCGGAGGCCAGCGCAGCGGTCCGTAGCGGTGCACGGCGCGCTCGTCGAGCGCCACGATGACGATTTCGGGAGAGGCGCGGGAGGCCGGCGCTAGGCGGAGTTCGCTGTCCAGAGCAGCGAGTTCAAACCGCTCCAGCAGGCCGGTGTCCGCCGCGACCAGCAAGATCCACAGCAGGGCGCCGCCCGCACAAATCATACGAATCAGCAGCGCGCTGCGCCTCTTGGGGGACATCCTCGCTTCGTGGCCTCTTGTCAAGAATCATAGGCGCTGCTGCGTCAGCCCACAATTCCACGATTGGCGGGGTGTTCCTCGGCGTGCACAGGGGCTTTCGGATTCGGCTAGCTGTTCACTCTCCGTGGAGAGTTGGGCTTCCGCGGTCCGCTCGGGGGCGGCGAGCCTGCGATCGGTAGTGTGAGGCGCACAGCAGCCGCCGTCACGGAATCCATAGAAAGGCTGGTGCTGGAGGAGGGAGTTGAACCCCCACGGCCTTTTGGGCCACGAGATTTTGAGTCTCGCGCGTCTGCCAGTTCCGCCACTCCAGCCGTTGACCCCTCAAAGGTTAGCACGCCAACAGAATTGCCTCAACCAACAGCCTTTGCAACTGGGCGCGACCGGGCAGAAGTCCTCGCCGGGCGATAAGTCCTTTTGTTTCCCCCGGCGCCGGGCGGCAGCGTTACACGCGCAGCATCGGAGGGCGGCCGCAGCTCCTCTCGAGCTACGATTGTCCCGCGGCGACAGAACTACGTCTCATCTGCTTGCCTGGGGGGCGATGGATGGTTACACTTCGCGGCATCGTGGAGTGGCGAGGGGCTGGTTGTTCGACCCGAAGAGTCGCGACGAGCCCCATTCCTCGGTGCTGCGCGCCGGTATAGACGCCAGCCCGCTGGACAGCAGCTCGCCTCGCGATGGAGGCCAACAGCGGTTTCGCAATCGCCCATGGCTCAGCCGGAAACAAATCGCGTGTCGTCCCCCCTCGAAGACGAAGCCGAGCGCATAGTGGCTTCATCGCCGGGCTCCCCTCCGACCAACAAGGGCGGCTTCTGGGCTCTGATCGTCACCCAGTTTCAGAGCGCGTTCAGTGACAACGCGCTGAAGAATCTCATCATCCTGCTGATCCTCGGTACGGGGGTTTCGGCAGCTGAAAAGAGCCGGATGGTGCCGTTCGTTCTGCTGCTGTTCTCCCTTCCCTTCGTTCTCTTCTCGATGGCCGGCGGTTTCCTCGCCGACCGATTCAGCAAACGGACGGTCGCGATTGGCACCCGGTCGCTGGAGATTCTGGTGATGCTGCTGGCGCTGGCGGGGCTGGCGCGGGGAAACATGTGGCTGTGTTTCGCGGCGATTTTTTTGGTCAGCGCGGAGGCGGCCATCTTCGGGCCCGCCAAGTACGGCATCCTGCCCGAGCTGCTACCGGAAAAAGAGCTCTCCTGGGGCAATGGCGTCCTGGAATTGGGTACGTTTCTGGCCATCATTACCGGTACGATTGCCGCCGGATACATGTCGGAAGACTTCCGCGGGCGGCAGACGTGGTCCGGCCTGATATTCGTTGGGCTGGCGGCCCTCGGACTGGTGGCCAGCCTGGGAATCACGCGCTTGCCTGCCGCGGACCCGTTGCGGCGTTTTCGCGCCAATTTCCTCGGCGACCTGTGGACGGAGACGCGCTCGATTCGCCGGGACCGCGTGCTGTGGCTGGCGGTGCTCGGCAACGTGTACTTCTGGTTTATCGGCGCGCTGTTGCAACCCATCATCCTGCTCTACGGCAAGGAGGTGCTACACCTCGGCGACAAGCAGAATACCTACCTGCAAGCGGCCCTGGCCGTCGGTATCGGACTGGGAAGTCTCGCGGCCGGCTATCTGTCCGGAGGGAAGATCGAGTATGGACTGATCCCGCTGGGCTCGATCGGGATCACCACCTTTGCGGCTATGCTCTCGCGCGCGGGCCTGTCGTTTTCCGAGGTGATGACCCGCCTGAGTCTCCTCGGCTTTTTCGCGGGCTTCTTCGCCGTGCCGGTCATGGCGCTGATCCAGCACCGGCCGGAGCCCGTGCGCAAGGGCCACACGCAGGCGGCAGCGAATTTGTGGTCGTGGCTCGGCGTCTTCGCGGCGGGCGGCGGCTACTACCTGGTGGAAGGAGTCTGGCACCTGCGCCCGACGAACGTATTCCTCGCAGGTGCAGGACTCACCCTCGCGGCTACGATCTACGTTGTTTTCCTGCTGCCGGATTCCCTACTGCGGCTGCTTCTCTGGCTTCTGACACACACGGTCTATCGCATCCGCGTGGAAGGACGCGACAACATCCCGGAACGTGGCGGGGCGCTTTTTGTCTCGAACCACATGTCGTTTGTGGACGCGCTGCTGCTGATCGCTTCGACCGACCGGCCCGTGCGCTTCCTCATGTTCAGGGACATCTACGAGCACCCCCTCATCCATCCCTTCGCGCGCATCCTGCATTGCATTCCCATCTCCTCGCAGCTCCGCCCGCGCGAGATGATCCGCTCGCTGCGCACCGCCACCGAGGCCATTGCGTCCGGCGAGGTGGTCTGCATCTTCGCCGAAGGGCAAATCACGCGCATCGGGCAACTCCTGCCGTTCCGCCGCGGGTTCGAGCGCATCATGAAAGGGGTCGAGGCGCCGATCATCCCGGTCAACCTCGACGGCGTCTGGGGCAGTATCTTCAGCTATGAGCGAGGCCGCTTCCTGTGGAAGATCCCGCGGCGCATTCCCTACCCGGTGACTGTGAGCTACGGCCGGCCGATGCCGGCGACCTCGAGCCCGTTCGAGGTGCGCCAAGCCGTGCAGGAGCTGCACACTGCAGCGTATCGCTACCGCAAGGCGCGGATGCGGACGCTCCACCGCGCGTTCATCAACACCGCGCGGCACCATCCCCTGGGCTTCGCGATGGCCGAGGCGCGCGTGTCCCGGCTGCGCTTCGGCGCCGCTCTGGCGCGCACGATCTTTCTTGCGCGGCGGCTTCGCCAAGCCTGGCGGGGCCAAAGAATGGTCGGCATCCTGCTGCCGCCGTCGGTGCCGGGCGCGCTGGTGAACTTCGCGGCGCTGCTGGCCGGGAAGATTCCCGTCAATCTGAACTACACTGCCTCCAACGAAATCCTGGCCTCCTGCGCGCGCCAGTGCGAGCTGCAAACCGTCGTGACCTCGAAGGCATTCCTCGAGCGAGTGCCGTTGCATGTGCCAGGGAAAACGATCCTTCTCGAAGAGCTGGCCGCTCGCCCGCGGGCATTCGAAAGGTTGTTGGCGCTGCTGATGGCCTGGACGCTGCCGACGCGCTGGCTGGAAAGAGCACTGGGGCAGGAGAGAAAGGCCACCCTCGATGACCTCGCCACAGTGATTTTTTCCAGCGGCAGCACCGGCGATCCTAAAGGCGTCATGCTGAGCCACTACAACATCGGCTCCAACATCGAGCAGGTGGGGCAAACCTTCATGCTCCGTCGCCGGGACCGCCTGCTGGGCGTGCTTCCCTTCTTCCACTCGTTCGGGTTCACGGTTACGCTGTGGCTGCCCGCAGTGCTGGGTGTGGGCGTCGTGTACCATCCCAACCCGCTGGACTTGACGGCCATCAGCGAGCTGGCTCGCAACTACCGCATCACGTTTCTGCTCGCTACGCCCACGTTCCTGCAAGCCTACATGCGACGCTGCTCGCCCGAAGATTTTGGCAGTCTGGAGTACGTCCTGGTAGGTGCCGAAAAGTTGCCGGAGCGGCTGGCACTTGCTTTCGAGGACGCGTTCGGCATCCGACCGCTCGAAGGTTACGGCTGCACCGAATGCGCGCCCGTGGTCAGCATCAACACGCGCGACTTCCGCGCACCGGGCTTCCGCCAGGTGGGGGCCAAGCGCGGTAAGATCGGCCATCCGCTGCCGGGCGTGAGCGTGCGCATTGCCAACCCCGACACGCTAGAGACGCTCGCGCCGGGCCGGCCGGGCCTGCTGCTTGTTCGGGGACCAAACGTGATGCTGGGTTACCTCGGGCGGCCGGACAAAACCGCCGAAGCGCTGCGCGACGGCTGGTACGTCACCGGCGATATTGCCAGCGTCGATGAGGACGGATTCCTGACGATCACCGACCGCCTCGCGCGCTTCAGCAAGATTGGCGGCGAGATGGTGCCGCACATCAAGATCGAAGAGAAACTGCACGAGCTGGCAGGGGTCGCCGAGCAGACCTTCGTGGTCACCAGCGTGCCCGACGGCAAGAAGGGTGAGCGGCTGGTGGTGCTGCACACGCTGCCGGAAGAGAAATTAAAGGAGTGCCTCGAAAAATTGTCCCAGGTGGATTTGCCGAATCTGTGGATTCCGCGCGCGAATCAATTCTTCCGCGTTGAAAAGCTGCCTTACCTGGGAACCGGCAAACTCGACCTGCGCAGGGTCCGCGATCTGGCCCTGCAGTTCTCCGGCGAGCCGTAACCTGCCCCAGCAGCAGACTCTTGGAAAGCCACCGTGAGCGCACCGACGAATCCGCCAGAGAGATCCCACGCGGCGCTCGGGATGACGAGAACAGATCGAGCAGCTTCCCGTCGACGTCCCTTCTCTTAGAAAACGGCGAACTTCACGCGCAGGAATTTTTTCGGGTTCTGGCGAAACTCGCCCAGCAACAGGCGCATGTCGCCCGCCAGACCAGTCATATTGTCGTAGAACTGCGGGTCGGTAAAAAATTTGCCCGCGGTCGTCTGGTTCGAGTTGAGTTTGGCGCTGGCGCTTTCGAGATTCGCGCCGATGGCGCGCCACCGGGCGTAGAGTCCTTCGTCGGTCACCAGCTTGCCCAGGGTGCCCTTCCCCGCGCGCACGTCCGTCATCATGGCGTTGCCCTTCTCGAGGAACTGCTTCGCATTTTCGTGGAGGCTGGGATCGTAGATCACCTTGCCGAGCGTGCCCTTCTGCGACTGCACGTCGGCGAGGAGCAGGTCAAAACGACCCGTGGCTGAGTTCACCTTCTGGTAGATCTCGTCGGAGGCCACCAGCTTGCCCAGTGTGCCGTTGCCGGCCTGCACCGAGTCCACCATGTGCTCGAGCTTCCCCAGTGTGTTGTTCATCCGGTTGTACGCGGTCTCGTCCACCAGGAGTTTCCCCAGCGAGCCGCGGCCCCGCTTGAGCCCTTCCACGATTTCGCGCACCTCGATGGACATGGTGTTCAGGTTTTCCGTCAGTTCGGTGCCGCGTTCGATAATCGCCTTGATGGCTTTTTCCTCGCGCCCGGGCACTTCCTGATTCTCCTGCAGCGGCGCGCCCACAAAGCCGCGCTGAATGCTGACGTAGCGGTTGCCGAGCAACCCTTCGGTGATCAGCCCGGCGCTCGAGTCGGTGCGGATATCGGACTGATAGTGCTTGTCGATGCGGAGCACCAGTTCAATGCTGCGCTTTGGATCGGGCGACTGCTGCGGCGAGCGGTGCGACACGCGAATGGCGTCCACGTTGCCGACTTCGATGCCGTCCAAGCGCACCGGTGCGCCGATGGTCAGGCCTTCCACCTCGGGGAGGTACGTCCGCAGGCGGTACTTCGGACCCAGAACCCCCGCTCCGGTGACGTAGAAGATCGCCAGAGCCACAATAAACATCCCCACCAGTACGAACAATCCCACGCGCAGCTCCGTCCAGGTCAATTGCTTGCGTTGCGGCATGCCCGGTCCTCCTCTGTATCATTCGACGTGAGTGTCACCCGCATCCCATCACACCAAAAAGCGCTTCAGGTACGAATCTTGTGACTCGAGAATGGCTCGCTGGTCTCCCTCGAAATAGACGACGCCGTCGCGCAGCACAAGGAAGTTGGTCGCGGGAGTGCCACCGATTCCTTCCGCCGCAGCTCCCTGCCCATTCTGGCTGACTGCCACGACGCGGTTGGCGCGGTGATCGAATCGAAAATTGGCAAGCGCGAAAGCATCTTGCAGACGGTGCGTGGCCAGGAGCGAGGTCACGCCCTGCGTGTCGCGCAGGCGCAGGATGAGCGTGATGATGGTCTGCGAGGTGACCGGGTCGAGGCCTGCGGTCGGCGAATCGTAGAGCACGATCGGCGGGCGGCTCACCAGCGCGCGGGCAATGGAGACACGGCGGCGCATCCCGCCGGAGAGTTCAGCGGGGAGTTTCCCGATGGTGTCCTCCATTTCCACGAAGCACAGGGCTTCGTGCACGCGCTCCTCGATCTCTTCGTTGTCCACGTTTTCCTCGCGCAGGCGGTAAGCCACGTTTTCGGCGACCGAAAGCGAGTCAAACAGCGCGCCTTCCTGGAACACAAAGCCGAGCTCGCGGCGAAAATCCAGCAACTCGCTCTCGTTCATCGCGGAGATTTCACGGCCGAGCACGCGGATGCGGCCGGAGTCGATCCGGAGCAGCCCGGCGGCGAGTTTCAGTACCAGGGTTTTGCCCGAGCCGGTCTCGCCGACCAAGACCTTGGTCTCGCGCGGTGCCACGGCGAAGGAGACACCGCGCAGGATGTCGCCTTCCTCGAAACCGATGCGCACGTTTTCGAAAGTGATGACCGGCTCGATGTGGTCGCCGGGCGGCGTGTATCCCGTGGTCCCGGGACGAAAGGTGCGCTGCATAGCACGATTATAGATGCAAATGCGACCCGCGGAGTAGTGGCGCGTGGTTCACGACGCCGCCGGAACGGCGGTGACATCGAAAGGGATTGGCTTCAGAATACGTGGCCGGCAAGGAAGAGCATGATCTTGGTGAGGAAGAAGTTTGTCACCAGGATGAATACTGAAGACACGACCACGGCCTGGGTGGTAGCGCGGCCCACGCCTTGCGTGCCGCCGCGCACGGTCAGGCCCTGGTAACAGCCCACCGTGGAGAGGATGAAGCCGAAGATGAGCGGCTTGGTCATGCCTTGCATCAGGTCGGAGAATACGAGCGCGTGAATCGCGCGCGTCCAGTACTGGACCGGATTCAGCCGCAGCTCGAAGCTGGCGACGACATAGCCACCCACCAGCCCGACAAAGTCGGCCATGGCTGTCAGCAGGGGCAGCATCAAAACGGTAGCGACGACTCGCGGCGTGACCAGCTTGCGCGTCGGGTCGGTGCCCATGGCCCGCATCGCGTCCACCTGCTCGGTGACCAGCATCGAGCCCAGCTCCGAGGCGATGCCCGAGGAGTTGCGCCCGGCCACCAGCAGCCCGGTGAGCGTCGGTCCCAGCTCGCGCACCAGCGCCAGCGCCACCACGTCACCGGTGAGCGCCGTCTGCCCGAAGCGCTCGAACTGCGAGGCGGTCTGCAAAACCATCACCGCGCCGATGAAGAAGCCGGTCAGCAGCACAATCGGCAGCGAGCCCACGCCGATCAGGTCCATCTGCTCAAAGATGTCTGCAAGATAGAGGGGCGGGGTGAAGAGATTGGTCACCGAGCGCAGGGCGAGCAGCACGTAATTCTGCACCGCCAGAATCCGCTGCTTGAAAGCCTCGAGCAGCATCACAGAAGCAGAGGGCACTTCGTTCGCGGCCAGAAACTTCGGGTCGGATGGAGTCATGGGGTGCTCGTGTGCCGAACGGTTGAGCCGGAATCGGCGCCAGGAGCAGCCTAGCGTTCGCCCTGCGGCGCGTCAAGTTCTCTCGCAGGCGCGCTCTCGCCCGGTCTCTTCATTCGAGGTCCGGGAGTCGCAGGCGAAATTCACCGCACCCGGAAGACGAGGAAGTAGTCCATTCCGTCGCCCTTCACAAAGTCGTATTCCTCGATGAGATCGTAGCCGGCCGCGCGAGCCTCCTCGATCACTACCGTGCGGGCCACGCCGTGGTTCTCACCGTCACCGTTGCGGTCAATGACGCCCAGGCGCGCCCCGGCGCGCAAAGATTTCCTCAAGTTCTGCAACAGCCGCACGGGTTGAGCTATCTCGTGATAGGTCTTCAGCAGGAGCACGGAATCGACGCTGCCTGCCGGAAGCAACGGGTCATCCTCTTTGCCTAAGATCGTCTGCACGTTTCGCAAACCGTCCTTCTCGACGCGCGCCTTCAAGTAAGCGAGGTATTCCGGATTGATGTCCTCGGCGAACACCCGCCCGGAAGCTCCCACGCGCTTCGCGGCGCGAACCGTGAACCATCCAGAACCGGCTCCGATATCAGCCACCGCCGCGCCCGGGTGCACGCCCAAGATGTCCAGGACTCTTTCCACCTGAAGTTTTTTGTCGCGGTCCTTGTATTCAAAAACCGAAAGATCACCCGTGTAAGGCGTGTTGGTTCTGCGCGGCGGGGCCTGTTGCGCGGCGGCCTGCGCGCCAACGAGTGCTGGCGCAGCGAACAAACTGCTAATGGCGGGCGACGAGCAGGCGAGCGCCGACCAAAGAATCACGACGAGGATGATTCGCGCGATCAATCTCAAGAGAAAAGGTGTCACAGGCTGATGGCCCGCCCCTCAGTCCCGGGCAATCACAATGGTCGTGCAGGCGCTTTCGCCCTTGGGCAGATCGCGTGTGGCGGCCATCCGAATGTCGAGCTTCTGCATCTCGCCCCGCACGATCGGGCAATACGGGTCGGGCTTGTCGAGCGCGAGTTGGAGGCGGCGCCGCCCCGCGCAGCCCCCGCGGCAGGCTTCACGGAAGTCGCAAGGCTCGCACGCCTTGGGCAGCAGGCGCGCCTCTTCGAACGGCGGCGTCTCGACCACTTCCGGCCCCACTCTGTACAGGATGGACAGGGGCTCTCCGAGGCCCGGCCAGTACACGCAGGGCTGGATGGTGGCGCGAGGTGTAACCCGCACCGTGCTGCGGCCGCAGCCCCCCGTCCGCGCAGACAATCCGGCCATGGCCCGAACCAGCGGCTCACCAATCGCGATGACATCGGTTCGCACGAACAAGCGGCGGAAGCCCTCCCAGTACTCCGCGTAGGTCAGCGCGTAAAGGTCGGAGCGCACCGACTGATAGACGTTGATTCGCAGAGGCGCGCCGAATTTCTTCGCCACTCGCGCGACTTCGGCCAGGCGCAAGTAATTCGATTTCATCATCACGGCGATGATCGTGACTGGTATCCCCAGCGCCGCGCAGCGCTCAGCCTGCTCGTGGACCAATGCCCAGTTGCCCTGGCCGCGCTGCGCGTCCTGTTCGGCTGCGGTGGGATAGTCGAGCGAGAATTCCACATCGTGAAAGACGCGCAGGTCCGCGTCGTCGAGGATGGCGACACTGTGGCCGTTCGAGGTGATGGTCAACTTTACGGGGCGCGTGCGCAGGTAGGCCAGGATGGTCTTGAACTCCGGATGCATGCCGTTTTCGCCGGTGCCGAGATTGACCGAGCGGACAGGCAGGTGCTCCATCGTCGCGCGGACCTGGTTGAGGGTGAGCCGGTCCATACGTGCCGGATCGCGGTAGCAGAACGCGCAGGCCAGGTTGCACTCGTTGGTCAATCCGAGTCCGAGAGCAAACGCGGTATTCGACTGCGAAGGCATCCCCACCGTCGCGTAGGGGGCTTCCAGTGGAGTCCTACCTTTGCTCACGTCAGCCTTCGCTTCCTTTCGAAACAACACCGCAACGACCCGATGTGGGAGGGAATCCCGCCCTCAGACCTGCGCGGGCCGCGCCAGGATTTGCGTGTAGCGGGCGATGGCAGCAAACTCCGGCCGCTCGCCAAGTCTGTGCTCGAGTGCAAGGATGCGCGCGTAGGCCTTTTCATCCTGCAAGAGCGATGCCGGCACGTAGTCGGCGATCACGCGTACGCCACGTTCAGCCATGACATCGAGAGCAGCCTCCCGCAGACATCTGCGCAGATCCGATGCGTCGAACAGGCGCACGTTTTCTCCATAGAGCGACTCGGTAGCCCATTCTGCGGTCAGGTTGGCTTCCGCGAGGGCCAGATCGCCCGACTTGATGCCCGCTTTCAAAACTTCTCCCGCACGGTTGCGCACCAGAATCGAAGTTACCGCCCCGTTGCCTTTGAGCGCGCGGCCCATCGCGCGCAAAATTCCGCCCGGGTCTTCAACGTACTCCAGGAGGTTGTGACACACAATCACGTCAAAGCAGGCCGCGGGAAACTCATTCGGGAGTTCGGCCGCGCTTGCTCGTCGCAACGAGATCCTACTGGAGACCCCGACAGCGCGCGCAGCCTGCTCGGCGAGAGCCAGCATGGCGGTGGAGCTGTCCATCAGAACCACGTCGAATCCGTGGCCAGCGAGGAGCACGGCCATTGCTCCGGTGCCACCGCCCAAGTCAAGCGCTCGGGGCGGTTCCGAAGAACAATCCAAGGCGGTCTGGGGCAGCCAGGGTCGCAGGTGATCCCAGGCCAGGTCCACGCGCAGCCTGCCTTCGGTTGTGGCCAGGTAGGCGGCGTATTTGTCGGCTCCGGCTTCAAACCGGCTGGAATCCACCTTCATCGTCTCAGGCCCTGGCAGCGCGACCCCGCAACAGGTCGCTCATCCAATCACGGGTGAGCATCAGACCGTAAACAAGTAAAACCGGCGTGGCGAGCCGCGGATCGAGTCAGGGCTGGAGGTTGCTGCAGATGGCCTACACCAGTCCGAACGAGAACCCGGACTGCGCCCGCGCGGTCACCCGCGGCTGAGCGCGAGGCGCCTCGCCAGTCATTCATCAGACAGCTCCGCGTGCCCGCCGTCTGCCCGCGATGCACCCCGGACCATCGCCACAGCGTGTAGATCGCGGAACGCGAAGTGCATCTGAAGCTTGGAAAACGGCTTGCCGTCCACTTCCGCGTAGGGATAAATGAAATAATTGAGTGGCTCCCCTTTCTGCGCAGCGTCGAGCCGGAGGTCGCGCCCGGTGGTGAACTGCACGCGGTTGACGTCGTGTGCGCCGAAGAAATAATCGCGCTTTTCCGGATGCTTCCAGGCCTCGGAGGCGTCTACGGGCACCCAGCCGAATCGGTCTAAGTAAAACTCGGCCCAGCAGTGGTAGCCGGGGATCTCCCCTTCGGTCTTATCCACAGGCAGCGGGAAGCCGATCTCGAAACGGGCGGGAATCCCCGAAGCGCGCATCATGCCGATGAACAGCGCATGAAAATCGGTGCAGTTACCGCGCTTGGCCGTGCAGGCCCAGATCGCGTCGCCATGGCCCCAGCCTTCGCCGGACTTGTCGTAGCGCACGGTCGAGATGACGTACTGGTAGACCTTGCGGGCCTTCTCGAGCGGGTCGGTCAATCCCTGGGTATTCTGCCGGGCCAA
Source organism: Terriglobia bacterium (assembly GCA_041493955.1). GTDB lineage: Bacteria > Acidobacteriota > Terriglobia > Acidiferrales > UBA7541 > QHYU01. Next base: position 21,232 of record JBGPZW010000045.1, read on the forward strand.
CTCGGCGATCACGCCGTCGAGCGGCACCAGACGGTCGCGTTGCAGCGAGCGCATCAGCTCCGCCTTGGCTGCGTTTGTTTCCCTCTTCGACAGTCGCGCCGCGGTCAGCTCGACGCGATGTTCGCGGCGGGTCACCTGGAAGTGCAGAACAACCTCAAAGGGCGCAGCCGCCTGCTTCGCCGACACGGTGAAGTGCGCAAAGCGGTTGCGATATTCAGGGTCGCGCTCGATTCGATAGCTCACCGGACTCTCGATACGCAGCGCGGAAATCTCCTGATAGGCGTCAGCGGCCGGCATGGGAATCCACAGGTTGAGGAGGCCATCGCCCGGCACCATCGCCGGCACACGCACCGTGTAGGTGAACTCGAATTGGCGGGTCGGGGGTTGCGGCGGGTCGGCGCCCCACCCGGCCGCACTCAGAGCGGTCACCAAGACCGCCAGTAGCACCGAAGTCTGGGCCAGTCGAGAAGTCATGGCGAAGTGTCCTCCCTCCAGTGATTCGGCTGCGTGGCGCAGTCCCATGCGCCACCGCACAGCCGCTGCGATTGGAATAAGCGGTGAGCCGGATTAGGATACTCTCCCACCGCGGCTCATTCAACCTCCGCGAGTCGAGGCTAGCTGGACCCGCGGGCCGCGATATGCTGTCGAGGAGCGCGGTGCGGCTGGACGCACCCCGACAGCTTCGATAGAATGCGGAGCTTTGCGCTCTTGCGCGCGGACTGAGCCGAGAATGCTGCGCTTTGTCACAGCCGGTGAATCACACGGGCAGGCGTTGGTAGCCTGGATCTCGGGGCTGCCGGTCGGCCTGCCCGTAGACCTGGAGTTCGTCGACCGCGAGCTGCATCGGCGGCAACTCGGCTACGGGCGTAGCGGGCGGCAAAAAATCGAAAAAGA
>JBGPZW010000014.1:0-36415 GCA_041493955.1 Terriglobia bacterium
AAGCCCGAGGTCCGCGATGGCTGGGTTCGCAAGTCCGATCTGGACGCGTGGCTCGACCGCTACTTGCCTGTGCCCACGCAGGTCATCTCCAACGAGGAGTACCTGCCCATCCCGCAGACCCCGCAGCAGCACCGCCTGGAGCAGGAGATCATCGCTCGCGCTGAGTGTCAGGCCCACCGCCTCGGCATGGACCGCCGCCGCTTCCTACGCACCTCCGGCGGCATGGCCTTGGCCTTCGCTGCTATGAACACTGTCTTCGGCCCCTTCTTTCGCGTGGACGCCGCCGAGTTCCTCGAGCCTTGGGCCGTCAGCGAGAACAAGACGCGCTTTTTCATCTTCGATGTGCAGACCCACCACGTCGCCATGCCCAGCCAGGCCCCGCACGCCGACCAACGCTTCCTCAAAGCACTGCTGGAGTTGCGCGGCACGGCCCGTCAGATGAACCCCGCTCTCAAGGATCATGAGCCCAAGATCGAAGACATCTACCTGGAAAACTACATCAAGGAGGTCTTCCTCGACAGCGAAACCGACGTGGTCGCGCTCAGTGCTTTGCCCGGAACATCGGAGGAAACCGACGTGCTCACGCCGGAGGTGATTTACAAGAGCCGTAGCTGGATCAACGATCTCACTCGCTCGCCGCGCGTCATCACCCACGGCTACTTCTCCCCCGACCTCGGCCAACAAAACCTGGAATCCATGCACGCCCAATTGGAGAAACTCAAGATCGATGCTTGGAAGGGCTATACCGGCGTGGGTCGCGCCAAGGGAAAGCAGGGCTGGCGCCTGGACGACGAAAAGCTGGCCTACCCGGCGCTGGAGTATGCACGCAAGCAGGGCGTCAAGAACATCTGCCTGCACAAGGGCTTGCCCTTTCCGGGCGATCCCGAGTGGTGGAATCCCATGGATGTCACCCGCGCCGCAAACGATTTCCCCGACCTCAATTTCCTCGTCTACCATTCCGGGTTCAAAGACCTGCAGGAAGCGCTCCCGGCCGCCGCTGATGGCTTCCAGAAGACTGCCTATGTCCCCTGGGTCTCCGACATCTGCAACTGGAAGAAGAAGAACGCGCATGTACGCAACATCTACATGGAGATGGGCAGCACTTTTGCCCTGATGATCTCCGCCAGCCCGCTGCTGGCCGCCCACGTCCTGGGCATGATCATCGACTCCTTCGGCCCGGACCACCTTCTGTGGGGCACCGACTCCATCTGGTGGGGCTCGCCACAGTGGCAGATCGAGGCCTTCCGCCGTTTGGAAATGCCTGACGAGCTGATGAAGCGGTTCGGCTGGAAGCCGCTGACCGCCGACGTCAAGCGGAACATCTTCGGCCTGAATGCCGCGCGCGTCTATGGCGTGAACCCCGAAGCCAAGCGTAATCCCATGCCCGGCGATTACGTCGAAAAGCTGCGTCGGATGTACAAGCAGTCCGCTGCGCCCACGCCTAGCAACACGCAGTACGGCTGGGTCCGCGCGGACTCACTAGCTGCCCACGGATAGAACTCGTCCGAGTCGCCCGATGTGAAAACTGCCTGGCGATCTTCTGCTTCTCCTCGCAGCAGCTCCAGAGTTATCGTCCTGTTTCAGCGCCGCAAGACTACAGGTTCCTGTTGATCACCGCGCCTAAGCTGATCCTGTACTGCAATTCGACTTCCGCAGGGTAGTGAAAGCAACGCGTCCCGGGCCGCGCGCCCGTCGAGCCGTGTTACATTCTGAGAGGCGGGCATGGCGCTGTGAAGGACCAGAATCACTCCTCGGTTCCGTGGCTGGACGTTCTCTGGCTTGTTTTCTTGGCGGGACTCGCTGTCCTGCAGCCCATTGCGGAAGTTCACAAGCAACTTGTGTTGCTGGGCATCGGAGTATTTCAACTCTCGGAAAGCCGCCTCATCGCGCTGATGCCGCGCCGGGGACGCGGATACAGCGTTCTCACCAAAATCCTGCTCGCCACGCTACTCATGGAGCACACCAGCCCGCTGGCCATCAATAGCAGCTACTACCCCATCTACTATCTGCCCGTCGTAACGGCCGCCATCTACTTCGGCCCCTGGGCCACGCTGTTCTGGACCGGCTTGGCTTCAGCGGCATACTGCTCGCTGCTCTTTCCCGCTCTCCAGGAATACGAGCTGACGGCCAGCGGCATCTCCGAGCTGGCTATCCGCGTTCTGTTTTTGTTTCTGGCTGGAATTCTCGTGAACCGCTTCGTGACCGAAAATCGCCGACAGACGTTGCGTTACCAGACCCTGGCCGAAACACTCGCCGAGACCAATCGCCGTCTGGAGCACGCAGAAGCCGAAGCGCGCCGCTCCGAGCGCCTGGCAGCGCTGGGGCAACTCTCCGCCGGCCTTGCCCACGAAATCCGGAATCCGCTGGGGGTGATCAAGGGCTCCGCGGAGATGCTCCAACAGAAGCTCGAGAACGCCAACCCGCTGGCCAGGGAACTCGCGGGCAACATCTCGAGCGAAGTGAACCGGCTGAGCGCGATGGTCGCACGATTCATGGACTTCGTGCGGCCGTTGCGGTTCGAACCTCGCTTGCAGGAACTCGCCCCGCTGGTGGATCGCGCCCTCAAAGCCGTGCGGGACCAGTATCCCGACGCGCATGTTACCGTCGAGCGCGACTACGCTCGGGACCTGCCAAAGCTCCTTCTCGACGAAGGGCTCTGCGAGCAGGTGTTCATCAACCTGGGGCTCAACGCCTACGAGGCCATGGCTCCGGAGGGCGGCAAATTGCGCGTGAGCATTGCGCGCGCCGATTCCGAGGGCCGCCGCAGCGTTGAGGTCTCCGTGGAAGACACCGGCCCAGGCATTCCCGCGGAGTTGCGCGAACAGATTTTCAATCCTTTCGTCACCACCAAGCGCACCGGGGTGGGCCTGGGGCTCTCCATCATCTCGAAGATCGTGGACGACCATGGCGGCTCGATTCGCTTGACCAGCGAGCCGGGCCAGGGCGCCTGCTTCCGCGTCATCTTTCCGGCGGAGGGCCAGTGAGGCCTCGCCCTGACGATATCTCGCACGCGCGACCGGCCAGCAAGGAGACCGTCGCCGGACCGCACGAATCTAAGAGTGCACCAACGGGAAGAACCCGTAGCACATGCCAGCCATCCTGATCGTCGAAGACGAAGCCAAAATGCTGCGGTTGCTCGATCTCCATCTCACCGAGGAAGGCTTTACCACGCACACGGCCCAGGACGCGGAGACGGGCCTGAAAATCCTGAACAAGGAAAAAATCGACCTGGTGGTGGCCGACTTCAAGCTGCCAGGAATGAATGGCCTGGAGTTCCTGCAGGCCACGAAACGCGTGGATGCCTCCATCCCGTTTGTGGTCATGACCGCCTACGGGAGCGTCGAATCCGCCGTCGATGCCATGAAGGCCGGCGCCAGCGACTACGTGCTGAAGCCGTTCTCCCTGGCGGAGATGAGCTTGGTCATCCGCAAGGAGCTCGACGCCAGCCGCCTGCGTGAAGAAAACCGCTCCCTGCGCGAGGCCCTGGGCCAGCGCTACAGTTATCGCAACATCGTGTCGCGCAGCGCGAAAATGCAGGAGGTGCTGGCCCTGGTCGAGCGCGTGGCGCCGACCAACTCCACGGTCCTGCTCGGCGGCGAAAGCGGCGTGGGCAAAGACCTGATCGCGCGCTCCATCCACGAGCACTCCCGCCGTGCTTCCGGGCCATTCATCAAGATCAATTGCACGGCGATTCCGGAAAACTTGCTCGAAAGCGAACTCCTCGGCTTCGAAAAGGGCGCGTTCACCGGTGCGATCTCGAGCAAGCCGGGAAAGTTCGAGCTGGCCGACAAGGGCACCATCTTTCTCGACGAGATCGGCGACGTCCCTGCGGCCATTCAGGTGAAGCTGCTGCGCGTGTTGCAGGAGCGCGCCTTCGAGCGCCTGGGCGGCACGAAGACTCTCCAGGTGGACGTGCGCCTGGTGGCCGCCACGAATCGCAATCTGCGTGCCGCGCTCGAGCAGCACACGTTTCGTGAAGACCTCTACTACCGGCTCAACGTTGTCCCCATTGATATCCCGCCGCTACGCGATCACAAGGAAGATATCCCCGAACTGGTGGACCACTTTATCGCCCGCTTCGCCAGCGAATCGGGCAAGGCCATCCACGACATCACCCCGGCGGCGCGTCAATTGCTCTCGAGCTTCCATTGGCCGGGAAACGTCCGCGAGTTGGAGAACATCATCGAGCGCGCCGTAGCTCTCTCCAGCGGATCAGTACTCGATGTCGCCGACATCCATCTGGACATCGTTCCCCCGGCCACGTCGGCTGCGGCCTCCCCGTTCCTCCCGGAAGGCATGACTCTCGAGCAGTGGGAAGACGAAATGATTCGCGAGGCCTTGCGACGCGCCAACGGTAACAAGAGCCAGGCCGCGCGCTTGCTGGGACTCTCCCGCAACGCCCTGCGCTATCGCCTCTCGAAGATCGGTGTGCCCGACGAGCCCGAAGGGCAGGCTTAGGGCTGCGCAGCGGTCTGCCATGGCTGAAATCCACCAGCTCTGGCCGAATGCAGCCAGGCGCAGGCGGACTACCACCCTAGCCAGTCTTCGTCAACACTCGCAACCAATTGCAAATGCAGAGATTATCAAGGTGTAGCCCGGCGCGGGTTTCTGGCAACCGATCTGCATGGATCACGACTGGCGAGCCGAGAGGCTCGGCGCTGAAATCATGTGAGGTCGGCCATGAAAAGCAAACTCCTTGTTGGGCTAGCATTCCTTTCGATGAGCTTTTTCGGTGTGACTTACGCACAGGCGCAAGAAGTGCAACCCGGTGTGGCGCGCATCAGCCTGAGCCACGGCGATGTTTCCACACAGCGCGGGGATTCCGGCGACTGGGTCGCGGGAACTTTGAACGCCCCGGTTGTCGCCGGCGACCACGTGACCACCGGCACGCGCTCGCGCCTGGAGTTGCAGCTTGACTTCGCGAACATCCTCCGTCTGGACGAGCGCTCGGGAGCCAAGATCGCCGACTTGACGCGCACTCACATCCAGGTGCAGGTGAGCCAGGGCATTGTGAATTACACCATCTTCAAGGACAGCGAAGCCGACGTGGAAATTGATACGCCCAACGCCGCCATTCACCCATTCCGCGAGGGCAGATACCGCATTCAAGTGACCTCCGATGACGAGTCCGAAGTGATCGTCCGCGAGGGCGAGGCCGACGTCACGACGCCGCAGGGAAGCACACGGGTTCAGAAGGGCCAAATGATTACCATTCGCGGCCGCGACAACCCCGAATATCAAACCAACCAAGCGCCGCGCAACGACTCCTGGGACGATTGGAACAAAGGCCGTGATCGTCAGATCCTGGACTCCGGGAGCTGGAGCCACGCCAATCGCTACTACACCGGTGTGGACGATCTGGATGCCCATGGACGCTGGTCCTCTGTGCCTGGCTACGGTGAAGTCTGGTCTCCGGCGGTAGCACCCGGTTGGGCACCCTACCGGGACGGCCGCTGGGTCTGGGAGCCTTACTACGGCTGGACCTGGGTTTCCTATGAGCCGTGGGGCTGGGCTCCCTACCACTACGGCCGCTGGTTCCTCTACGGCAGCTCCTGGTGCTGGTGGCCGGGCCCGGTCTTCGCGGCCTACCGGCCGGTGTGGGCGCCGGCTTACGTGTCCTTCTTCGGATTCTCCAATCGCCACTTCGCGGGGGGCTTCGGCTTCGGCTCGATCGGCTGGCTACCGATTGGACCCAGCGACCACTTCTTCCCGTGGTGGGGCGGGCGCCGGAGAAGCGTCAACGTGGTGAACATCACCAACATCACGAACATCACCAACATCACCAACGTGCACGGAGCGCAGCGGGTGGGCCCGCTTGCGACCGGCTCACGCCCGGTGTTCTCCAATCTACACGGCGTGCTGACCAACACGCGCCTGCAGCAGGGCGTGACGACCATGACGACCGAACAGTTCGGCAGAGCGGCAGTCCCACATGACTTCAAGCGCGTGACCGCCTCGGAGTTGCGCCAGGGCCAGATGGTCGCCGGGACCGTGCCCGTGGTGCCGACACGCGAAAGCCTGCGGCCCGTGGAACGCGCCGTGAATCCGGCCACCCTGCCGGCGCGCACCAACCAGCCCGAGCGGTTCTTCACGAAGTCGCGTCCAACACCTACGCCAGAGTCTTTCCATACACAGGCGGCACAGGTCCAGGCGGTGCTGCAGCAGCACCAAATGGCCACGCCGGGAAACAGGCCGGGCGCAGCGTCGCCCGTGAGTCCTGCGACGCAGACGGCTCCTGCCGGCAGGGCCGTCCCGCCGAATACGACGAACAGGCCGAATTCTCCGAACACGGGGATGCGCGGGCCGTCCGGCGTGCCGACGGCTGCAACGCCGAGTAATCCTTCGAGACCCATAGCCCCGGCTCCGACGGCAGCGCCATCCGCCCCATCGCAGGGCTGGCACCGGTTTGGTGAAGGCAGGGCTGCTACGGCACCGCAATCTTCCATGCCGCAGCGGCCACAGGTCCAGTCTCCAGCCCGCAAGAACTCGCAGCCTGCGCCCAATCCCCAAGGCGGCTGGCAGAAGTTCTCGGCCCCGGACCGTCAGCGGAATCAAGGAAACGTTGTGTCGGGGCAGTCGCCCGCGCGGGCTACAGGCAGATCGGGCGCGCCGACCTCTGCTCCAGCTCCATCGCGCGGCCAATTCCCTTCACAGGCAGCGCCACCGGAGCGGGCCGGCTGGCAGCACTTTACTCCTCAGTCCCAGGCCCGGCCGCCGCAGCCCGAGCCGTCCCGTGGTTACTACCGGCCATCGCAGGCTGAGCCGCCTCGGAGTTACAACCGGCCTGCGCTCAACCTCCAGAGGCCCATCGTGACCCCGCGTCCTCCGTCGGGATATGTCGGCGGCAACCGCGGAGGTAGCGGGCCGGCGCCGAGCGGTAGTAGCTCGCGCGGTGGTCAAAGCGGCGGCGACGGCAGCCGCGGCTCTTCGCGGGGGTCCCAGCACCCTTCCGGACCCGGTGGCCGGCGCTAGTCCCGCACATCACCAGCTAGCAGCAACACGCGGTTCAGCCGCCCGTGCCTGCGCATGAGGTCCTCAGTCGGTGAGACCACTTCTTGCTTGCTCTCCTTCTGTAGTCGTAGATCGTCCAGCGGAGGAGTAAACAGAGCGGGCCAGGCAAGGCTGATCTGACGCAGGAACTCCGACGCTCTTCGCGCGGGGCCACGAAACACTGCTCCGGTCCGAGTAGTTTACTGGCAGGGGATTGATCGGAAGCGGTCCGGGTGTACCCGCGACTCCGAGCTCAACGGCTCACTTCTACGACGGCGACTTTGTTCACTCCGCTGCAAGCCAGGTAGAGCTTGCCGTCCGGCGTGGCCACCATATTGCGAACGACGCCGCCCCCGGAAGGAATCGGCCAGTGCTGAAAGGCTTTCGTTTGAGGATTGAAAACAACGACGGTATTGGGCTGCACTCCGGATTCGCTGTACCACACCATGCCATCGCGCGTCGAAGCGATACCGTACGGGTGCGAGCCCGGCCCGCCGGGTGACGCCCATTCCTCCACTTTGCCGCTCTGCGGATCGAGCCGCCCCAGAAACCCGCGCGCAAAATCGCTGTAGTAAATGAAGTGATCCGGGTTATTCGTGAGCCGGCGAGGCCGCGCGCCCTCGGGCAGGGTGTATTCGGTGACCTCGAGTGTTTTCGGGTTAATTCTTCCGATCTTGTTGCTGCTGAATTCGCAAAAGTAGGGCGCTCCGTCCGGCCCGGCGATGATTCCGTACGGATGCGCATTCGGTGTGGGCACCTCTTTGAGTGCCACCTTTCCGGTCTTCGGATCCAGCTTTCCAACAAAGTTGCCGGCCTGAACGGTGAAGAAAATCATGCCGTCGCGGTCCAAGGCCAGGCTGTGGGGATCGCGGGCGCGCGGGTCGGGCATCGGATACTCGGTCACTGCGCCCGTGCGTGGATCGAGCTTCCCGATATATGCCTTGAAATTCGCTGTGAACCAGATGTTGCCTTCTTTATCCGCAGCGAGCCCGTGGGGGCCGGAATCAGGCGTCTTCAGAGGAAATTCCTTGATGGCACCGGTCTTGGGGTCGAGCCGGCCCAGCTTGTTCGCCAACTGGCCTGTGTACCACAGCGCTCCGTCCGGCGCGACCTCCGGGTCATGTGGCCGCGACTTCGGCGTCGGCACATCCCATTCCCGAATGGCGACCTTCCATTCATCCGCCGCGAGCCAAAGCGGGCCGAGAGCCACAGCCACAAAGACAAGAAGGGCTTTCTTGAGCATGGAAGTATCCCTCACTAAATAAAAATGGGAAGACAGCGGATTATATCACCGTGCCGCTGTATCATCGCCTCCAACGCCGCTGTAGACCTTCTCATTCGCGTGGGTACAAAAACTCGGTCCGTTGACCAGGAAAGAGTTCCTCAAGAGAAGCGTAAACCAAGAATCCGCGCAACGCTGTACCGGCGGTTCCGGTACAATCTCGAAGAGTGAGACGAAGCAGCAACAGCGAAGCCAGAGGCTCTATACGGCAGCTGGCCAGCTAGGATCAGTTCGTCACAGCGGCATTGAAGACGTGCACACTTAATTTGATGAGTGAGCAGCCCGCTGCTCCGCGAGAGCAACTGGAGGAGGGTGTGATTCGCCCTGGGTTCACTGTCGGCATCTTGCTTTTGGGGCTTGTTCTCGCTGGCCCTACGCTGGCTCATTGGGAGTTCCAACAGCCTCAGGCAACAGCCAGTGTCCTGACCAACAGCGATGTCATGGACTTGCTTAAAGCGGGGCTGACACCCGAGCTTGTCATCGCCAAGATAAAATCCTCCGCCTGCAATTTCGACACGTCGCCTCGGGCGCGCAAGGCTCTGAAAGCCGCAAAGATCCCTGACGCGGTGATTCTGACCATGGTGCAGGCTCCAGTTCAATCCCCACCGCCTGCCGGGTTACCGCCTTCTCCCTCACCGCCTCCGCCGCCAACCAGCCCGGGTGCGCCTGTGGTCTTTTTCACCGACATCGTCGGCGGCCCGAACCGCGGAGGTGAAGAGAACAACGGAGCGTTCGTGTACGTGTACGGCAAGCGGTTCGGCGCGCAGCGTGGAAGTTCGACCGTCACGGTCGGGGGTGGGGAAGTTGCGTCGTACCGGATTTGGGGACAGCAGAACGCGGTCACGAGGTACCTGGATTTGATCGTCGTGCAGCTTGGCCCGAATGCCAGGACCGGCGACCTTGTGGTGCACACGGCGAACGGAGACTCGAACCCGGTCCCGTTCGTTGTCCGGTCGGGGAATATCCACTTCGTCGCGCCCTCGGGCAGCGACTCGAATCCTGGCACGTTCGATCGGCCGTGGGCCACGCCGGTGAAGGCGAAGAAAAGCGTCAAGCCGGGAGACATCGTGTATTTCCGCGACGGCACATGGACGAAGGAAGAAGACTACACGACGATTGTGAACCTGACGGTCAGCGGGGAACGCGATCGGCCGCTGGCGTTTGTGGGGTATCCGGGTGAAGTGGCGTTCCTGGATAATCCCAACTCGATTTCTGCGGTTTATAACTGGGGGCCGGCCGTTCTGTCGCACTGGGTTATCGCAGAAATGAAATTCAGGGCGAAGCGTGCCTCGTTGCGGTTTGAGGGCGGGGTGACCGAAGACATCCGCGTCGTGGGATGCGACATCACCTCGACGGGCAATTCGATCAGCATGAACGTCGAGCACCCCGCGAAGATGTACCGGATCTACGGCAACAACATGCACGACAACGGAACCGGCGCCCGCAAAGCGTACAGCCTCTACTTCGGCGGATACGGAGCACAATCGGACATTGACATCGGCTGGAACGAGCTGCACGACAACCCATTGGGAAAGGGGATTCAGATTTACGGGCATCATCGGGGAGACACCATCTCGAATCTCCGCATCCACGACAACGTGATTTACAACAACGCGATGAGCGGAATCGTCCTCGGCGGGAACGACGGCAAGACCGACTTCGTGGTGGATGCCCATATTTACAACAACCTGATTTTCAAGAACGGGAACCGCCATCCCGAGTGGCAGTACCACGGCATCGAGATGACCTCGAACAGTGGGAAGGGCGGTCAGTTTTTCATCTATAACAACACGTTTTACGACAATGGTGCGCCGCACGGCGGAGTGGGCGGCGGGTCAGAAATCCACGTGAACATCGGGATTGGTCAGGCGGTGTTTACGAATAATATTTTCTACGCAGACGCCGGAGCGCCCGCCTACTACACGTTCGAGTACGGCGCAACAGAAGCTGGAATGTCCGGCTCGAACAATGTGTACTTCGGAAAGGGAAGAGGCCCGGCCTGGGACAAGAAGCCTGTCAACGCGGACCCGCAGTTCATTGACCCGCAGAACTGGGATTTCCATCTGAAGGCGGGGAGTCCGGCGATCGATGCGGGCGTGCAGACGGACGCCACGCGGGATTTTGATGGAAACGCCAGACCGTATGGCTCCGCCTTTGACATCGGCGCGTTCGAGGGAGTTGCAGGCCCGCCCTCCGCGACCCCGCCACTGCCTACTTCGCCGCCGCCACGGAGCCCTGACAAGACCCCGCCCGTGGTCAGCACCGCCCCGGCGATTGGTGCGAGAGTGAGCAGAAGAGGCAGACTGCAGTGGATGGACTGTTGCCCTTGAGCGGAAATGGAACTGGTGCGGAGCAAGGCCCGGGAGCAAGTCATTGAGCCGCGAGTTTCTTCCCTTCGAGAGGAAAAGGAGAATTCCATGAACAGACGATCTCTAGTGGCATGTCTGCTCGGCGCACTTGTAGGCTTGGCGGCGTTGCCCGCGCGCGGGCAAACTCGCGCGCCCGCCGAGCCACCCACCGCCTACGCCATTCAGGAAGGTTTCGTGGATGCCCACGGCGTGCTCATCTACTACAAGACGGTGGGCCGCGGCGCGCCGCTGGTGATCGTGCATGGCGGCCCGGGCGCTTCGCACGATTACTTCCTCCCCTACCTGCTGCCGCTGGCGCGGCACAACCGGCTGATCTTCATTGACGAGCGCGGCTCGGGCCGCTCGCAGAAGCTGGAGAACCCGGCGGGTTACACGGTCGAAAACATGGTCGAAGACGTGGAGGCGGTGCGCCAGGGGTTACAACTGGGAAAGATTGCCCTGCTGGGGCACTCCTACGGCGGCGTGCTGGCGCAGGCCTATGCCTTCAAGTATCCGCGCAACCTCACCCATCTGCTCCTTTGCAGCACTTTCCACAGCACCCGAGCAATGAATCAGGTCCTGAACCGCATCAAAGAAAAAATGACCCCCGAGCTGCGCGAACGCATTGACCGGATGGAAAAAGAGGGCCTGTTCGGCCACGGCAAGGACTACGAGAAGAACCGCTACACGGCCGAGTACATGATCGCGGCCTGGGGCGAGGGCTATTTGCCGTACCTCTACCAGAACCGCCCCGACGCGAACTTTGATCCCGTCGCCCAGGGCAACATGGCCTGGGACCTCTACCGCGAAATGTGGGGCTCGCACGGGGAGTACGTGATTGACGGCAACCTGGCTTCGGTCGAGTACGCCGACCGGCTGGTCGCCATTCGCGTGCCCACGCTGATCACGGCGGGCGACCACGACGAATCCGACCCCGCGTTGGCGCGCGAAATGCACGAAAAGATCGCCGGCTCCAGGTTGGTTATTTTCCCGCGCAGCGGCCACATGACCTTTGTGGATCAGCCGGCGCTTTTCCTGCGCGCCGTCGAAGAATTTCTACACCCGGCCAAACCGCCTCGCTAGCGCCAGGGATCAGCTTTTGCCAGTGGTGAAGGCGAGGGTCAGAAGCGTTTTCTGCTCGAGCTCGTGAGCCTTGGCCGAGCCGGTGGCGGGGCTTGCGCTGGCCGAGCGTTTGACCGAGCGCACCGGCAGGCCGCGCGCGAGGCGTTCAAGGCGCGGCACGACGTAGAACAGCCCGCCCATGTTGGCGGGCTCCTCCTGCACCCAGACAATCTCCCGGGCCGCCGGGTGCCGGCCGATTTCCGCCGCAAGCTCATCCTTCGGAAACGGATAAAACTGGTCAAGGAAAACGATCGCGGTGGAAGTGTCGCCGCGCTGCGTGCGCTCGCGCCGCAGCTCGTGACCAATCTTCCCGCTGCAAATCAAGATGCGCGTGGCGCCCGAAATCTTCGTCTCCGGCACCACAGTCAGGAAGCGACTCGCCGTAAATTCCTCGACACCGGAGCAGGCGTCCGGATGCCGCAGCATGCTTTTCGGCGTGAAGACCACCAACGGCTTGCGCCAGTGTCGCAGCGCCTGCCGCCGCAGCAGATGAAAATACTGCGCCGCGCTCGCGGGCTGGCAGACCTGGATATTGTCTTCGGCGGCAAGCTGCAGGAAGCGTTCGATGCGCGCGCTGGAATGCTCCGGCCCCTGGCCCTCGTGGCCGTGCGGCAGCAGCAGGACCACGCCGGAGGGCAGGTCCCACTTGTCTTCGCCCGCGCTGATGAACTGATCGATGATCACCTGCGCGCCGTTGGCGAAGTCACCGAACTGCGCTTCCCAGAGCACCAGCGCCTCGGGGAAATCGCGGCTGTAACCGTACTCAAAGCCGAGCACGCCCGCCTCGGAGAGCGTGGAATTGTAAATCTCGCAGCGCGCCTGGCCCGGCCCGAGATGTTCCAGCGGCACGTACTCGGTTTCATTCTCAATGTCCACCAGCACCGCGTGGCGCTGGTTGAACGTGCCGCGGCGCGAGTCCTGGCCGGAGAGCCGCACCGGAGTTCCCTGGCGCAACAGCGTGCCGAAGGCCAGCGCCTCGGCCATGCCGTAGTCCACAGCGCGCTCGCCGCGGCCCATCTCGGCGCGCTGCTCAAGGAGTTTCTTGACTTTGGGATGGATGGCGAAGCCCGCCGGGTAGCGCGTGAGCGCCGCAGCGGTCGCAGCAAGCTCTTCGCGCGGCACTCCGGTGTCCACTTCGTAGGAGGCGTCGTAGCGCCCGCGCTTGTACGCCGACCAGTAGCCCGGCAGCTCGCGCAGGACCGGGTTCTTATCCATCGTGGCGGCCTGCTCCTGCGCGGCTTCAAACTCGGCGCGAATGGCCTCGCCGCTTGCTGCGGGATTGGCGCCAATCCCTTTGGCATACAACTGCCAGAGCGGCGGGTGGTCCTTTATCTTGCGATAGAGCAGCGGCTGCGTGATGGTGGGATCGTCGATTTCGCTGTGGCCGTGCCGGCGGTAGCCGATGAGGTCCACCACAACGTCGCTCGCAAACGTGTAGCGGTACTCGAGCGCCAATCGCGCCACGCGCACCACCGCGTCGGGGTCCTCCGCGTTGACGTGGAGGACGGGGATGGGCTGCCGCTTGGCCAGGTCGGAGGCGAAACGCGAGGAGTGCAGCTCAGCGGGCCGTGTGGTGAAGCCAATCAGGTTGTTGACAATGATGTGCACGGTGCCGCCCACGGTGTAGCCGGGCAGATCGGCAAGGTTCAACGTCTCAGCCCAGATGCCCTGGCCCGCAAACGCCGCGTCTCCGTGCAGCTCGATGGGCAAGATCTTCGCCGTGCCGTTTTCTCCGGCGCGAACCTGCTTGGCGCGCGCGCGGCCCAGCGCCACCGGATCGACTGCCTCGAGGTGGCTGGGGCTCGAGACCAGGTGAATGTCGAGGGTGCCGCCGCGGCGCGTGTGATATTCGCCGGTCGCGCCGACGTGATACTTGACGTCGCCGCCGCCGAGCACGCTGCGTGGATCTACGTCCTCGAAGCCGGCGAAAACGTCCGCGGCGGCCTTGCCCGCGATGTGCGTCATGATGTTCAGCCGGCCGCGATGGCTCATCGCCAGCACGACGCCGGCGGCGCCGAGGCCGCTCGCACCTTCGAGGATTTCGTCGAGCAGCGGGATCAGGGCGGCGCAGCCTTCGAGCGAAAAACGTTTGGTGCCAAGATAGCGCGCCTGGAGAACCTGCTCGAACAGTTCCGCACGGATCAACCGCTCCAAGATAAACGCGCGGTCGGGCACGGGCGCGGCGGCTTCGAGGCGCTCCTCGATCCAGCGGCGCCGCGCGGGGTCGGGCAGGTGCATGAACTCCGCGCCAATCGTGCCGCAGTACCAGCGCCGCGCCTGCTCGGCGGCTTCGCCCGTCAATTCCAGCTCGGGATGGTGCTCGGGGCGGAAGAAGCCCAGCGGGTCGAGGTCGGCTTCGAGATAACCCCAGCGGCGGAACGCGTCGAACACGCGCTCGCGCTCCGCGACTGCAAGAGGGTTCTTTTCTAAGGAGTGTGCGTGCGTGGGTCTTGCCATGGCCTAGGACCCCATTCTAGCAAAGTTGGCCGAGCCTCGACCGTGTCCCGCGCCGGGTCAAAAATCGGGGAAAGCCGCCGAGGCAAGGAGGCAGGGAGGGGTACCCCCCCCCACCACCCCCCTATTTTTCGCGTATGTGCTGAATCCAGGAGACTTAGTGCGGGAAAAATGGCTAAGTGCCTGTTGTAAAAGACTTAACGGTGCGTCCCTCAGACATGCACATTTCAAAGAGCTTAGGGGAATTTGAAAGAGGGAACGAGATGAAAGGTTACGAGTGCGAGTGCCGGCCCGAAGGCGGGCGCAATTCAGAGAAGAAGGAGGAACAGTCTCTGGGCACGCCATCACTGAGTGAGAGTTAGAAAACGGCCGAAGCGCGGACACGGATCAACCTTGGGGTTCCTGGGTGGTGCGGGCAAAGCTCCTGGGCTTTGCATCTCAAGATAGCACCAAGACAAGAGTAGGTCAAGATAAAATTACTTAGTAGTGTATTCGAAAGGGAAGAGAAAGAGTGCTTTGGGATGCAATCTTCAGTCGTGAGTGGTCAGGTGGGCTTGGGGGTTAGAAGGGTCCTGAAAGAGGGATACACAGGCTAGAAGCCTGTGCTACGGGTACGCGGAGGTGGTGGAGTTTGTAACACAGGCTTATAGTCTGTGACGTTCGCCTTGCCACCAGACAAACATTTTTCAGCGGCCTGTTAGAGGCTGGAGGTCCCCACATCCCTGTCGTGGTGCCGTTCCAACACCCCATTTCTTGCGATACATGCGCAGGTAGTTGTCTGGTTTGTGGGTTGCCATTGAGAAGGCGGCGGGTTGATACGACTATTTGCCCACAGGATAGAAGCAACCTGACCAAACTCAAAGACGGGATAATTTACCAGAATGGCAACAGCAGGATTTGAGCGAAAGAAACTAAGCCGGGCCTCAGCTCCGAGGCACCGCTCTCAGTGAGAATCTTCAGGCCCGTCGGTGTAAGTAATTGAAAACAAGTAGATTAAACAACACAATCGGCAATCTGTCAGGCGACGATGCCCTAATGATCTCTTAAACCCTCTCTTGGTTCTCACTACTGTACCCGCGCACCAACTCGCGACTAACGACGGACGGCTACTTCTTGGTCGCCACCGGCGTCCCCTGCGTGTTGCTCCACTCCTGGAAGGAACCGTCGTAGAGCGCGACGTCATAGCCCAGGTACTTCGCTGTGAAGTAGACGTACGCAGCGAAGATGCCGCTGCCACAATAGGTCACGACTTTCCTTTCCGGAGCCACGCCCGCCGACTGGAAAAGTTGGTGCAGCTTGGGCTGGGGTAGCAATTGCGGGTTGTTCGTGCTTTCCTGTGTTTTCGTCCAGGGCAGGTTGATGGCTCCCGGAATGTGGCCCGGACGCGGTACACCTTGAGCCGGCCTTTCGCCGAGGTAGTCTTCGGACGGGCGAGCATCGACCAGTACCGCTCCGGGCAGGGCCGTATTCAGTGCCTCCCAGGAAAGGTCACTCACCACCGGCAACGTGACCAGCACGTGCGGGTGTACACGCGGGGTGAAGAGGGCGGGCTTGATCTGCGGCACGTCCTTCGTCAGCAGACGATTCTCTGCGCGCCATTTCTCCTGATTGCCGTCCAGCAAGGCCGCGTTGTCACCGTGACCCAGGTAGTCGAGGGTGAACCAGGCGCGCGCCGCCCACAGGCCCCGCTGTTCGCCATAGAGGACCACCCGGGTACCATCACCCACTCCGAGCGATTCAAAAACCGTCTTCAAATCGGCCACCGGCGCAAGTTCGTTGGACAAGTGGTCTCGCGTGACCGCGATCTGGCCCACGGCCAGGAAACGCGCGCCGGAGATGTGGCCGGCGTCGTAGTCGGAACGCTCCCGGGCGACGTGCAGGATGACAACCCCTGGGTCGTTCAGATGGTGCGCCAGCCATTCTGTGGAAACCAGCATTTGCTCACGCACCTGTGGCGTGCGCAACTCCGCTTGAGGCTGGAGGATCTGCGGCACTGCGTTCGGCGTCAGCAATAGCAGCGCCATGATGAGCAGCAGGGCCAGATTCGTGGCGGCGACCATAGGAAAACCGGGGAGCGTCGCTTTAGGCATTGTGCGGAATTGCATGGGCTCCTCCCTCAGCGTAAATCCTCTTCTCTCCACGGACTCTCGGGCCGTCAATACCATCAGGTTCATTGACCATGCTTTGGCTCGCTCATGGCTGTCATCGCGCAGCTTCTTGTTTCGTAACGGAACACTCTCGAGAAGCTTCCTCTGGTTGGCAGGGGCGGGCTCCCCGCGAAGCGCTCGGGCTAGGCACCTGCGGCCATGGATCGCTTATAGTCCACGTAGTCGGGAACCAGCCGGTCGTACTCCCCAGCCATCAGCGGCGACGAAATCATGAAGTCGGCGGAAGCTCGATTGCACGCCACGGGAACATTCCACACCACGGTAATGCGCAGAAGCGCCTTGACGTCCGGATCGTGGGGCTGCGGCTCCAAGGGGTCCCAGAAGAAGATGACGAAATCAATGTCCCGGTCGACGATTTTTGCGCCGATCTGCTGGTCGCCACCCAGTGGCCCGCTTTCCAGTAAATTGACTTCCAGGCCGAGCTCCTCCCGAAGCAGACGCCCGGTTGTGCCCGTGGCATAGAGCGTGTGCCGGGCGAGCACGTCTTTGTTGTACTTCGCCCACTCGAATAGATCGGGCTTCTTATTATCGTGGGCCACCAGAGCAATTTTCTTTCTCGGTTTCATCGGCAGTTGCGTTTGCCGCATACGCAAGTCCTCCGCGCCAGGTGCTCTAATCATCGAAGTCTCCTCCGGACGACATTGAAGTTTACAATCTTGGCTGAAACAGACCCCCTTAGCAAGCTCGCGCCGAGGTTGGAAAACCCTGCTTACATCGTATGCCCTCGGCGAAATTGTTGTGCCGGAGTGAGAAGCGATTGGGGATGCTCTCCGTCCAAATTGGCCGTTGCGTGGCGTGCGTCCGCAAGCCTTTAATCCTTCCCGACGCGTCATGGTCCGCATCGTGCCAGCCGAGTCCGCGGAATCGCTCGATCAGGCGCGTGAGCTCTTCCTTGAATACGCCGAAGCGCTGGGTATTGACCTCTCGTTCCAGAACTTTGACGAGGAATTCGCCCGCCTTCCGGGCGACTACGCACCACCCGATGGCCGCCTGCTCCTGGCCTACGTGGCGGAGCAGGCCGGCAGCACCGCCTCCGGCTCGGGCGGGACCGCGAAACTCGCCGGCTGCGGCGCTCTGCGCAAGATCGCCGCTGACATCTGCGAGATGAAGCGCCTTTACGTCCGCCCCGCGTTTCGCGGAGAGGGCGTCGGCCGCGCCCTGGCCATGGCGTTGATCGCCGCGGCGCGGGAGATCGGCTACGGGCGCATGCGCCTCGATACGCTTCCCTCGATGTCTGAAGCCAGGGGTCTCTATCGCGCGCTCGGCTTCCGTGAGATACCTCCCTACCGCTTCAATCCTGTCCCCGGAACGCTCTTCATGGAACTTTCCTTGCTCTCAACTCTCGACACGGCCCCCTCCCCGGCGCAAGAATAGGGTACCCGCCCGGGAGGTACCGATGCGGCCCGTCGGCGCGCATCTTCCGGAAGTGTCGTCTCGTGCCGCGCACCGGGTGTCTCCGGCGCCGCTGCTGGTCTGCCTGCTGGTCTGGGGCTGCGGGATCACGACTCCGCCTCCCGTCGCACCGCCGCCACCCAACCCGGCGGCGCTGCAACTCGAACTGGTACAGGTGGCCGGCGGGTTCACCAATCCGCTGGATTTGCAGCAGCCGAACGACGGCTCGGGGCGGCTATTCGCCGTCGAGCAAGGCGGCCGGATCCGCATCGTGGATGCGAGCGGGAACGTGCTGCCTCTATCCTTTCTGGATATCACCAGCCGCGTTTCGAGCGGCGGCGAGACCGGCCTGCTCGGCCTTGCCTTCCATCCGCGCTACAGCCAGAACGGCTGCTTCTACGTCAACTACACGACGACGCGCTTCACCGGCCGGCTGCAGACCGTCATCGCCGAGTACCAAGCGGCGCCGGCAAACTCAAACACCGCCGGCACCAGCGAAAACATTCTTTTCACGGTGGACCAGCCCGCGGCAAACCACAACGGCGGCGGGCTGGCGTTTGGTCCCGACGGGATGCTCTATATCGGCCTGGGCGACGGCGGCGGCGCGGGCGATCCCTTTCTGAACGGCCAGCGCATCAACACCCGCCTGGGGAAAATGCTGCGCGTCGCCGTGAACTGCGGCGGGGCCTATACCGTCCCGGCGGACAATCCTTTTGCGGGTCAGCCCAGCCCGACCAACGAAATCTGGGCCCTGGGACTGCGCAACCCCTGGCGCTTCTCGTTCGACCGCTCGACCGGGCGCCTGTTGGCGGCCGACGTCGGCCAGGACAAATGGGAGGAGATCGACATTATCCAGGCGGGGAAAAACTACGGCTGGAACGTAATGGAAGGCGCGCACTGTTTCTCGCCCGCGACGGGCTGCAACGCTGCCGGCCTCGAGCTGCCCATCGCCGAATATGACCACACCGTCGGCGAGGCCGTGACCGGCGGATACGTCTATCGCGGTGCGCGCATGCCGCCCCTGGCGGGCACCTACGTCTTCGGCGACTACATCATGAAGAAAATCTTCGGCCTGGTGGAAATTTCCCCCGGCAACTGGCAGCGCTCGCTGCTACTGCAGACCAACCTCAGCATCAGCTCGTTCGGGCAGGACCAGGCCGGGGAGCTTTACGTGACGGACCTGGCCGGGGGCGGCGTTTACCGCCTGCGCCAAGTGGGCATGCCGTAGTTCGCTTCGATTGCGAGTGCTAGCCGGACGTCGTGGGCGCGCGCGAGCTGCGCGATGCTGCCGGCGTTGAGGAGACCACGGCGGGAACAGCAGCCAGGGGCGTAGCTGTTGCAGCGGAAAACCGGCCGAGCAGCAGCGACGCCAGCCCCGCCAGCAGTCCGCCGCTGACAATCAACGTTTCCCACACCAGCCCCACGGCCACGGTCAACACCGGCGGGGCGCCGAACGGCACCAATAGCGCAGCCAGTGCCACTTCGCGCACGCCGATGCCTCCCAGCGTGACCGGCAGCAGCGCCGATAGCTTGGCCAGCGGCCAGGCAAACAACCACACGCGCACGGGCAGATGCAGCCCACAAGCCTTGGCGACAACCGCGGCCAGGAGCACAAAGCTGCTCTGCACCGTCACACCCAGCGCCAGCGCCAGCAGAACGTATTGCGGCCGGCTCGACATCGCGCGCGCCGCCCGGCGCAACCGCACAAAGCGCCGCCGCATACGGTGCGAAAACCGCCGCGCCGGAACCATCACCAGCACCGCCGCCGTCACCACGAGGCCGAGCGCCACCGCCGCGGCCAGCAGCCAGAACACGCGGCGGCTGCGCGGATCGAGCGCCCCGGGGAGGAGTATCGCTCCCAGCCCCGCTACGCCAGCCAGCGCCACCACGTCGAGCATACGGTCCAGCACGCTGCCCAGCACTGCGGCGGCGCGACTCCGCGCCAGCCGCAGCGCCAAACCGAGCCGCACGACGTCCCCGCCGACGATCGAGGGAAGAAACAGCGTCCCGAAAAGCCCGGCGAAATAGCAGCGCGCGGCCTGCGCGAAGGTCACGCCCGCGCCAGCAAGATTGACCATCAGTCGCCACTTGAGCACGCCGATGACGTGCGCGCTCAGGTATCCGCCGAGCACGACCAGCCACAGCCCCAGCGGCATGCGCCGCATCGCGGCCCACAACCGCTCGAAGTGCAAGAAGTGAACCAACAGCGCGAGAATCAGCGCGCTGCCGAGCACGCGCAGCGCCAGTCCTTGCCACGCGCGCGGCCCGCTGCTGGACGGGAAGTTTGATGGACGTAGGGGAGACATTTCAGTGGACGCCCGCTCGCCGGGCGCGGCTAGCCGGCGAAGATCTTGTCGATCCTGGCGGCCAGCTCGAAATCGTTCTTGCTCAGGCCGCCGACGCTGTGCGTGGAGAGGTCCACGGTAACCTTGTTCCACGAGTTCGACCAGTCGGGGTGATGCCCCATGGCCTCGGCGGCCAGCGCGACACTGGTCATGAAGCCGAAGGCGTGCACGAAGTCCCGGCACTCAAACGTGCGATGCAGCTTACCCTGCTCGATGCTCCACCCCGCCAGCTTGGCCACTTCGGCGGAAATTTCCTTCTCGCTGAGCTTTTGGGCGCCCATACAATCCTCCTGCGCGATGCCAGCGATTATCCCGCTTCGCCCGGCAGCGAGCAAGGCGCGCCCGCCAGGCGAAATCCGATTGAACACGGAGCCTGTTTCCTTTATGGTATTCGCTCGAATCCACTGACCGCTCGCCCCGCTCGCATCGGGGCGTGCGCCCGCAGCCACGGAGCCCATCGTGAAAAAAAAGATTCGCGCTGTGCAGTACGGCGTCGGACCTATCGGCGCCGCCATCGTGCGCCTGCTGCGCGAAAAGCAGGCGGTGGAAATTATCGGCGCGATTGACACCGACCCCGCCAAGGCCGGCCGGGACCTGGGTGAATTAGTGGGCGCGGAAGACGCGCCCTGGGGCGTGACGATCTCCGCCGACGCCGGCTCGGTCCTCTCCGAGGCCGCCGACATCGTCATCCACTCCACCTCGTCCTATCTCCCCGACGTCATGGACCAGCTCCTGGCCTGCCTGGCCGCGGAATCCTGCGTGATCTCGACTTGCGAGGAGCTGGCCTACCCGTACCGCAAGCATCCGGAGCTCACCGCCATGCTCGACGCCATGGCCAAAGACTGGGGCGTGGCCCTTGTCGGGACGGGCGTCAATCCCGGCTTTGTGATGGATAAGCTGGTGCTGACGCTTGGCGCGGTTTCGCAGCGCATTGACTCGGCGCGCGCCATCCGCATCGTGGACGCCTCGAAGCGCCGCCTGCCGTTGCAGAAGAAAATCGGCGCGGGGCTGAGCGTCGCGGAGTTCCAGGAAAAAGTGGCCGCGGGCATCATCAAACATCATGGCCTGCCCGAATCGGTGGCCATGGTTTCCGACGGTCTGGGATTGGGCGTGGACGAAATCAACGAAACGATCCAGCCCGTCGTGGCCAAAGAGCACGTGAAAACGGAGTTTCTGGAGGTCGAAGCTGGACAGGCCGCCGGTGTGCATCAGATCGCGCGCGGATTCACCGCGGGCCAGGAAAAAATCTACATGGAACTCCAGATGTACGTCGGCGCGAAGGAATCGAGCGATACCGTCGAGCTCGCCGGACTGCCCAACATCCGCATGACCGTCCCTGGCGGCACGCACGGCGATATCGCCACCGCTGCTGTGGTGGTCAACTGCATCCCGCCCATCCTCGACGCCCCCGCCGGCCTGCGCACCTCGCGCGACCTCCCCATGTGCTTCTTCCCTCCCACCGCCAAGCCGTAGCCGGCAATCGCGTCGCTGCTTCCTTGTCCTCACTGTTCCTCGTCATTCCGAGGCCCGGCTCGGCCGGGCCGAGGAATCTCGCGGAGAGATCCTTCGCTTCACCCAGGATGAAAAACGGTGAGTTGAATTCTTTCTTGGCTCAGGGTTTCTGCCAGAAGCGGGCGACGGCGGA
Organism: Terriglobia bacterium; assembly: GCA_041493955.1. Lineage (GTDB taxonomy): Bacteria > Acidobacteriota > Terriglobia > Acidiferrales > UBA7541 > QHYU01. Next base: position 21,747 of record JBGPZW010000014.1, read on the forward strand.
GTAGTCGAGGTCTTCCTTCGCGGCGCCTTTAACGCTGTTGTAGATCTCGCGCGCGGCCGCGGTGGCCGGCAGGGCCACACCCAACTGGTTGGCGAGTTCGAGCGCCAGGCCCAGGTCCTTGTGCATCAGGCGCAGCGGGAAGCTGGGCGGGTAGTTGCGCTGAAGAATCATCGGCGCCTTGATGTCGAGCACAGCGGCGCGCGCCATGCTTGACTGCAATACTTCGATCAGCCGCTCGGCGGGCACACCCGCGCCGCTCACCAGCGCAATGGCTTCGGCCAGCGCGTCCACTTCGAGCGCCAGGATCATGTTCATGGCCAGCTTGACCGTCTGCCCCGAGCCGTGCGGCCCCAGGTGGAACCATCGCTTGCCCATCGCGCCCAGCACCGGCTCGACGCGCTGGAGTGTTTCTGCTTTGCCGCCGACCATGAACACCAGCTCGCCCTTTTCCGCGCCCCAGGTGCCACCGGTCACCGGCGCGTCGAGAAACTCGGCGCCGCGCTCGGCGCAGGCTGCGGCAATGCGCCGCGCCAGGGCTGGCGCCACCGTGCTCGAATCAACATAGTTGCTGCCGCGGCGCAGGCCCTCGAGCGCGCCATTCGCCCCCCAGAGCACTTCTTCGAGCGCGGGCGGATCGCTCACGATGGTTAGCAGCACGTCTGCACCCACGGCGGCCTCGCGCGGCGTGGCCGCGACCTTAGCACCCGCTCGCGCCAGGTCATCGGCTTTGGCTCGCGTGCGGTTCCACACCGTGACCGGGAATCCGGCCTTCAGAAGATTGGCAGCCATGGACTTGCCCATCAGGCCCAGCCCGATAAATCCCACTGCAGGTTTCACGAGGCGCCTCCGGGAGAATTTGGCAACTCGCCAATATATCCGCATCACCCTCCGGAGGCCAGCGGAACAGATTTTCGGTGGTGTCCTAGTTTGGCCAATACCGGGTAGAATCATCGCCACATGGACGCACCTTCGGCTAAGACGGTTGACCACGGCAAAGAAGAAGTCACGAAGCTGTGCCGGTACTTCACTACCAATCGCCAAGCGTTTCTCGCACCCGGCGTCAAGGAAGCTCATGTCCGCCAATCGCTAATCGACCCCCTCTTTGAAGCCCTGGGCTGGGACGTCGGCAACAAGGCAATGACTGCGCCCCAGTACAGGGAAGTCATTCCCGAAGACAGTCTGGATGTTGAAGGGCAACAGAAGGCTCCGGATTACACCTTTCGCGTGGGCTCTCTGCGGAAATTTTACGCTGAGGCCAAGAAATGCGGTGTGAACATTGGCGTGGACCCCGCCCCCGCCTTCCAGCTTCGCCGCTACGGATGGAGCGCCAAACTCGCGTTGTCCATTCTCACCGACTTTGAGGAACTTGGCATTTACGATTGCACTATGCGACCCAGCCCGAGCGAGAAGGCGAGCCATGCGCGCATTCAGTATTTCCACTTCGAGGAATACCCCGACCGTTGGCGCGAGTTATGGGACGTGTTTTCGCGCGAAGCCGTATGGTCGGGGGCATTTGACCAATACGCCGCGTCCAAGCGAAAGCGCGGAACGTCTGAAGTAGACGTGGAGTTTTTGAAGGAAATGGAGGGCTGGCGGCTCGCGCTGGCCGGGAACATCGCTCTTCGGAACAAGAATCTGTCTTTGGATGACCTAAACGTGGCCGTGCAACTGACGATTGACCGCGTGGTATTCCTTCGCATGGCGGAAGACCGGGGGCTGGAGCCTTACGAGCAACTTCTGAGACTGTGCGAACGGCCCGACATTTACCCCCACTTCATGCACGACCTATCCCGACGGGCCGACCAGAAATACAACTCTGGGCTATTTCATTTCCAGAAGGAAAGCAGCGTATCCGAGGAGCCTGACCGGATCACACCGAAACTGGCGGTGGACGACAAGGTCTTCAAGCTGATCCTGCAAAGCCTGTACTTCGCTCACGGTTCGCCCTATCAGTTCGGCGTTATGCCCGTCGAAATCCTGGGAACCGTTTATGAGCGGTTCTTGGGCAAGGTGATTCGGCTCACGGCCGGACATCAAGCCAAGATTGAGGAGAAGCCCGAAGTACGCAAAGCCGGAGGTGTCTACTACACTCCGGCCTACATCGTTGAGTACATCGTCAAGAACACCGTCGCTCGGCAGATTGAAGGGCGAAGTCCAGCACAATTGGCTGGCTCCAAAGACAAGTCGCCTTTCCGCGTCCTAGACATGGCTTGCGGAAGCGGCTCGTTTCTGTTGGGCGCATACCGGTGCCTTCTGGACTACTGCTTGAATTGGTACGCTGAACACAAGCCGGAAAACTTCAAGAAGGCCCTCTACAAGGACCCCCGCAACGGTCACTGGCGGCTAAGTATTGAGGAAAGGAAACGAATCCTCACGACGCATATCTTCGGCGTGGACATTGATCCCCAGGCCGTTGAAGTGACCAAACTCTCTCTGCTACTAAAGGTGCTGGAAGGTGAAACCGACCAGAGCCTTTCCTTGAGCCAGCTTGCCTTCGGCGAGCGCGCCCTGCCCAACCTGGCCGACAACATCAAGTGCGGTAATTCTCTGATCGGCCCGGACTATTTTACCGGTAAGTTGATTGTGGACCCCGTGGAAATGAAGCACGTCAACCCGTTCGACTGGAAGCAACGCTTCCCCGACGCAATGAAGCGCGGCGGCTTCGACTCCATCGTTGGGAATCCGCCGTATCTTGGCGGCAGAGAGTGGAAGGAAGAAGGCGGACGCAAATATGACCATTTTATTAAGAATTTCACAGTTGCAGAGTATCAGTTCGATATTTATGCGCTGTTCTGGGAACGGGGAATCCGACTTTTGAAACAAGGCGGGCGGATTGGTTTCATCACGCCGAACACTTGGCTTAACAACCGAGGCAGTACGAAACTGCGACAGTTCATTTTGGATAAGACAAAAGTTGCCAGCATTACAGACTACTCGCGCATCAAAGTTTTCTCGCAAGCCGTCGTTTTGCCCATCATCACGATCCTGGAGCGGAACGATCATCCATCTGGTAACGTGGAAATATATCTGCCCGATAGCGGCGAACTGCTTCTCAGTCATCGAATTCCGCAAGACCTCTGGGAGGACGACGAATACAAGATTTTTAACATCGGCTTACGCGAGCAAGACGTGGTTATTCGCAAGAGAGTCGAACGCAATTCGGTTAAGCTCGAATCGCTTGCTGAGGTAAAATTCGGCATCAAGCTTTACGAGACTGGAAAAGGCACGCCTCCTCAAAAAGCTTCTGACGCTGAAACGCACGTCTTTGAGGCAAATCAAAAGCTGAGCTCAAAATACCGCCGCTACCTTGAGGGCAAAGATGTAAACCGTTACCAAATCACTTGGAAAAACCGCTGGTTGAAATATGGCGAGAATTTGGCAGCACATCGAGACCCAGCGCTCTTTGAAGGACAACGTCTCTTGGTCCGGCGCATCGTTGGCGAGCGTCTCATCGCCACGTTCACAGACGAGGATTTTGTTACCAGTCAACTGCTCCAGGTCGTCAAACCTCACGACCAGAGTATTGCCAAATATCTGCTCGGTATTCTTAATTCGTCCCTTTTGGCTTATCACTTCAAGAAGAAATACAACCGCCAAGACAAGATGTTCCCTGAGATACGCATTTATGAACTAGCTTCGTTGCCTGTCCGCTCGTTCGATTTATCTAAACCCGCCGACGAGGCGCCCCACGACAAAATGGTCGCGCTCGTCGATTCGATGCTTGGATTACACAAACAACTTGCCGCCGCGAAGTCGGCCGCGCAGAAGGCCATTATGCAGCGTCAGATTGAAGCAACGGATGCGGAGATCGACCGGCTGGTGTATGACCTGTACGGACTTACGGATCGGGAAATCGCGCTGATTGAAAGCCAAGATAATCCGCGAATGGACGGCCGAGAGTTAGCGCCACGAACGCGCTAATGAGCCATGTTCTCAAGCCGTAAGTATTGTAGGGGAGCACATTAGGTGCTGCAGTTCAGCGACGAGCGATTCAAACTAGGACCCTACGAGATTTTCCAGGCAGAAGGAAACGGCGAGGGGAAAAGCAGTCGGGAAGCCTAGGCTTCTTCGGGGCGGGTCTTGAAACGCATCAGCTTGGCGGGAGACTTATCAGCAACCGCGCTGCCCACCGGCTCCGCCACAAGTGGCTCGGCCGGGGCGGGGCATTCGGTCAGGCGGATGATGCACTGGTAGGGGATCTCCCAGCGAAACGTTTTCTGCGTGCCGCGCTGGAAGAAGTGCTCTTCGAGGAAAATGGACTTGCCCGAGTCGGCCGCCAGCGTGCCCGTAGCCGGCAGCAGGATGTCGCCGGCGCGGTATTGCACTTCAACGCGCCGCCCGAGCAGGGCGAAGTACCGTGCCATGATGTTTCAGTCTGGGATGTGCAGGGGGAGCGGGCAATAGTACGTCCGGGTGGGCAGGTTAGTCCGTGGGATACGCGGCGGTTAGTGGTGCCCGCTGTCAGGCCCGTGCCCTGAGGAGGCCGGAGCGGCTTCGCCCATGGCCGGGGGCGGCTCGGCCCGCCTGCCGACCAGGTCGGCTGTCAACATCAGGAAAACCGGAGCTACCACGCTGAAAGTAAGGAAGCTATACACCAGGGGCAGCACCCAGCCCAGGGAGCCGCCCGACCACCGCGTTGTGCGCCAGACCAGCCCCGCAAACACCAATCCGAGCGAGGTGGCCAGCACGCGGCTGCCAAGCGAAACTTCGAGTTGCACCTTGCAGCCGGGGCATTCCATGCCGTCCGAGTACGCCACGACTGCGCCGGCGGGAACCCGGGCCATGCATTGCGGGCAGGTGCGAATCGCCACAGCGTCACCTCACAAGTAGCAGGAAAAGATACCGCCTTGCGGCAGCGCTACACCAGCGAGAACTCCACGCGGCGGCGCATGGGGTCAATGCGGTCGGCCCGGACGCGCACGCGGTCGCCGAGCTGCCAGGCCTTACGGCTGCGCTGGGCGACGATGGCGTGGTCGCGCTCGCGGTAAAAGCAGTGCTCGCCGGTCTGCTCTTCCAGCACGTTGATGGGCACGAGCCCCTCGACGAAGATCTCCATCAGCTCGACGAAGAAGCCGAATTTCTGCACGGAGATCACCAGCGCGTCGTACTCCTCGCCGAGATGGCTTTCCATGAACTGCGCCGTCTTCCAGCTCATCAACTCGCGCTCGGCGCCCTCGGCGCGGCGCTCGGCTTCGGAGGACTCCTCGGCGACTTCCTCGAGCTCGACGTGGTGGTACGGGCCCAGAACCGCCTCGGCGGCGGCTTTGCGGAAATGCTTCCTGGAGGCTGCCTTCTCGCCGGGAACGCCTGCGCCGGGTCTCGCTTCCGGATGCTCAAGCGCCCATTTCAGCGTGCGGTGGACGATCAGATCCGGATAACGCCGGATGGGCGAGGTGAAGTGCGTGTACTCGTCGAAGGCCAGAGCGAAGTGGCCCAGCGGCTCGCGCGCGTAGCGGGCCTGCTTGAGCGAGCGCAGCATCAGGTAGGAGAGGATGCGCTCCTCAGGCTTGCCGGAGATCTTCTCGGTCAGCCGCTGGTAGTGCTGCGGGCGGATATCGATCTCCATCGCGCCGGGCAGGGACACGGTCATCGGCCGCTCGCGGCCGCGGTCTCTGCGGCCGGAACGCGCCGGAGCGGGCACGCGGCCGTGCTTGATCGGCAAGCGCCGCTCGGCCAGATCGGCGACGCCGAGCGAGTAGCCAAAGGAGTGCGCCAACTCCTCGAACTCGAGCACTCTTTTCGGGTCCGGCTTCTCATGGACGCGGTGCAGGCTGGCAACGCCGCGGCGCTCCAGGTAGCTGGCCACGGCCTGGTTGGCGGCGAGCATGAACTCCTCGATGATGCGGTTGGCGATGTTCCGCTCGCTGCGCACGATCCCTACCATGCGGCCCATCTCGTCGAACTCGATGACCGGCTCGGGCAGGTCGAAATCGATCGAGCCGCGGCGGCTGCGGCGCGCGTTGAGCAGCAGGGCCAGCTCGCGCATCAGGCGGAAATTCTCCGCCAGCGCGGTGTAGCGCGCACTCTGTTCAGCGTCACCCTCGAGCACCTTGCTGACGTTGGTGTAGGTCATGCGCTCGGCCGAGCGAATCACGCCCGGCGCGAATGCCGCCGAGACGACGCGGCCCTCCACGTCGATCTCCATCACCGCGCTCATCACCAGACGATCCACCTGCGGGTTGAGCGAGCAGATCCCGTTGGAAAGGTCCTCCGGCAGCATGGGCACGGCGCGGTTGGGGAAATAGACCGAGGTGCCGCGCAGGTGCGCCTCGCGATCGAGCGCCGAGCCGCGCCGGACGTAGTGCGCCACGTCCGCGATGTGCACCTGGAGCTGCCAGCCGCCACCGGCGCGCCGCTCCACGTACACTGCGTCGTCAAAATCCCGGGCCGTCTCGCCGTCGATGGTGACAATCGACAGATGCCGGAAATCCTGCCGCCCGGCCAGGTCGCGTTCGTCCGCCGGCTGCGCCACGGCGGCGGCTTCAGCCATCACCTCCGCGGGAAACTGGTGCGGCAGGTGGTGCTTGCGGATCATGATCTCGACGTCGACGCCGAACTCGCCCGGCCGGCCCAGGATTTCAATGACGCGCCCGGCCGGCGCCACACCCCCACGCGGGAAACGCGTCAGCTCGACGTTTACCACGGCGCCGTCGATCTCCGGCAGCCGGGCACCGCGGCGCGGAGCCTGCGACACCGCCGGGCCCAGCTTCACGCGCAACTCGGGCGTGAGCTCCTCGCCCGGAGGAATGATGATTTCGTGCAGCAGGCGGGTGTCGTAGGGCAGCGCGGTGTTGCCGCGATCCCCGTAGCGGAAGAGCCCCACCACGGTCGGATGCGTGCGTTCGAGGACCCGCACGACGCGGCCTTCGGCGCGACCTTCGCCCTCGCGGCCGCGGCTGCGGCGCTCGATGCGCGCCTGCACGTGGTCGCCGTGCATCGCGTCGCCCAGGTTATCGCGCCCGATGAATAAATCCCCTTCCATTTCCGGCACCGGCTCGTCGGGCACAACAAACCCGTAGCCGTCACGATGCGCAACCAGGCGGCCGACGATCAGGCTCGCGTCCTTCTTTTCAGGGTGTTTTTCAGCAGATGTCTGGCTGGGGCCGGCCGGGCGCGTGCCGTGGCGCGCAGCGGGGGCAGGGTGGCGTCCGGCGCTTCGGTTCGGACGGCCTTCCGGGGCGGCGGGTTTTTGACCAGGCAAGCGGAAGCGCGCACCATGAATCTCTTCGACTTCTCCTTTGCGCTTGAGCCGAGCGACGATCTTCTGCAGGGCGCGCCGGCCGGTATGGCGCAACTCCAGCGCCCCCGCCATTTCGCGCAGGCTCGCGGGCTTGTGGGCGCGCGCCAGATGTGCGAGGACTTCCTGCTCGGTCAGCTCGTCACCGCGGGGCATCGAGAGGTCACATTGTACTGTACTGGCGCCGGGGCGTCAGGAGGCCAGCAACTTTTTTCGGGGAGCCGGGTTGGAACCAGTAGCCAACACACCATCGCTCCGGTCCACCTCCGACGGACCGGGCGGTGTCCCTCGGCAGGGACGCAAGGAGGAGGCGGCTTAACCTGGACCGCCTCCTTTTTGTTTGCGCAAGAAATGCAGCGAAGAGCGGAACTGCTCGCGCCGGACCTGATGGCGTCAGACCAGCGACTGTTCTGCTTCGCCCAGCGTTGGAAACGTGGTGAAAAGAATATCCAGCGTGGTCATCTGAAGCAGGGCTTTTACCCTGTGACTCAAGCCCACCAGCGCCAGCCGCCGCCCCGCCTTCTGACAGGAAACGTAGGCCTGCACCAGCACCCCGAGCGCGGCGGAGTCAATATAGGGAACCTGGCTCAAATCGATGATCAGAGTTGTCCCCTCGGCCGAGCGCACCGCGCCTTGAAACATCGGAATACTCGCCAGGGTGATGGCGCCCGTGGCGGTCAAGACCTGCTGCCCCTGCCGCGCGCCGGCGCGGACTCCCGCACTCGATTGTCCGGGCTGCATGGCGGCGAATTCTACATGATTATTTCGCGCGCAGGCAAGGTGGTTTCTTCGCGCGGGCTGGTATGAGCCGGACGGCACGCCCCGAGGCCGCAAGCGAAAGAGCCGCTGCTCATACGGGTAGGCCGGGGAACGGACCACGCGCTGCGCAAGGACTGGAAGCCCTCGGCGTCTTGCCAGAGAATGTGGTTCGTGAGGTGGCTGCGGGCTCTCTAGAATCCTAGAGCGGGTCTCGAGGTGACCTGATGGTTCTCGCGGCCGGTGTAGAAGCGCCAAGCCACGTCGGCGAGGTTTTCCCCTTCGTTTTTGCCCACGCGGTACATGTCCTGAGTGTAGAGACACACCTTGCCATCCTGGTCCACCACCTGCGGGTGAAAGGAGAAAACCATATTCTCGTGCAGCGCGACATCGTTCTTGGCGCCGATGGCCGGATGCTCAATCATGGTCACGCCGATGGAGTGTCCCGAGAGGTGCCCCAAGGCGAAGCCGCGCCGAGCAAAGACATCGGCGGCCGCGCGGTGGACGCTGCTGGCCAGCTCGCCTTCGCGCATCAGCCGCCGCGCCGCCTCGAGCGCATCCGGATAGACTTCCTTCATCGCCACCGTGCGCGGGCTAAGGGGCCCGCGAATCAGCGGGCGCGAGAACTCCACCCAATAGCCTTCGGGGCCGGCAATTTCCAGTGAGTACAACAACAGATCATCCGGGTTCACCACGCGGGTACCCGGCACTTTGAAGTGCGCTTCGGCTTCGCCGCCGGTGCCGGACAGCACAATATTCATCATCCGCGGGCCAGCGCCGCGGGCGAAGAAACGCTCGACGGCCGGGGCCATGATCTCCGCCTCGGTCTTGCCCGGCTCGTAAGCCTTCAGCAGCGCCTGAAAGCCGTCGAGGATGATGTCCATGCTCTCGCGGATGTGCGTGAACTCTTCTTCGCTCTTGACGGCACGAGCCATGTCGAAGTGAACATCAAAGGGCACAAGCTCGAAGGCACCCTGGGCGAGCTCGCGATAGTCGCGTACCGCCATAACGGCGTCCAGGCCATACACGGCGAGACGCTTCCACCCGCGCTCGGCGGCACGTTCCCGCACCCACTTGCCGGGGACTTCGGCCCAGACGTGGTCGCGCACCCAGGGCTTGCTCTTGTCGCCGATCCAGCGGGCCTCGCGCGGGAAGACCAGCGTGGGTTCCTCGCCCAGGGGAAGCAACACATGGACGTAGCGGTGGACAATCTCGAAGCCGGAAACGTATCGCACCGCTCCTTCAAAACCCGTATACTGATTGCCGCAAACCAGGAGAGCATCCACGGACTCCGCTTGCATGCGGGACCGGATATTCTGATACCTGCGGTCGACTTCGGCGCGGCTAATCATCAGGCGCTCTCCAGAATCCTCGAACTGGAATTTCGCAGGGAGCGGACACTCTTACCCGGAGGCTGCGCTAAAGTCAAGCCGCGCTCCAATCTCCTCAATGGCCCGCCCAAAGGAAAAAATTTCCAGCGCGCGTAGGAAGCGGCGGATTTTCCCGATCATTCTCGCCGCAGGGAGCGCGCCGCGGCTGGGATTCCCGCAAGCCCTGGCGCGGTTTGGGGATCGAACGGCGCTGGAGATTGCCGTGGGAAATTGCGCGGGCTTCCCGGAACCAATCGTGGTGCTGGGCTGCCACGCGGCGCGGGTGCGAACGGCGGTGCCGCGCGGCGCACGCGTGGTGATCCATCGCGGATGGCGAGCGGGCCAGCTCAGCTCGCTGCGCGCGGGACTCCGCCGGGTTCCCCGCCGTGCCGCCTTTCTGCTCTATCCGGTGGACTTCCCGCTCCTGACCGCGAGAATCACCCGGCGTCTGGCGGACGGCTTCGAGCGCGTTCACGCGCGTCAAGCCATCATCGTGCCCGTTTTCCGCGGACGCGCCGGCCATCCGGTGATTTTCTCCCCGGCCGTGCGCGCGGAACTGCTCAAAGCGTGCACGGCCCGCGAGGTGGTGGAAAAAAATCCGGCACGTGTTCGACGGATCGCCGTGAAAACACCGGCCATCTGGATGGATTTCGATAGGCCCGTGTCCTACCGCGCGTGCAAACGAATGTTCTCGAAGCGGGAGGCTTCGGGTTGACTTGCGAGAACGCATGCGATTGAATCGCCCGGAGCGGCCATCACCGTCGCCACAGACGGTCTAGAACGATCGAAACAAGAAGCGAGAGAAAAGAAACTATGGCGGTTCCGTTCCGCATCGGAGTCTTGCAACTGAGCATGGAGCCGACGCACGAAACGTTGGCCATGGCCCGGGCGTGCGATGAGGCGGGGTTTGACACTTTCTGGCTTGCCGAGGCCTATCCCTGGTGGCGCAAGCATTCCATGGAAGCGCGCTCCTCGACCGCGCTCGCCGCGCTCATCGCCCGCGAAACGAAACGCATCAAGGTAGGCTGGGGAATCATCTCGCCCTTGACGCGCCATCCCGTGCTGATTGCCATGGAGGCGCGCGTGATGCAGGAACTAGCCCCAGGGCGCTTTCTGCTGGGGCTCGGGGCGTCGAAAATTTTCATGAAAGAAATCGGCGAGGGCGAAAAAGGCAAGCAGGCGGGGCCCGCCACAGTGATGAAGGAGGCCATCGAGATCATCCAGGCCATGCTGCGCGGCGAAGAACTCAACTACGAGGGCCAGGCGTTTTCTGCGCACGCACCCGCACTTAAACCCGATGCACACGCGCCGCGCGAGCGCACCCCCGTCTATATCGGCGCCACGGGGCCGGTGTTGCAGCGTCTGGCCGGCTCCATGGCCGACGGCCTGCTGACCGCCAGCATCACCACGCCCGGCTTCGTGCAATATTCCCGCCAGATGATGGAGGAAGGCGCGAAGAAGACCGGCCGCAATCCCGCTGATCTCGACCTCGGCTCGGTGATTGTGGGCAGCATCGGCAGAGACAAGGCCACCGCCAAGGACGGCGCACGGGAGATGGCGGCGATGTACCTGGCCAATAAGGTGCAGAACATCCGCGGCTCCGCCGACGTTTTGTTGGAGAAGGCCGGCCTCACCTTCGAGGAAATCAAGCCCATCGCCGACGCCATGGAATCGGGCGGGCGCAAGGCCGCAGCGAAAGCGGTGACCGAGGCGGTGCTGGAGAAGGCGTGTCCGATTGCCGGCACGCCCGAGGAGTGCATCCGCCGCATTGAAGAATACCGCGCCGCAGGATGCACGCACATCATGCTGGAGATCTGGGGCGACAACCGCGTCGAGCAGGCACGCCTGTTCGGCAAAGCCGTCCTGCCGCACTTCCGCAAGTAAGCTCCGTCTATCCGGGCTGTGGTTGGGATGTGCAGCCCGCACCCTGAGACGCGGGTTCCTCCTCAGCCCATCCAACCTCGTCTCTGAGGAAGCGGGCCACACATTCTGCACGCGCTAGTGCCCACCGAGAGAGTCGCGGACCACGCCGTAGGTGCCGCCCCACGCATCGGTCATCTTGTTGCGGATGTCCCAGAGCTCGGGGAAGAAGGAGGAGCGTAGGCCCTCCTGCAAAATCTCCACCGAACGGCCCTTCAGCGATTTCGCCCCAAGGCCGATGGTGCGATGGATGAGCTGGAGGTGGTGGTAGCGGAACTTCTGGAACAGCTCGTCGAACTCGGCCAGCGCCTCGGCCACTACGTATGCGTCGCCGTGCTTGTATTCGGAATTGTAAATCTTCTCGACCGTCAGCTCGTGCTTGTCGAGGTAGCAGGCCGTGAACGAGTCCCACAGCGGCTTGTGCATGCGCAAGATGGTGCGGAAGCCGGGCGACTCCTGACCGCTCCCGTTGCCGAGTTGCAGGCGGATCTCCTGGTACTCCTTGGGTGACATGGTTTCGAGCAGGGCGAGCTGCTCGGTCATGAGCTTCAGGGCGACGTGCACGCGACGGAACAGCGTGGTCACTCGGTTGGTGTTTTCCTGCTGGATATAGTCGTCGATTTCGAGCAGCGTGTAGTTGATGAGCTTCAGCCACAGCTCTTCAATCTGATGGACGATCTGGAACTGCAATTCGTCGGGGTTGCAAAACTCGTGAAACTCTTTCTGGCAGGAGAGCAACTTCTTGGTATTCAGGTAGAGCTCGTAGTCGAGTGTCCCTTCGCCGTTCATGATGGAGTAAAAGTGGCTTCGATCCATCGTTCACCTCCCCACTGAACCGCAACCGGCGCGGGGCAAGACTACAGACCCAAAACCGCACCTCGCACGGACGCTGAAGCCGTGCTTAGGACGAGAACACAGGCTGGAAAGCTGTGTTACCGGCCGCACACCTGCGCGACAATCGCCGCAAACTCGGAGTCGGTCACCAGGCGGCGCTCTTCGATTCCCTTCTGTTTCACAGCGGCCAGGACCGCGGCGCGCCGGTCTTCCGGCACGTTCAGCCCGAGTTCCTTGCCCTTCAGGACGATGCTGTCGAGCCCGCTCTTCTTCCCCAACACAATCGCGCGGCGCGCGCCGACCAGGTCGGCGGAAAACGGTTCGATCGCCTCGGGGATATTGAACTGACTGGCTACCGCGCCGCTTTCGCGCACAAACAGGTTTTCGCCGACCACCGGCTTCCAGGCGTCCAACCGATAGCCCGCCGCGCGGCTGACAATCTGCGACACCTCGCGGATCTTCCCCAGGTTTATTTCAACCGGCACGCCATACAGGCACTGCAGCGCCGCGGCAACCTCGCCCAGGTCCGCATTGCCCGCGCGCTCGCCCATGCCGTTGATGGTGCCCTGGATCCATTGCGCCCCGGCCCGCACCGCCGCGATGGCCGAAGCAGTGGCCAGGCCGAAATCGTTGTGCCCGTGAAAATGCAGCGGAATCTTTTCGCCGACCCACTCGCGCACCCGGCGCACCAAAAATTCCACCGCTTCGGGGCCGCACGCACCGATCGTGTCCACCACCACGACCTCCTGCGCGCCCGCTTCGATGGCCGTCTGGTACACCTTCTTCAGGAAATCCAGATCGGTGCGCGTGCCGTCCACGGCGAAGAAAGCCACGGTCATTTCGTGGTGTGTGGCGTGGGCCACGGCTTCGCGCACGCGCCGCAGGATGTCGTCCCGGCCGATGCCGTAGGCCTGGAGCTTGATGTCGCTGGTGGGCGCTTCGATGATGGTGGCGCGAACGCCCAGGCGGATCAATTCATCCACGTCGGCCTTTACCGCGCGGGAGAAACCCCAGATCTCGGCTTTCAATTTTGCGCCGAGCATCAACTGGATGGCTTCTCCGTCATCGGGAGAAACCCGCGGGAAGCCGCCCTCGATGCGGGAGACACCGAGGCCGGAGAGATGGCGGGCGATTTCGAGCTTTTGCCCGGGGTCCAGCACCACGCCGACGGTCTGCTCGCCGTCGCGCAGCGTGGTGTCGTAGAAGCGCACCGGCTGCGCGCGCGGGAAACGCGCGCGAATTTCCTCACGGGCGTTCAGCTCGCTGACCCAAATCTTGCTTTGCTCGGATACGTTGGGCAACGCGTTCTCCTAAGTGATGGGCCGGCGCGGCGGGGGATCCTGGCCGTAGGCCTCTTTCCAGGAAATGACGGGATTGCGCAGCACGCCGATGCCCTCGATCTCGCCCTCCATGACGTCGCCGGGCTTCAGATACCACGCCTTGGGGTCGCCGCTGAAGGCGGCCACTCCGGAGACGGTGCCGGTCGAAAGCACATCGCCCGCGCTGTAGCCCATCGGGGAATAGTTTGCCACGATCTCCGGGATGGAGACCGACATTTTGCTGGAGTGCGAGCGCTGGCGCGGCTGGCCGTTGACGCGCAGCTCCATGGCCAGGTTGTTGGGGTTCGAGATTTCGTCAGCGGTGACAATCCACGGTCCGAGCGGGCAGAACGTGTCAATGCCCTTGCAGAAGCTGAACACGCCGGACTTCATCTCACGCCGCTGGATGTCCCGCGCGGTCACATCGTTGAAGATGACGTAGCCGCCGATGTAGTCCCCGGCCTGCTCCGACGTGAAATGCCTGCCGGATTTCTTCATCACGACGGCCAGCTCGAGTTCGTAGTCAAGCTCTTCGGTCAGGTGCGACGGATAAATCACCGGCTCGTCGGGGCCGATGATGGCGTCCACATTCTGGAAGAAAACGATCCACGGCAGGATGGGATGCGAGAAGCCTGCCTTCTCCGCTTCCACGTGGTGCTCACGGAAATTCCCGGCGGTGTGGAAGAATTTCTTTGGCTGGATGGGCGCACGCAGCTTGACGTCGTCCCGGCGGTGCACCACCGGTTCGCCCGAGGGTCCGATGGCGCGCGCTTCGAGCGCGCGGGCATGCTGGAGAGCCTTCCGGGCCGCGTCCAGACTGTTGTCACCTCCTTCAAGAAACGACCTCATTTCCGGCGGCACGCGTGCATCCGCCAGCCGGTAGAAAGCGCCCTCCTTCTCCACGTCGCGAAGATAGAGGGCGTAGGCGGTGTTCAGATCCACACAGCGATCTTCCGGGGTCAGCGCGCCGATGCGGCGGCGGTGGGAACGGTCTTCAAAGGTAACCAGTCGCATGGATCTCCGATGTTTGCGAAGTGCTTGTGATTGTTTGTGCGGCCAGTCAGTCTAGTGATGCGCCGTCGGGATTGTCAACCTGCACGACGGAGCGCGTTTTTTGAGGGAGCTGGTCCAGGAGTTCGCGCGGAGATCAGATGACACCCCGGCGGGAGGCGTGAATCACGGCCTCAAGGCGGTTGCGAGTTCCGAGCTTCCGATTGACGTCATGTTCCATGA
>JBGPZW010000034.1:0-25581 GCA_041493955.1 Terriglobia bacterium
ATTCGCTCCGGGTCGGTGACGAAGTAGGGCGAGAGGTAGCCGCGGTCGAACTGCATGCCTTCGACCACCTCGAGCGTCGTCTCCATCGTGCGCGATTCCTCGACGGTGATGACGCCGTCCTTGCCCACCTTCTTCATCGCCTCGGCGATGATGTTGCCGACCTGCTTGTCGGTGTTGGCGCTGATGGTGCCCACCTGCGCGATCATCTCACCCTTGACGTCGCGGGACATCCTCTTGAGCTCCGCGACGACTGCCTCGACGGCCTTGTCAATGCCGCGCTTGAGCGCCATCGGGCTTGCGCCCGCGGCTACCGTCCGCACGCCTTCGCGGAAGATGGCCTGGGCCAGCACGGTCGCAGTAGTGGTGCCGTCCCCGGCCACGTCGGACGTCTTCGACGCGACCTCGCGCACCATCTGCGCCCCCATGTTCTCGAGCGGATCCTGCAGCTCGATCTCCTTCGCTACGGTCACGCCGTCTTTAGTGATCACGGGCGCGCCGAACTTCTTCTCGATCACGGCATTGCGCCCCTTGGGGCCGAGTGTGATCTTCACGGCGTCGGCCAGAATGTTGATGCCGCGCAGGATCGCCTGGCGCGAGCTCTCACCAATCACGATTTGCTTTGCCATTGGAGTTCACCCTCCTGGGTGAATGAGAATTTCTGCCCCGTCCAAAACCTTCGGAATCGGGGAAAGCTACTTCTTGCCGGACGCCGCCTTGGCGGCACCGCTGAGCTTCGCCAGGATTTCCTCCTCGCGGAGGATCAGGTACTCCTGGTCATCGATCTTGATGTCGCTGCCCGTGTACTTGCCGAACAAAATCCGGTCGCCCACCTTCACATCGAGCGGGACGCGTTGGCCCTTCTCGATCTTGCCGGCTCCGACGGCTATCACTTCGCCCTCCTGGGGCTTCTCTTTGGCCGTGTCGGGGATGATGATGCCGCCCTTCGCGGTTTCCTTCTCTTCCAACCGCCTTACCAGGACGCGGTCGTGCAGGGGAGTCACTTGTACAGTCATTTCTCAAACCTCCGTTCAATCCATTCTGAAGATTCCGACAGTAAGCTCGTTATTACCCTAAATCGACATTAGGGGCGAAAAATCTCCCTGTTCTTCTGTCGCGCCACTTCCAGGTTGTCGGCTTCTTTTTTCTGGCGCGCGATTTCTTTCTGCGGATCCGCTTGCCCATCCAGTTTCACAGCGTCGGCCATCGCAGCCTCGGCTTGTCCATCCAGCCGTTTCGAAAACATGACCAGCCCAAAAGCGTTCAGGAGGCTGGAGCGGAAAAGGCTTATCGAGTACTGCGAATCTTCCCAGCGGGCGATGACCTTTTCGGTGGACCTGTACAGCTCGTTCGTCGGGAAGCTGACCTCGGCATCTGGCCTCGTTGCAGTTCCGTACTTGGCCGAGATGGCTTGCACCATGTCCTCGGCAGTTAGCCCTTGTGTGGCGTGCCGATCATAGGTCACCAAAATCCTGTAGAGCTCGCCATTGTAGAAGGTGAAGAAAACCTGCCAAACCGAGTCCGCCTGGAGCGAAGAGCCAGAAGACTCGCGTGGCCACCACGTCAACTCTTGAATTACCGCTGGGCGCTTGTGGACCAGCTTTGTCTGGAGCGGTTTTAGGTCAACCTGGTTTGATAGTTCGACCAAACTCATTCCGAACGAAAAGTTTCGATATTTGGAAAGGTCCTGCCCGTGAACCGAAGAAGCTGAAAGTAGGATCAGCGCAAGGGAAACAACTACACAACGCATTATTCTCATTTGAAAATCCCCTTCAAACAATTACAGATTCAAGATCGTTGCCACAGTTGGCGGTCTTCATCTCTTCCAGAGCTAGTTCCTTGCCTCTTGCGAGCCCCATGCTTGGGTTCAGGCGGCAGCCAACCTTGTTGCTCGGTCCCGCCCCTGGAGCTCCTTGGCCTTGGTCCGGAAAAAAAACACACTTTCGTGAATATGCCGAGAGTGGGCCGAGACACTCGCGTAGGGCACTCCCAGGAAACGTTTCGAGTTTACTTGCGTGATTTGCAAGGAATTAAATCTCTCCGACTTCAGTTTCGCTAGGATTTGCTTGACTGCCCTGCGTACCGCTTTTTGTCCGTCAAAACCGAAGACGGTCGCCATGATTTCACCAGCGAGGAAGAAAAAGGTCCATCCCGCTTCGTGGATTTTTCGATCCAATCCGTACGCATTGAGATCCTTAACTAATCTCCATCCCGGCACACAGGGCGCAGTTTCGAACCGCAGGCCTTCCGGCAAGAGTGTGCCCTCCATGATCAGGATGGTCCCCGTTTTGATTGTGTCTAGCATTGGGGGTCTCCTCGGCGTTTACAGTGGCGCACTGTTCGGCAGCAACTGGCGCCGGCAGTTGCATCTTTGGGTTGGACGCGATCTTTGTCCCTGGTCGTCCTTCATGCCGCCTTCTTCATGTCGTTCTTCTTTGGACGGGTATTGACCTCTTGTCCAAACAGCCGTTGCAAAAGCCGCAGGAAGGGCTCAACGAATAACTCGTACAGCAGGGTTCTCACTGGATGATCCATCAAAAGATAGGGCTGCCCACTAGGACGAGCCTCCCCCCGATTCTGGAGTATCCTGTCGCATCGGGCAGGGTTGCGGTACGTTCGTTGAGATACCCTTCGTCATCCATATCGCGACGAGGCTTCTTCGTGGCGGCGGTCATCTTCCGGCCGTTCAGGAGCTTTTGGGCGATCGCCCGATGTTAGCTTCGCTCCCGTACTTGCTTTGTTTTCCGGCGCCTTCCGCAATCCTCGAATCATTTCACCAGCCATGTAGAAAAAGGTCCAGGGCTCGCTTTTGAATCGCAAGTATCCCGGGATAAGGGCGTTTTCCCCGATCAGGGTGGTTCCCGTGTTGATGGTGTCTTCCATTAGCGTCTCCGCTGCGTTTTTGCAGTGGCGCCCGGGACCACTACGCTCACAGCCTTATAGTGACTTGCTCCCCTAGGTCCGATTTGTTATCGATGCCATAGTGAGGCTCGATTCTGTGTTTGATAGAGAATAAAGCCAGGACAACCAGGACAGCGCTCGCACAGACCACAAAGTCCAGCGACAGTTGGTAACTTGCGGAGGGGCGCCATGTCACCACCAGGAGCAACGCCGTAATGGAAACCCACTTCACGATATTTGTGACCATTGGCAACCTCGTTCGTCCGCCCAGTTTCCCTTTCATCGGAGAAGTGAGGGGGCGGACTTTTGGTCCGCCCCCAGCAAACGAAAAGACCTACCGGCTCTAGGCTGCTACTGCAGCGGCGATCTTGTGGAAGGTCGAGTTGCAAACCTCATAGGTTTCAACTTGAGGAGTTCCCTCAACGACTCTCGACAGGAGCTTCGTCACTTCGGGATACGTTGTGCGGTTGTAGGCTTCGGCGTTCTCTCTGTTTTCCCACAAACTGATTCCGGACGCTTGCGTTCCGCCCGGAGCAATGAACGTGATTTCGTCCTGGAACCCTTGCTGCTTTCGAAGCAGGGGAATGATCTCCTTCTCCAGCCTCTGGGTAAACTCGGCAACGCTATTGGGTTTCAGATGCATGGATACTCTGCGTGCAAACATGTCAACCTCCTTGGTTGTCATGGTCAAGGGGGCGGTTTCAGATAACCCACTTTAGTTTAGATTACCTTATGACTCCCTAAGTCCTTAACCACACTAGGTGAATTTACTGACCCTGTCAAGGGGAATCTGGGATTATCTTCCGTGATTAATCTATTCCAGTTAATCAGGTGGAGGGACCGTGTGGATGTTTGTTTAGAAGACGTAGGAAGGAGGGGCTAGTGGGTAGAACTGCTTCTTGCCAAAAACGCGGACTTTGACGCACCTGGGATATGTTCCCAGACCCTACCCCCCCACTGCCCCGATTGCGGGAGGGCACTGCGCCACTCACTGTCCAAGAATGCCTGGGTCCCTTTTTCGACCAGAGGCAGGGCCGTTTTCATAGATGCGGGCAGGAATTAGAGCCGTACAAAGCGCCTAGGCTGAAACCAACAAACTAAGTCGGGTACACGGACGCCCCGAGTCGCCCTGAAGTGCAAGACGCTGCTATCCGCTATGCGTGTCTTGCGTATTGGACCCATGCCAAGAATCCTGTTCGTTTTCTGGCAGAGGCTCCAACTCCGCTGGCAATTCTTGGGGTGCATGGACACTCTGCGAGCGAACATGTCAACCACCTCGGCTCTCAGTACGGAGGTCGGAGCGCCAACCTCCGTAAATGAGACATGGATTACTTGCCGTTTGTTGAGACGCTGATCTTTATCTGCTTCGGCTTAGACTCCTCACGCTTCGACATATGCAGGGTCAAGGCCCCATTGCGATACTCGGCCCGAATGCTCTCGGAGCTGACCGTGTTCGGTAGGGAGAAGCTCCTCGTGAACGAACCATAGGCGCGTTCAACTCGGAGGTAATTGTCCTCGTTGACGTCCTTCTCGAATTTCCGCTCTCCGCGGATCGTCAACATATTGTTTTCGACGCGCACGTCAATGTCCTTTTCTTCGAGATCCGGCAGGTCGGCCTTTAGGACCAATTCGTTCTCGGTTTCGTATATATCCACTGGTGGCGCCCAGGCTGCCAGGTCGGCATGACCCGAGCGGTCGCGAGTAAAATTGTCCTCGAACAAACGATTGACTTGGTTCTGTAAAGATGTCAAACCGCGGGACTGGTCCCAACGTGTAATCGTGTTCATGGCAACCTCCTTGGTTGTCTTGGCCAAGGGGGCGATTTCAGATAACCAACCGTGGTTTAGATTATCTTACGACTCCCTCAGTCCTTAACCACAATAGGTAAATTAACTTGACCTGTCAAGGAGAATTTGGGATTATTATTGTAGGTTCATCAAATGCAGTTAATCGAGTGGAGGCGCCCTGTGGATGTTTCTTTAGTGATTAAGCAGCGGCTGGAAGAATTGGGGCTTCAGCAGAGAGACTTGGCGGATGCCGCCGAAGTTACGGAGTCCTATGTTTCCCAGCTCCTGACTCGGAAGAAATTGCCCCCCGCGCCTGAGCGAACAGATATTTATGACAAGATGGGGAAATTTCTTAAGCTCCCGAGCGGTAAGCTTTCGAAGCTCGCTGACCTCCAACGCAAGGAAGAATTAAAGAGAACCTTGGTGGACCCACCCACGCCCTTGTTTGAAGAAGTTCGAGAGTTGATTCTCCGCAAGTGCGCGCCCGACAAAGAAAAACAAATACGGGCGATTTTTGAGAAGCAGCCCTTCGGCGAACTCGAACGCCTGGTCACACAAAAGCTTTTGGACGTGGTCAAGAGAGTCGCCAAAAAAGAATTGGAAAGTGAAAACTGGCTCCACCTGGTGGGTCGCCTCAGCGGCCGAAGCCATGAAGAGATGCGGGTCAGCATTCTTGAGTTTCTGGACACGGATGTCTTCAATGTATCGGTTGAGAACTGCGTTGCTTTCCTGGATCCTCTGATTGAATCCTGGGATATCGACCTCGCGACCTTTAGTATGGAAATTGTGTTAAACCGGAGACTAGCCACAGAGTACGCTAAGAAATTTGAGTTCGTTGAAAGGGAACCTGACCAACCCGAGAAAGAGCCGGGGCTCAAAGAATTTCTTCGTGACCCTTCCCTGAGCAGCAAGGCTACCGAGGAAGAAATTGAATTTCTAGAGAGGCTGAGGATCAAGGGAAAACGGCCCACGCCGCTCTACTATTACCGGGAATGGCAGAACCTTAGGGACCCGCTCCATTTTCGCAGCCCGTAGACCGGATGAGTGTCCCGTGAGCGCCGCAGAACCGGGTCAATCTTGTCAAGAGTCTGTGACTTGGGATTCCGCTTCCACCGTACCTTTCGGCAAACTACCGAGCTTTCTGAAGAAGGCCCCGCAATTGCGGGATCCCCAGTTCGCTCCAGCCCTGAGGGTTCTGATTCAAAGCCAGGTTGCACCCGGGAAGCCCGCAAGTCGTCCTGAGCCGCTTCCGAAGGGTTAGTCCACCGGCATTGTAACGCGGCGGGGTGAGGGAAAGTGCCGTCGGCACTATCATTCGACGGTGCTCAGCACGAGTCCTTCGACTCCGCTCAGGATGAATGCCGGCGCTAGGGGGCAATGGGATCATTTCGACTGACCTTATGCTTATCTCAGCAGTCACGTCATACAGGGCTTCCACTGATGTGATGAGGCGCGCGCCTGATCTATGAACCGGGACTCTGTGAGAGAAGCTGCGAAAGAAAAAAAGACCCGGCGGCTGGAGCCGCCGGGTCGCAGTAGGGTTTGATTTATTCGTTGGGCTTCTTGACGGGGTCGGCCTTCGAGTCGGCGGTGATCGCCGGGGCCGACATCAGGCCACTGCTCTGCCGCGTGAGATAAGGCATGAACGGGGTGACCTCAAAGGGCATCTTTTCGCGCTCAGTGACCGCGCCGACGGGCTTGGCCTTAATCATCTCGAGGCGGTCGCTCCAGGGGTCCACCTTGATGCGGCCGCCAAGCGGCAGGGCGGTGATCTGGCCGGTGCGCTTTGCGGGATCGGAAGGCGTCGGCGCCGCGGAGGTCGGCACTTGCGTCGCCGTAGCTGTCGGAACGCGGCTGCCCAGGTGCGGGCTGACCAGATTGGGAATTTCCGTGGCGCGTGCGTTCAACGCCTGCACGAACAGGGCGGCGCTGCCCATCTGGTCTTTGTACGGCGAGTTCTTCAGCAGGTCGGCCGCTTTGGCGGTGGCGGCGTCCTCTTCGCCGGCCGGGCGGGCGAAGACAAAGTGGCGGAAGGTGTCCTTGTCGTCGAACAGCAGCCGATCGAAGAAAGCGAACTGGGGATCGATGCGGTGGCCGAGCACGACATGGCCGAGTTCGTGGGCCACCATGGTGGCTAGGCTGGCCTCGTCGGGGAGGACATCGATCAGGCCGCGGCTGATCACGATGGTGTGGCCGATGGTGAAGGACTCGAGCGTGGAGGTGAGCAGGATGCGGCAGCGCACCTCGGGCTGGATGTCGAGGTTATTGGTGACCTCGAGGTTGTTGACCACGACCTCGAGCATCTTGTCCACCTCGCCGCGGGGCGCGAGCAGGCCGAGGCGCTCCAGCCGATCAACGACGTTGTCTTCGGCCTGGCGTTCCCAGATGCGCTGGGCCTGGATGGGCGAGACATCGTTGGTGGATTCGCTCTGGTCCTTGATGGCCGTGGGGGCTTCGATCAGCACCTTGCTGAGCTCCTGCTCCTGCCCGGCGTGGCCGAGGTTGTAGCCCCACAGACGGGTCTGCGCTTTGAACTGCAGGCGCTTCACCAGGGCGTACTGGAAGTTGGACTCCTCGCTGTAGACGAATGCGGGCAGCCACAGGCTGGGGCCGGCGTTGACGCGCCAGCTATCGAAATGGAAATAGAAGCTGGTCTTGGTGTTGCCGGAGTAGGCGCCGTTGAAGCGCACGATGGTGAAGTCCTGGTCCTCGACCCAGATGCGGCCGAGGAAACGGCCCTTGCCGGATTTGGCCAGCGGGGTGATGTCAAAGATGAAGCAGCGCACCTCGCCGAGGAATTCGCGGCGGACGTAGTCGAACTTGTAGTGCTGGCGGTCGAAGCCGGTGGTATCGATATAGATCATCTGCAGGAAGCCGCGGGGCATGTACTCCATGGAGAAGGTGAACCAACCCTTGAGCCCGCCCAGCATCTTGTGCGCCGCGCCGGACTTTTCGGTCAGGGAGCGGAGCTCGACGCCGTTGGAGAGATCGGCGCGGCCCAAGAAATAGTTGTCGCCGGCGGGCACCTCGCCGACCTTGTCGTCGGGCTTCATGTTCTGGATGTAGGTCTCGACCAGCGGGGTGAACCGGTGCAGGCTGGCCACCACGGCATTCTCGCGGCTGACGATGCGGTCAATTACCTGGTCCAGGCTGGTTGGCTGGTCGGCCGCGCGCAAGGGTAGCGCGGCAAGCACCAGAACCAGAAAAACGGTCTTCAGAATGCGCATGCCTTCCTCCGAAATCTTAGTACGCCAGTTGGAAAACAATGTGGACGGTGGCCGGGAAATCGACGGGCTGGCCTTCGCGTGTGGCTGGCTTGTAGCGAATCTGCTGGGCCGCGCGGATGGCGGATTCATCGAGCCCGTGTCCCAGGCCGCGGATGACGCGGATGATCTGCACCTGGCCGTTGGCTCCGAAGACCGCTTCGAGGAGCACTTCGCCTTCGAGCTTCAGGTGGCGCGCTTCCTCGGTGTATGCGGGCCGGGGCTTGGCCAGAATTTCAACGGGTTGCACCGCGGCAGTGGACTGCGCCGCGGCCTTCTTGGGCGCCTCAGTGATTTTGGCGGCGTCGGAGAAACCGCTCTGCTGCACGGTGGCGCGGCGGCCGCTGCTCGTCGGCGGAATGGCCGTGCCGTTGCCGAAGCCGGCGCTGCCGATGGTGCCGCGAGCGCCGTTGGCCCCGCCGGTGCCGTTACCGTAGCCCGGCCCCGGAGGCAGGTCCATGGAACCTCGGCCCGCGGCGTTGGCTCTCTTATTCGGATCCCCCTTGCCGGGGATTCCGTTTGGATCGCCGAAGCCGCCGGTCTGAACCTGGTCAGGGCGTTTGTTCGTCAACGTAGCGGGCGCAGCGCTGCCCGTAGAAAGGACGCCGGTTTCCACCGGGGGCCGCGGGCGCACCGGCTCCATTTTCGGAGCGTCGATCTTCGCCGCGGCGAACACTGGGTCAATCTTCGGAGCGGCAACGGCCGGCAACTCTCTTGGCTTGACCTTGGGCACGATGGGCTTGGGTGGCGGCTGGATCTTGGCCACCTTGGGCGGCTCAACCGGGATCTCCCGTGGAGGCTCCGGCTGCGGCTTAGCCTTCACCACCTTGGGCGGCTCGGGAGGCAGGGGAACCTCGGTGGGCGGCGCGGCCAGGGGGATGATCTCGTAGCGCATCACGGGGATGAGCTTCTGCGGAAACAGCATGGGCAGAGTCACCAGAAGCGTCACGCCGATGATCTGCAGCACTACGCTGCCGCCGAAGGAGCCCCAGCGCGGCTTGGGCTGCTCTAGCAAAGTGAACCGCGCGCCCACGCGGCGCTGGCCCACCATGGCCTTCCACTTATCTTTGTTCTGGGGAGGCCCGCCGGTTCCATAACCGATGTGAAGACTCCCCTGACGAAGTTGCGTCACCATGCTGCTCATAGTCCCCGGTCGCTTAGAGAAGATTCGACGAACAGTGATTTCGTTGTCTGCAACATCCTCTGAGATTCAGGGCAGCTAGGTTGCCCGGTACTAGAGTACTGGGGGCGGCTGGGGGCCCGAATAGGACTTTTGTACTACTGTCTCGTAAGTGCAACCGTGAAGAAAGCCGGGGTTGAGCTGCTGGTGCATGAAGTCGGCCGCGATGAGCTCGATCTTCCGGCACACTGGAACGCGCGACACTTGATTCTGTCCGCAACAGCTCCGCGATGACCCCAGGAAAGATTAGCACCAAACTGCAGCGCGGGCGAGTAGTTTTCCCTGTATGTTTCCGGGGCCGGCGGCCCGCTTGGACTCAACCTTCTATTGAACCCGCGGAGCAGTAAGAAGTTGCTCACCGCCGGCCGCGGGGCTCGCGTGTTTCGCTGCCGGGGGCTGCATTTTGTACGCGCGAATCGTTGCCGAGGAGGAGTAAGCTCGGGGAGAACAAAGACGCTAGGTCTATCGCGCGGACTGGCCGCCCGATGGCACGGTGTCCGCATCGTATTTCCTTTATTGCGGAGCGATGCGCGCGGCAGAAGTGAGAGTGATGGCGATGGGAAACAGAAAATCCTGGCTGGCCGAGCGGCTGCAGAGCGCGGTGCGCGGCGGGCTGACGCGCGCGTACGCCGGCGTCAAAGTCGATCCCGAGGAATACCTCCGGCGCGTCCGCCGGGCACACCGGCTGCCGATACAACGTTTCGAGGACATGTTCTTCATGCCGCAGGACGTGGTGGACGAACTGGCCGACCAGGCGATTTCGGCGGCGGGAAAGATCGCTGCGCTCGAGGGCGTGGGGCTGGGGATGGGCGGAATGTTGACGCTCGTGCCGGATATGGGCATTCTCTCGGCCATCGTGATCCGGATGATCCAAAAGCTCAGCCTGCTGCACGGCTTTACGTATGCGACCGACGAAGAAGTGGCCACGCTGTGGCTGGCGGCGGCGAGCGCGGCGGGCCTGGACCTGGGGCGCGAGTGGGTGGAGAAGGAAGCCGTGGAGCGGTTGGTGCCGCGCGTGATCGAACGCATCGCGGCGCGGATGAGCGCGGAGATGTGCGAGAAGTGGACGGCGCGGCTCGTGCCGGTGGTGAGCGGGGCGCTGGGCGGCGCGTTGAACTATTATTTCGTGCGCCAGTGGGGGCGCCGGGCCAAGCGGCATTTTCGGGAAAGGCACCTGCAGGTCCGAGCCGGAATGAATCTCTCCGCGACACCGGCTCCGTCCAGACCAGCCCTGCATTAGTATGCAGGCCCAATGAGACAGATCGTGTCCTGCGAACGCGTGAGCGGCAGCGGTTCGGCCATCGGCGAAGGTTTGTTCCCAAGACGCTGACAATGCGCACCCGGCTATCGCGCGGCACCATCGGGCTGTTCCTGCTTCTCTGCGGCGTCCTGCTGGCGCCGGTCTGGCTGGTGAAATATCCACCACTGCTCGATTATCCCAACCACCTCGCGCGCGCCTTCGTTCTCGCCCACCTCGCCGACACGCAATTCCATTTCCCCTCGTACTATGGCGCCGACTGGGGCCTCTATCCGTATCTGGCGATGGATGTGATCGTAGTCGTGCTGGGGCGTTTTCTGCCGATTTACGTTGCCGGACGCATTTTCCTGAGCCTTTGCCTGCTGGGGCTGCCGCTGGCCGTCTGGTTTTTCCTCCGGGAGGCTGTTCCGGGACGCGAGCATCGGGCCGCCGGGGCGCTGCTGCTCGCCTACGATTTTTTCTTTCTTCTCGGCTTTCTCAATTCTTACTTTGGCGTCGCCGCCTGTTTTCTTGCGCTGGGATTGTGGCTGCGCTATCTAGCCCGGCCGGCCGCGGGCCGCTGGTGCCTGGCGCTTGCCGGGGTGACGGCCGCCTATTTCAGCCATCTGATGGGCTTCGCCGTGGCGGGGCTGGTGGTTACGTCCTACAGCCTGTTCACGCGCCGGAAATTCCGTGAACTGTTTTTCTCCGGGCTCCTGTTTCTTCCTGGAGCTGTCTTCTATTTGCGCTCGCAGCTTCTCTCCGGGGCCGGCCACGGAGTTGAGTTCCGCAGCCTGTGGGACAAAGTTTCTGCGCTTCACGCACTGATGCACGGGTACTCGACCACGCTCGACATCCTCACGGTTGCGTTGCCGGGCGTCTGCCTGCTGGTGATCGGATGGCGGAAGCGCGGGTGGGAGTGGAATTGGCCCTGGCTAGGCGTCGCGGCCATCCTGTTCGCGTTCTACTGGGCGCTGCCGGCGGCCTACGGATCGGGTTCGGATGTGGACGTGCGGGTTTTGCCTTTCCTGTTCATTGTTGGTTTGGCTGCGGTGAAGACAGGCCGCGGGGCGCGTCTACTGGTGCCGCTGGTGCTCTTGTTTTTCGTGCTCCGCACGGGTAGCGTGGCCCACCACTTCGTTTCCGCGCAGCCCGGTTTGGCGACATTGGCCCGCTCCTTTTCGGTGACGCCCGCGCACGCGCTTATCCTGCCCGTGGTCGAGGTGGACAATGACGATCTCCTGCGACGGCCGTTCGCCCACTTCTGGGCTTACGGAGTCATGGAGCGAGGATGGCGTTCCCCTTACCTATTCGCCATTCCCGGGCAGACCCCGCTTCGGATCCTTCAGGACTCTTACACCCTCGATGGCTTCTGGGACCTCTCCTACGAGGAAGCGCCGGAGTGGGACCGCGTGCGGCAGGACTACGACTATGTGTGGGCGTACAACGTTCCGAGGTTTGAGCCGGGACTCGCCGCGGTTGGTGAACTGGTTTATGAAGCGGGTGAGCTGCAGGTCTATCGCATGAAGAAGCCGTGAGAGCCCCGGTTCTCCATGGCGCTGGCCCGCCGCCCAGAAACTTCTTTCCGCGCGCCTTGCTTCGCGAGAGAATGCGTTCCTCAAATTTCCAAAGAGGGGGAGCTGCGATGCACGAAGATGCCGTGAGCTTGCTGCCGAAGACGGAATTCACTCGCCGGGAGTTTGTGGTGACGTCGCTGGCCGCCGGATTTGCCCTGGCGGTGCAGCCGATTGCGGCGCAGACCACCATCACCACGGACACCACGGGCCTGGTCGCCGGCGAGGTGAAGATTCCCGTCGCGGACGGCGAGATTCCCGCCTATCGCGCCATGCCCGCCGCCGGAGGCCCCTTCCCTGTCGTCCTGGTGGTGCAGGAAATCTTCGGGGTGCACGAGCACATCAAGGACATCTGCCGGCGCTTCGGCAAGCTGGGCCATCTGGCGGTTGCGCCAGAGCTCTACGCGCGGCAGGGTGACGTCTCGAAGATGGAAGCCATCCAAGACATTATTACTAAGGTGGTTTCCAAGGTGCCCGACACTCAGGTGATGGGGGACCTCGACGCAGCGGTCGCCTGGGCGGCGAAATCCGACAAAGGAAACGCCGCCAAACTGGGCATTATCGGATTCTGCTGGGGCGGGCGGATTGTGTGGCTCTATGCGGCGCACAACCCGAAATTGAAAGCGGGCGTGGCCTGGTACGGGCAGCTGACCAGGCAGACGAACGAGCTTCAGCCGAAGAACCCGATCGACCTGGTTTCTTCGCTGAAGGCGCCGGTTCTGGGCCTCTATGGAGCGGCGGACCAGGGGATTCCCGTGGAGAGCGTCGAGCAGATGCGCCAGGCGCTCAAGGCTGCGGGCAATCCGTCCGAGATTGTCCTCTACCCGAGCACGCCGCACGGTTTCCACGCCGATTACCGGCCGAGCTATCGCGCCGAGCAGGCCAAAGACGGCTGGCAGCGGCTGCAGGCGTGGTTCAAGAAATACGGCGCCGCCTGAATTGCGCCGAGAACTGCGCCAAGGTCCAGGCCTGCTGCCGTTCCACTCGATGATGCGGCCGGCCATGTGCGGCCCTGGCGATCTGACATTGTCGGGAGAGGGCGGCTGGCATATGGTTTTGCGCGAAGATAAAGCTGAAATCGGAAATTCCGGTTACATGCGTCGCAGGAGAAAGTCCGCCCATGCACCGGGCTGCACGTAGGATTCTTTCCGGCTCGCTTACGTTATATCTAAGCGCGTGTCTGAGCGATTCGTCTGCTCCGTCGCTGGCTGCGCAGCAGCCTCCTGCGCAAGTTCCGGCGCCGCAGACTGCGCCGGCAACGACGGTGCCGGCCGCGGCGCTCGAGTTTGGCGCGGCACTCGATGAGCAGGCTTCCCCGGAGCTGAAGAAGTGGGCGCGGGCGTACACGCAGAAGCAGATGCGCGGGCGGCCGCCGGACCCCAAGGGTACTATGGCTGCGGTGGATGAACATTTCCCCCAGGCCTCTGACGAGGCGCGGGACGCCGTGATCTTCCTCGTCTTCTACACCGCCTATCGCGATGAAGAGGAAAATCAGAAGATGCTCGCCATACGCATCCGCGACATTGACCGCGAGACCACCGAGATCAAGCGCCAACTCGATGAGATCGAGCGTGCCCACCAGAACCGCACCGCTTCGCCCACCCAGACGATGACCATGCAGCAGCGAATCCAGGAGGATGACGACGTCCACAAGCGCGAGGCACAGTTGCGGGAATACCGCGATGAACGGCAGTTGCAGAGCACGCGCCTTGTGGACTCGCAGAAAAAGGTGAACGCCTACCTCAAGCTACTCGGCGTGGCCCACAGTCGCATGAAGGGCGTCGACGCCGGCTTCCTGCGCACTCTAAAATAATTCTCCGATGTATGGTTCGCGTCGCCTTGTCGGGCGACAAAGATTGGACGAGGGAGATCACCGTTCTTGATGGCTGCGAGCCTGAACGGGCTGCAAGCTTAGAGAAGTATGACTGGGCCGTGCCGAACGGCAAAATGTTCGCCGCTCGTGCATGACGGCCGTTGAGCCAGGAACCACCGTGGCGCACAACCATACCCGTCCGGCGCAGCCGGCGATCTCGGAACACCCCAACGTGCGCGCATGCCCGCCCCGGCCCGGTCTTCAGCACAGAGCGCGGAGGCCGGCTCTAAGTTCCTGCAGCGGCGGCAGCGGTCTGATCCAGGATGGACGCCGCCCGGCCGACTTCGGTGACGCCAAAGATCAGCACAGGCGCATTGGTTCCTGGCTCGACCCCGCTGTAGGCATAGTTGATGTTGATATTGGCGTCTCCGAGCCGCGCAGCGGCGCGCGCCAACTCACCCGGCCGGTGCGGAAGTTTGACGTGCACGACTTCCGCCTCGGTGTAGGTCAGGCCCTGGGTATCGAGGACCGTCTTGGCCGTCGTCGGATTGTCGGCCACGAAGTGAACCAGGCTTTCTGCTCCCGTCGGGAACGACTGGAAGGCCTGGATATTCACTCCGCGGTCAGCCAGCGCACGGCACACTTCTCCCAGTATCCCAGGACGATCTTCCATCTTGATGGTGAATTCTTTGGACGTGGGCATGGTGGAGACCTCCTTTGCCTATCTTCCGGGAACGCAAGGCGCGTTCCTGCGAAACCGACTTCCACCGGTTTCGATTTGAGAACTGCCGAGATCATACGCTCCGCCTCCCTCTTATTTCAAGGTGCGCCCCCGTGCGTGGCTGGGGCCACAGGGGTCAGGCAGCCAGAGTGCGGATGGTGCCCGCGAACGGAGGGGGGACTCCGTTCCTGGGGACGCGTTTGAAAATCTCAAAATTGGCGTCGTGAGTCTCTCTTAGAACGGACCGGTCCGAACACACGTCCACGTTGCGTGGGGAGTGTCAAGAGCAATTGGTGGACGTGGGGGGCTCGAACCCCCGACCACCTGCTTGAACGACAGGGGGCCTACTGACGCCGGCCCTTTGTCCGTTCGACGAGTCGAAATGGTGTGCGAGACTGGCGGAATAGCTCGCTCCCGGGGCGTGGCATCGTCGGATCGCAACTTGACGTTGGTCACTATCATGTTAGAGTAACCATCGCAATATGTGACGCGCACGCTGACGCGCCATGTAATCAATTCAGGAGAATATCGAATCATGGCCCGTGCCAAGATCGCTCGAATCGATTCGCCTGCCATACCTCCACACAGCGTCCAGAGTTGCCAGGACTCGACAAAGCGGAAACGCACTGCCCAGGTCAAGAAAGCCGCGAGCCTGGAAATGCTCGGTCTTCGCGAACGCAAGAAGGCGCGGCTGCGCCAAGAGATAATTAAGACCGCCGTAAAGCTGTTCCGCAAGCGCGGCTTCGAAAACACCCGGGTCGATGACATCGTCCAGATTCTCGAAATCAGCCAACCGACTTTCTTCCGGTATTTTCCAAGCAAGGATGCCGTATTGCGTGAGGTCGGAAGGCGCGGCTTTGCCTGTATAACCGAGCACCTCAAGTCCGAACTCTCCAGCCAAGCCACGACTGCGGAGCGCTTGCGCCGGTTATATCAGGCGCTGGCTCGGGAGACAGAGGCCGACCGGCCACTCTGGCAAGCCGTGGTGCTTTCCGGTGTGATGGATCCAGTGCATTCGCCGGACGTGCGAGGACGCAAGGAAGTCGCGATCGGCCTGCTTCAGGAGATTCTCGCGCAGGGCCAGCAGCGTGGAGAGATCACCAGCGATTTTCCCGTTGTACATCTCGCCGAGTTCATGGAAGGGCTCTACCACACAGTAGCACGTCAATGGGCGGTGGATCTCACGGGCCCCCATAAACTGGCCGATCGGGTGGGCAGCGCCGTCGAGTTTTTCCTTCGAGGTGTCGAGCCCTGACCAGTAGTACCTCTTGGGGCCGCATTGGCAGGGTGGTTGGATGAAGGCCGCTGTCCTGCACGAATTCGAGAAGCCGATCGCGATTGAGGAAGTCCCTCGGCCGAAGCCAGGAGCCGATGAGGTCCTGATCGAAGTAGAAGCCTGCGGGGTGTGCCACTCGGACTTGCATCTAGCCGATGGAGATTGGAGCCAACTGGCGGGAATCGTGAAGAAACCGCTCATACTCGGCCATGAAATTGTCGGCCGTGTGATCGAAAAGGGCGGAGACGTCCGCGATTTACGAATCGGAGATCGGGTTGGAGTCCCGTGGCTTCACTGGACGTGCGGCGAGTGTGAATTCTGCCGGGAAGGGAATGAGAACGTCTGCGTAAAACAGAAGATCACGGGCGTCACCGTGGATGGTGGCTATGCAGAATTTGTTAAAGCACCAGCAAGCCATGCGCCGAAAGTTCCGGACGGTCTCTCCTCCGTTGAGGCTGCACCTCTTTTCTGTGCAGGCGTCACGGTGTATCGGGCGCTCAAACAGTCGAGAATTTCGCCGGGTCAGCGCCTGGCGGTATTCGGCGTGGGCGGCTTGGGGCATCTTGCGGTCCAGATCGGGCGGGGGCTCGGCGCGGAAGTGACGGCGATCGATATTTCAGACGAGAAGCTCGCGCTTGTAAAACCACTCGGCGCGTCGACCGTGCTGAATGCTGCCTCGACCGACGTGGTTAAGGAATTGCGTGGCAAAGGTGGCGTCCATGTAGCACTTGTGACTTCCGCTGCGAAAGCAGCGTACAGCATGGCGTTCTATTGCGTGCGACCCACCGGGACTCTTCTCGCTGTCGGCTTGCCCGCCGACGATATTTGTTTTCCGCCGATCCTGATGGCCGCGGGCGAAGTTCGCATCCAGGCCTCCGCCGTGGGCACGCGCCAGGACTTGCGCGAGGTCCTCGCCATGGCCGCGACGGGGAAAGTTCGCTGCCAGGTTGCCACCCGCCCGCTCGCTCAAGCCAACGACGTCCTCGAAGAATTGCGCCGCGGCCAGATCTGCGGCCGGATTGTCCTCACCCCGCGCTGAGCTGGGTTCTCCCGGACCGAAATTTCGTGCGTGAGTCGCGCGGCGGCGCATTTCGTGCGCAGCACGAGGTCATGTTCACAAACAATTAGGCAATTCCGTCCATCTTCCGGGCGGCCAAATCATGCAGCCCTTCCTGTGCCAGTTCCCGCTTGACGTTAGTCACTGTTATGTGATAGTGACCCTCCGAATCCAAAGTCCCTGGGGCGGGGACGTGACTCGATTTGATTCCAAAGAACGTAGATCAAGTCAGGGTGTTGTGTTGTAAAACGTCGGCTCAGGGGATTCACGTTCTTCGCTAGGGCTCGAACCGAATGGCTAGCGTGAGAAGAAACAAGCAGGTAGGCCTTGGGGAATTGGCCGGTGTTGGGGTGGCACGATGCGCGCTGCGGGAGAGCCAACCGGCATTGGAGATACTCGGAACCACTTTTTGCGATGTCTTCGCACATCCAGAAGGAGAATCTATGAAGCCGATCAGTTTGCTGGCATGGGTGTTTGCGTGTCTCTTGTTGACGACCAGCGTGGCTCACGCGCAGGGCGTCGGCTCCTCGGGCAGTATTAACGGTACTGTGACCGATCCCGCGGGCGCTGTTGTTCCAAAGGCAAGCATCCTTGCCGTAGAAACAGCCAAGGGGGCCGATTTACGGCCGTAACGGGCAATGACGGTGAGTATCGATTGACGGGGCTGCCGCCCGCCACCTATGACGTGACCGCGCGAATTGCTGGTTTTCAGACGGAAATCCAGAAGGGCGTGAATCTTACTGTAGGAGCAGTGGTTGTCGTGGATTTCCGCCTGAAGATCTCAGCCGCGGCAGAGGCAGTTGAGGTCAGTGCGGAGCCACCGGTGGTGGAAACCCAGAAAGCTGGTCAAGCAAATACCGTAACCCAGCAGTATGTCGCCGACCTGCCGATTGACCGCCGAGACTATCTTACAATTACATTGTTGATGCCGGGTGTCTCTGATTCCACCCGGCTGGCCTCGGACCAAGATTTCCGAGTTAAGCAGACGCCGCAAAGCGGGCTTTCCTTCTACGGCAGCAATGGCAGAGGGAATAGTGTGACCGTGGATGGCGGGGAGGCCAATGACGATGCTGGCGGCGTCCGTCCGAACCTGAGCCAGGATGCCGTGCAGGAATTCCAGATCAACCGAAGCAACTATTCGGCGGAACTGGGGGGGGCGAGCGGCGCGTCGATCAACATCGTCTCGAAATCCGGCTCCAACGAGGCGCATGGCAGTCTCTATGGTTTTTTCCGTAACCAGGCTCTCGATGCTCGCAACCCATTTGCCGTCAGTCAGGCATTGCAGCCGGGCCAGACGTTTGATCCAGCTGCACCCGATTCTCAAAGCCAGCCGGTCAAGAATTCGTTGAGCCGCCAGCAGTTCGGCGGAACCGTGGGCTTCCCTATCAAGAAAGACAAGACCTTTCTATTCGTTGCTTTCGAAGGCTTGCGACAGGACGCACAGAATGCAGTTCCTATCCTGACGAACACGAACATTTTCCGCCCCCAGAGTGATCCGGGGAATAATCAGGTAGCAATTCTGAACGGGCTGGCGGCACAAGGCGGGACGCCCGTGCCATGCTTCACCGGGCAGCCTGCAATACCTGCCGCCGCATGCGCCGCCGCGCTGATGAGCGCTTTGACGATAGCTCCGACTACGGGTCTAACTGCGGGTGCGACCGCGCGGAATAAGTTTCTTATCAGCCAGTTTGAGAATAACGGTGGACTGTTTGCATTCAACACTCGCGCATACCTGGCATCCGGGCGCTTCGATCACCGTTTTAGCGACAAAAACCTGGTTTTTCTTCGCTACAACTACGCGCACGACCGGGAGGAGAGTCCCGATGTGCAATCTCTGACCGGCTTTTCGCGGGGCAGTTCAATCCACACATATGACAGCACGCTCCAGGGCGCCTGGTTCCACCTGTTCAGCCCGACGACTTCGAATGAAGCCCGTGCGCAGTGGAGTTACAACAGCTTCAACGTGATTCCTAATCAGCCCGGGGAGGTAGGGCTCGATATCCCTGGTTTTGCGAATTTGGGAACTCAGATCTTCCTGCCCAACTTGACGATCATGCGCCGCTACGAATTTGCCGACAACCTCAGCATGACCCGTGGCCGCCACAGCATGAAATTTGGTGGTTACGGCCTGATCCGCGGCAACCATACCGAGTCTCACACCTTCTTCCCCGGACGATTTGTTTTTGGCGGTCTCCCCGGCGGCTTGCTCAGTCCGTGCTTGCAGGTTCCGGCTGCTTGCGGACTTGCAGGAGTAAGCCCTGCGGCTCTCAACTCGCTTCAGACTGTTTCTTTGGGGCTGCCCCAGTTCTACCAGCAGGGTTTTGACAATCCCGTCTACACCGCCAAAAGGCCGTTTGCTGCCTTTTACTGGCAGGACTCATGGGCCATCCTGCCAAACCTGATCCTCAACTTCGGCGTCCGGTACGAACTGGACGTCCAATACGGAAACTTAAATACAGATAAGGACAATTTTGCTCCCCGCGTTTCGTTTGCCTGGGACCCGTTCAAGGACCACAAGACGGTGGTGCGGGGAGGGTATGGGATCTTCTACGCTCCGATTTATGCCCAGATTCCCAATGTGGTGCAGTCCCTGGGCATTGTCAATGGTTTCCGGCAGATTGCTCAGGTGTTTGTGCCTCTTACTGGAGTTCCGGGGAGCCCACCATCCCTCACGTCAGCGTTGATTTTCCAGACGCTGTTTGCACAAGGAAAGGTTGTGTGTACAACCCCGTCGGCTGGGAATGCTGCTTGCATCACGCCGGCTGATCTGGCCCAGTTCGGGATCACCATTACTCACACCGGCCCGAGTCCGCCCCTGAGCGTAGTTTTCAGCGGCCAGCCTGATTACCAGAATCCCTACTCACAGCAGGGTGAGTTTGGAATCGAGCGTGAAATAGGGGCTGGCTTCTCTGTTTCCGCCAGCTATATTTACGTTCATACGCTCAGACTACCCGTTCCGATTGATATCAACCTGAAACCGGCACCGTTTGTGCCCGCCGGACCGGCGGGCATCCCGATTCGGCAGTGGAGTACGAGTGCGGGGTTCCCGTGTGCAGGCGCAAACATCGTCAATTGCTTTGTGAATCCCTTGATTCTCCAGAGCAACCAATATTCGTCCGCGGGAGCAGCTCTTTACCAGGGCGGTATTCTGGAAATCAGAAAACGATTCAGCAACCACTTCACTCTGCTCGGGAATTACACCTACAGCAAGGCCATCGACACGGTAACCGATTTCAACACCGACTATGGACCGAATGATCAGACGAATCTGGCCGCGGAACGTGGCCTTTCTACTTTTGATCAGCGGCACAAGGTGGTGGTCGCGGCCGTGCTGGAGAGCCCCTGGAAGGGCGGAAATGGCGCCAGCCTGCATGAGCGCATCTTTTCAGGCTTCCAACTGTCCCCGATTGTGCGCTACAACAGTCCGCATCCATTCAATTTGCTGGCCGGCACTAACGTCAATAACGACCGGCACTCCACCACTGACCGTCCGCCGGGAGCCGGGCGCAACACCGGCATCGGTCCAAACTACGTTGACTTCGACATGCGCTTGAGTCGCCGGTTCAAATTGACCGAGAAGAGCAACCTCCAATTCATGGCGGAAGGATTCAACATTTTCAACCGGACGAACTTTGCGAGCGTCAACAACGTTGTGGGAGTCATCGCCCCCGACCCGGTTCTGGGTTTTCGCCTGCACGGGAGTCAGAACTTCTCACCGAGCCAGCCGCTGGGCTTTACTGCTGTGCAGCCCAAGCGGCAGATTCAGCTCGGCCTGCGCTTTAGCTTCTAGGGCACTCTACCTTGCAGGTGACCACGAGGATCTAACGACCGATCCTCTGGCCCCCATACGGCAGCAGCAGGACTGGCTTGAGGCCCGAGGCACGGTCCTGCTGAAGCGGCGCGCCGGGCTCCAGGCCCAAAGGGACACGCCGGGCGATTCCGCAGCCCACGGGAGTCTCTGCGCCGTAGCAGAACCGATGTTTAGGAAGTCTCTCCGACAATGAATGTCAAACAGCTTTTTGCCCTCACGGGACGTGTGGCGATCATTACCGGAGGGTCCGTTGGGCTGGGCCGCCAAATGGCGGAGGGTCTGGCGGAGATGGGCGCTAACCTTGTACTGTGCGCTCGCAAGAAAGAGCGCTGCCAGCAGGCGGCCGAAGAATTGCAACCACTCGGGGTTAAGACCCTGGCGCTCGGCTGCGATGTCAAGGATCCCGGCAGCATTCAGGAAGTTGTGGATGCAACGCTTTCCCAGTTCGGGAGGATCGACGTCCTGATCAATAACGCGGGCACGTCTTGGGGCGCTCCCGTGGAGGACATGCGTCTTGAGCATTGGAACAAAGTGCTCGAGACCAACCTGACGGGGACTTTCCTGTTCTCACAGGCTGTAGGCAAGATCATGATTGGGCAGCGTCGCGGAAAGATCATCAATATCGCATCGGTTGGGGGACTGCACGGCGCTCCGCCGGAATTTCAGGCCATTGGGTATCACGCGAGCAAGGGCGGAGTCATCTCTTTCACCAAGGACCTGGCCTGCAAATGGGGTATCCACAACATCCAGGTGAATGCAATCGCACCTGGATGGTTCCCTACCCACATGTCTGAAGTCGTCATCAAACGAAACAAAGAAACCATTCTAAAGAGAATTCCCTTGGGCCGGTTGGGGGGCACACATGATTTGAAGGGAGCTGCTGTCTTCTTGTCTTCCGACGCTTCTGATTTCGTCACCGGACATGTGCTGGTGGTGGATGGAGGACAGACCGCCTAGAACAGGCAAGATATGCCATGAACATCCCACTTACACCCATACGCTTTTTGCGCTATGCAGAGCAACAATACCCTTGCAAAACCGCAGTCGTATGCGGAAACGAGCGGCTTACATATTCGCAATTTACCGAGCGTGTTAGCCGTCTTGCCGGCGCTCTGCGCCAGATCGGCGTCCAGGCCGGTGACCGGGTCGCCTTCCTGAGCATGAATTGCCACCGGCTCCTGGAGGGTTATTACGGCGTCCCTGATGCCAGCGCGGTGTTGCTTCCGCTGAACATCCGGCTTGCGCCCCACGAACTCGCCTTCATTCTGAAAGATGGGGGGCCGAGAGTCCTCTTTCTGCAAAAAGAATTCTTGGGCGTGGTCGATTCTTTTCGCCAAGAGGTTCCCGCGATCCAGGCGTTCGTCCTTCTCGATGGCCAATCGGAGGCGCATTGGCTCTCGCCGCAGAATTATGAAAACCTTCTGGCCAATGCCACGCCGCATCGCACCGACATCATGGATATCGACGAGAATTCTTTGGCGGGACTCTTTTATACCAGCGGAACGAGCGCCAATCCCAAGGGCGTGATGCTGACCCACAGAAACACTTATCTCCATGCTCTTCATGCCACTCTGTCCGCTCACATTGAAGTGGACCCCGCACACTTGCACACGATTCCGCTGTTTCATGCCAACGGCTGGGGCGTCGCCCATTACCTCACGCTACTGGGTGGCAAGCACGTCATGACGCAGCGCTTTGATCCCGCAGAAGTTTTCCGGCTAATTGAGCAAGAGCGCGTGCACTACTGCAGTCTCGTGCCCACTATGGCCACCGCCCTGGTGAACTCGCCCGAGCGCCTGCAGCATGACTTGAGCAGTCTGCGGCGAATCACGATCGGCGGCGCGGCCTCCTCGCCCACCTTGGTTCGCGAGGTGGAGGAAAAGCTGGGCTGCACGTGCTATTCGGGATACGGGCTCACGGAAACAGCGCCGGTACTGTCCATCTCTCCTGTGAAATCGGGGCTCGCCTGCGAGGGAGAGAGGCGCTTCGCGGTTCAGGCCATGACCGGTTACGCGATCCCCGGCGTGGAGCTGCGGGTCGTCGACGCGAACGGCGAAGAAGTAGCGCGCGATGAAAAAGCCGTCGGCGAAATCATCGCTCGGAGTGATGGTGTAATGAAAGGGTATTGGCAGCAGCCCGAGGCCACGGCCGAGGCCTTACGCGGCGGATGGTTTCATACCGGCGACATGGCGACCTGGAACGAAGACGGATACATCCTCATCGTCGACCGCATGAAGGACATCATCGTCAGTGGTGGAGAGAATATTTCGTCGCTTGAGCTGGAGAAGACAATCCTTGCGCATCCTGCCGTCTTCGAGGTGGCTGTCATTCCGGTGCCCGACGAGAAATGGGGGGAAGTGCCGAAAGCACTTGTGGTGTTGAAACCAGGCGCGAAAGTGACGGAATCCGAGTTGCTCGAATTCTGCCGCGCTCGGGTGGCACACTATAAAGCCCCACGATCCATTGAATTTCTCGAAAGCCTGCCCAAGACCGGCACCGGAAAAATCCTGAAAAAAGATCTGCGCAAGAAATACTGGCAAGGCCAGGAAACGATTCGGCCGGAATTCGCGCCGCAGAGAGGAAAGGGGTTCCCAGGGTAGATAGGCGTTTGCTTCGAATGCGCCAAAGCAGGCGTAAAGCAGCGAACGTGTCGCGCGAGAGAAAGGAGATACCCGAATGGATCTGAATTTGACCGCTGAAGAGCGGCAGTTCCGCGACGACTTGCGCGCGTGGCTCGAGGTCAATGTTCCGAAGGACTGGGGCGAGTGGAGGGAAAAGGCTATCGAAGTCTCCTTCCCCTATTTGAGGGCCTGGCAACGGAAGCTCCATGAATGCGGCTGGGCCGCCGTTTCCTGGCCAAAGGAATACGGAGGCCGCGGCGCGAGCCTGATGCAACAGGCCATCTTTTGGGAGGAAATGGCACGGGCCGAAGCGCCGCCGATGGCCAACGCCCTTGGCCTGGGACTGATCGGCCCCACCATCATTGCTTACGGCACGGAAGAGCAAAAGAAGCGCTTTATCCCCAAGATCCTTAGCGCAGAAGAGATCTGGTGCCAGGGCTTTTCCGAACCAAATGCCGGCTCGGACCTTGCGAGCCTGCAAACCGAAGCGCGCCTGGATGGAGACGATTACGTCGTCAATGGCCAGAAGGTATGGACCAGCTACGGTTGGGTGGGAGATTGGTGCGAACTTGTCGTTCGCACTGACGCGAACGTGCCCAAACACAAGGGCCTGACGGTTCTTTTGGTCGATATGAAGTCTCCGGGCTTCGAGGTGCGTCCACTGCGCCAGATGACGGGAGAAAGCGAATTTCATGAGCTCTTCTTCCGCGATGTGCGCGTGCCGGTGGAAAACGTTCTCGGTAAGGTCAATGACGGCTGGAATGTTGCCGTGAGCACGCTCATGTACGAGCGCGGCTCGTATGGCGCGCGCCTCCATCTCCTCTTCAAGCAAAACATCAATCGGCTCATCGAACTCTCGCGCACCTTTCAAAGGAACGGGCACCCGGCTGCCCAGGACCCCGTCATGCGCCAGAAGCTCGCGCAGTGCTACGCCGAGGTTGAAATCATGCGCTTAAATCAGTTGCGCGCGTTCAGCCGGATCACCGAAACCGGAATTCCAGGTCCGGAAGGTTCGATTCAGAAGATCTTCTGGAGCGAGTTGAACCAGCATGTTCAGCAGGTGGCGCAGGAATTGCTGGGCCCGTATGGCCAGTTGCTCAGCGGCGACAGCCACGCGATCGACAAGGGCATCTGGTCCTATGGGTATCTTCGCTCGCGTGGGAACACCATCGAGGCAGGCACATCGGAGGTCCAGCGCAACATTATTGGACACTTCGTGCTCGGCCTGCCGAGAAGCTACTAAGGGGATACGTGATGCAATTCGGATTGAGCGAGAGCCAGCAGATGCTCAAGGACAATGCCCGCAAGTTTTTTGCGGGCGAGTGCCCGATAGAC
Source organism: Terriglobia bacterium (assembly GCA_041493955.1). Lineage (GTDB taxonomy): Bacteria > Acidobacteriota > Terriglobia > Acidiferrales > UBA7541 > QHYU01. The sequence continues at coordinate 24,574 of JBGPZW010000034.1, forward strand.
GCAGTCCGGCGTCTCATGGAGACTGATACCGCTTACGACGCAGCCTTATGGGCCAAGATGACCGAGCAGGGTTACACGGGCATCATCTTTCCCGAGGAGTATGGTGGGGTCGGTCTCGGGAAAGTTGAACTCATTCTCCTGATGGAAGAGGCGGGGCGAGCACTCTTGCCGGGGCCGTTTTTCTCCACTGTCGCGCTGGCTGGCGCCGTGATTGACACCGTCGCTACCCCCGAACAGAAGAAGAAATACCTCGCTCCGATCTGTTCGGGTGAGGCGCGCTCCACTGTCGCATTCCTTGAGGCCAGCGCGAGCTGGGATCCTACAGACGCGCGGATCGCTGTCGCGAAAGGAAGGCTCACGGGCGAGAAACTATTCGTGCCCGATGCTGCGGTGGCGAACTACATAATCGTCGTGGCGCGTGGTGGCGTCTTCGCAGTGGATGCCAGGGCGCCGGGAATCAGCATCAAGCCGATGGAGGGGATGGATCTCACACGCAAGCTGTATTCCGTGCGATTCAATAACACGCCTGCAGAAAGGCTCGGCAACGCGGCCGGTCTGGCGCGGGGGCTCGATGTTGCCACTGCGGCTCTGGTCGCTGAGATGGTGGGTGGAATGCAGCGCACGCTCGACAAAACCGTCGAGTATGCAAAGATGCGAAAGCAGTTCGGCAAGCCAATCGGATCGTTCCAGGCCGTGCAGCACCAGTGCGCTGACATGTACTTGGAGACTGAGAGTGCACGTTCGGCAGCCTACTACGCCGCGTGGGCGCTCGAAGAGAACGCACCGGACGCGGCAGTGGCCGTCTCGATCGCCAAGATGTACGCAAGCGATGCCTGCCGCGCCGTAGGCAACCGCGGGATTCAGATCCATGGCGGCATGGGTTTCACGTGGGAGAGCGATCTACACCTCTATTACCGGCGCGCGAAAGTGTCAGAGACGGCGTTCGGCGACGCGACTTTCCATCGCGAGCGGATCGCTCGCCTCGTGATCGACGCTGGCGCGGTGTCC
>JBGPZW010000058.1:0-19302 GCA_041493955.1 Terriglobia bacterium
CGGGGAGAAATTCACCGTCTTCTTCGTCAACAACGCAATCTATGGGATGACTGGCGGGCAGATGGCACCCACCACCCTTGTCGGCCAGATCAGCACCACCACGCCCTGGGGCCGCCGCCCGTCCAACGAAGGTTTTCCGCTGCACATGGCCGAACTGCTGGCCACGCTCGAGGCGCCGGTCTATGTCGAACGCGTGGCCCTCTGCGACAACAAGAACATCATGCGCGCGCGCAAGGCCGTCCGCAAAGCCATCGAGCTGCAACGCGATGGCGCCGGCTTCAGCTTCGTGGAAATCCTATCGCCGTGTCCCACGATCTGGAAGATGACGCCGATCGAGGCCCGCAAGTGGGTGGCCGACAGGATGCTCCCCGTGTTCCCGCTGGGTGTCTTCCGCGAGCGCAAGCCGCCCGAGATGGGAAACGGCGGCCCGCCGCAAGTCTCCGTGGTCGAGCTGCTCGGCTTGGGCGATGCCGCTGTCGGGGCCGAGGAGGCCGTGGCGCCGCCCGCCGAACGGCGCAATCTTGCGATCAAGATCGCCGGCTTTGGCGGTCAGGGCGTCCTGCTGCTGGGGCAGATCCTGGCGGAGATGGGGTTGCGCGAAGGTTTGGAAGTGAGTTGGTTGCCGTCCTATGGTCCGGAGATGCGCAGCGGCAGCGCGCACTGCCACGTCTGCCTCTCCTCCGAGTCGGTGGGCTCGCCCCTGGTCGAGCATCCCGACCTGCTGGTGGCCCTGAACGAGACTTCCCTGCGCAAGTTTGCGCCGCAGGTGGCGCAGGGCGGGCTCGTGCTGTACAACCGTGACGCGCTTCCGGCGGGCTTTACCGTGCCGCAGGCGCGTGTCCACTGCATCCCGGCATCGGAGACCGCAGACCAGATGGGCGCGACGAAGGCGACGAATATGGTCTTGCTGGGCGCGCTTCTTGAGCTGACCGGTGTGCTACCGCGCGAGACCGCGCTCGCCGTGCTCGACGCCACGGTGCACAATCGCGCGCTGCTTGAAATTGACCACCGCGCCATCGATGTCGGCATCGAGCTCGTCCGCAAGGCGCTCGTTCCCGCCACCTGATCGCACGCCCGTCCCTGGATTCCCTGAACACAGGCAGACCCCTGCGTCCCCCTTCGCTGTGAGGGTGTGCCAGGCCCGCAGGCCACCCGCGGGCCTGAGTCTTCTCGGGGCTCGGCAAAGCGTAAAGTTGAATCGCCGCGGCCGATAATCTCGGAACGCCCCGACGTGCGCGCGTGCCCGCCCGGGCCGGTCTTCAGCAGACAGCGCGGAGGCCGGCTCTACGTTCCTGCAGCGGCGGCAGCGGTCTGATCCAGGATGGACGCCGCCCGGCCGACTTCGGTGACGCCAAAGATCAACACAGGCGCATTGGTTCCTGGCTCGACCCCGCTGTAGGCATAGTTGATGTTGATATTGGCGTCTCCGAGCCGCGCAGCGGCCCGCGCCAACTCACCCGGCCGGTGCGGAAGTTTGACGTGCACGACTTCCGCCTCGGTGTAGGTCAGGCGCTCGGTATCGAGGACCGTCTTGGCCGTCGTCGGATTGTCGGCCACGAAGTGAACCAGGCTTTCAGCTCCCGTCGGGAACGACTGGAAGGCCAGGATATTCACTCCGCGGTCAGCCAGCGCACGGCACACTTTTCCCAGTGTCCCAGGACGATCTTCCATCTTGATGGTGAATTCTTTGGACGTGGGCATGGTAGGGACCTCCTTTGCCTATCTTCCGGGAACGCAGAACGCGTTCCTGCGAAACCGACTTCCACCGGTTTCGATTTGAGAACTGCCGAGATCATACGCTCCGCCTCCCTCTTATTTCAAGGTGCACACCCGCGCGTGGCTCGAGGCCGAGGGCTACGTGCAGCGGCTTCCCAAGGAGGCGGCGCGGTAAGATCCCCGTACAACCCGACCCTCACCCTCGACCCCATCGCTCACGCGGCTGGGCGGTGGTGTCTTTTTTAGGCGCGTCGTTAATTAATCGGGAGTAGGTTCGCTCGTACATTCCCAAACCTTCGCGTGCTCGGCACGGGCGGCCTTCGCCAAGTCTCGGTCAGCCGTTATCAAGATCGACTGCGAGTTCGGACCAAGCGCGTGAAATTGTCCGTGCATGATTGTCACGATCTGAAAGCAGTCCAGGAAATCGATCTTGTGTTTCTTGATTAGCCGCTCTGCCTCGGAAGAGACGACCGGCCATAGGACCGGTACCTCGTCCTGCCGGAGGTTGGCCCCTAGAAACTGCCGAATGAAGGTCTGGACATACTTGATGTACTGGTCCTCAGTGATCTGCCCTCTCAGGAACTTTCTCTTGAAAGCCGAGAAGGTTTCCGTGATGCAGTATGACGTCGCGTAGACGCTGGCGATGTGACTCCGATAATGATTTCGAAGAGCGCTTCTGCCCGGCTCTTCATCCAGATCATCAGCAACCAGCTTCACGAGCGCCGAAGCGTCAAGATAGTGGGCTTTGCACCAATACGTGGGGTCCATACAGAGTCCTTTCCGGGGGCTGAATTAAGAGGGCTCCCAATTAGTTCACTGTAGCGTGGTTTGGCTAGGCAGAAAAGGAGCGAAGACCTACTTGGAGTAGAGGAGCCTGCATTCCTCGATCCTGCCTTGTTTCACCCTTTGCATCTCGCTCAGGACAGGCACCGGGACGTTGTACGATCCGTTGCGCTGCTTCGTTCCGTTGCTGACCATGTTCCTCTCGAACGCGGCATTTGCCTCCGCCACACAGCTTTCCAGTTTCGCTCGCCTCTCTGAGTCGTCATCTGCGGCTTTGGTCCGGTCAGCTTTGAGTTGATGGACGGTCTGCTCTAAGTGATCAACGCGCTTCTCAAGATTGGTGACACGGGTTTCTTGGCATCCAGTGAACGATAGCACCGTCGCTAACGCAATCGGCCGCCACATTTCTTACCTCGAGGCTACTCAGGTTGTTGACGAGAATGAGTTGATAACAAAGATATGTCCCGACTGGCCGCTCTTATCGTGAATGGTCCAAGTCACCTTAAACAGTACTTCTCTTTCTCCGGTCTCGTCTTTGACCGTTTCCCGCGCCGAGTCAAAATGAACCGTCACATGAGAAATATGTTTCGGGGCGCTGTCGGTCGTATTCTGTTTAGCCTTCTTCTTTCTTACAGAGAGCAAGGAGACCACAAGGGGAATATCCTCGATGACCCTGGTATAGAGATGAAGGAAATGGGGCCATCCGTCTGGGCAATTCTTCGTTAACGGCGGAAGACCGTAAGCCGTTAGAAACCGCGAGAGTTCTTTCTCAAAAGATCTCATCTTGGAGATTCGATCAATCTCACTTCTAAGCTCCGAGGGCAATTTACGCAGTTCAATGTTTTCCCGAAGGAGAGCGTGAGCAGCATCAAACTTCTTGAGAATAGCCTTCGCGGCTGCTCGGTCCATACTGGAATGGAGTGCCCAATCACAATGGAACTTGAGATCTGCGTATTGTTCTTGGATTTTGTCCCGTTCGATTAGTCTTCTAATTCCAGCTAGTACGTAGACAACTTGGACCTCGGTCGTAATGCCTGTGTCGAGTTCTCTCGTCAGCTTCCGAATTATATCTGGCGTCATCGCAGGCTATCCTGCCCCGGAATCACTCCCGAACGTTGCTCAGAGGGTAACATAAGCTGCCCGAGGCTCGAATTCGAGCTTTCGTTCTCGTGCTTTCGAGCGTAAAACCAAGATAAAATCAAATGCCATCGGTCGGCACGCATCTCCAGAACTCGCATTTTGCAAGGGAATTTGGTGGACGTGGGGGGGCTCGAACCCCCGACCCCCTGCTTGCAAAGCAGATGCTCTCCCAGCTGAGCTACACGCCCACCGGCGGTGACTTTATTCTGGGGCAAGCCAGTGAGTCTGGTCAAGGATCGCCCGCGCAGCGTATGATGTCCCCCGCATAGTTGAGAGAATTCCGGCGCATTCTTGTCCCGGCGAGGGTCTGGATGAAAAGGTCGTGTGTACTTTTTCTTGCCATGCTTGCGTGCAGCGGCGCGGCTGGCGCGCAGCACGAGCATCACGGGCACCGCGGCATGGCGCACAAGACCGCCGAGGGCGTGAAGTTCGACGTGAAAGACGACGCGGCGACGCAGGCGATGTCACTGCGGCTGGGCCCGCTCAATCTGCCGGCTCATTCCGACCACATGGGTTTGGCGCAGGCGCCGGATTTTTTCTGGGTGGTGCCGTTCGACGGCTGGATCGTCGCCTATCATCCGCGCCTGGCAGACGCCACGGGCCAGGCGGAGCCGGGCCGGCTGCTCCACCACGTCGCGTTTTGGAACACGCGCCGCTCCGATTTCCTCTGCCCCAATAAAGAAGAGCACATCTTCGGCGCGGGCGGCGAGATGAACGACTGGCCCGGCGTGCCGGGCTACGGCTACCGGGTGCGGAAGGGCGAGCGCATCCGCATCGAAACGATGTTCCACAACCCGACCGACACCGATTTCTCGCAGACCTATCTGGAAGTGCGCGTCGAGTATCGCATCGCCGGCAGCGCGCCGGCCGCGCAGATCAAGAGCGTCTATCCCTCGTGGTTCGACGTGATGCAGTGTGACGATTCGGGCTACGATCTGAAGCCGGGCAGAAATGTTACCACCGGCGAGATCACCCTGCGCTATACCGGGACGCTGCTGGGCGTCGGCGGGCACCAGCACGACTATGGGCAGCGGCTGGTGCTCGAAAATCTGACGCGCAAGGAAGATGTCGCGACGCTTGACGCCAAACTCGATGCGCAGGGCCGCATCCTGTCCATGCCGGTGGTGACCTTCTACGATCGCGGCGGCTACCGCCTGAACCGCGGCGAGCGGCTGCGGGTGACCTCAACCTACGACAACCCCACGGGAAAACCCCTGCCCGACGGCGCGATGGGCATCGTGGTCGGCTATTTCCTCCCCGATGACGATGCGCAAGTGGCCGGGCTGCGCCGCAAGGAAGGCAGGAGCACCGGGGACAAATAGCTTCCGGGCTTCGCGGTTCTCTGGTAGCATTGCTTGTTTTTCTCAGTGCAATCTTCAAGCCAGGAGCAGTCATGGCCCAGAAATGCGAGCTGTGCGGCAAAGGTCCGGCCTTCGGCAATATCATCAGCCATGCCCATAATGTCCGCCGGCGGCGCTGGAACCCAAACCTGCGCCGCGTCCGCGCGGTGATCGGGGGCGTGCGCAAGCACGTCCGCGTGTGCACCGCCTGCATTCGTTCCGGCCGGGTGAAGAAAGTCGCCTGACCGCCACTTCCCGCATCCAAAGGTGAAGGAGTCCGCGTGTTGAAACGCCTGTTCACGGCCCTGGGAATTCTGGTGGCGCTGGTGTCGGCGCCGGCGTGCAAGAAGCAGGCGCCCCCGGCGCCCGACGTGTGGGCCACGGTGAACGCCAAAGAGATCAAGCGCGACGAAGTGGAGAAATACTACCGCAGCCGCGCCAACCCCGATGGCCAGGAGCCTTCGCCGGAAGAGGCGCTCTCGCTCAAACTGAACATCCTCGACGAGCTGGTCAGCAACGAAATCCTGCTCGAGCGCGCCAAGGCCGCCGGGCTGGAGGCGAGTGATGGCGAGGTGGAGGACAAGTTCACCGAGTTCAAGAGCCCCTACACCGAAGACGAGTTCCAGCGGCAGATGAAGGACCGCGGCGTCACCGTGGACGATCTGAAGCGCGACCTCCGCCGGCAGCTCTCCATCCAGAAGCTGATCAACCGCGAGGTGGTGGCCAAGATTTCCATCACTGACCAGGACGTCAACGACTTCTACAACCAGAACCGCGGGCAGTTCAACGTGGCCGAGCCGCAATACCGCATCGCGCAAATCGTGGTCACGCCGCGCAAGGACCCGCAGGTCCGCAACCGCAAGAACGACGACGCCACCACCGACGCCGAGGCGCGCCGCAAATGCTCCTCGCTGCTCGAGCGGCTCAATAGCGGCGCCGATTTCGCGCAACTCGCCATGGACTACTCGGAAGATCCTGCTACCGCGACGACCGGAGGCGATTTGGGCTACATCCCTGAATCAGCGTTCTCGCAGTCGGACCCGGCGCTGAAGAAGGCCGTGCTGGCGCTCAAGCCCGGCCAGGTGAGCGGGGTGGTCGCGCTGCGCGACAAGTACCTGATCCTCAAACTGAACTCACGCGAGGCCCCCGGCCAGCGCGTCCTCTCCGATCCCCAGGTGCTGCAGTCCATCCGCGACGCCCTGCGCAACCGCAAGGAGCAGTTGCTGCGCGCCGCCTATCTGGCGACCGCGCGCGACGATGCCAAGGTGACCAACTACCTGGCCCGCCAGGTGGTCGAATCGACCGGCAAGCTCCCCGGCGCGGCCAAACCTGCTTCCCCAGCCAAGAAGTAAAATCCTCCCACGCAAATTTCAGAAATTCGATGGTGTAGCCCGTGTCTCCAGACACGGAGCTCTTTCCTCCACTCGTATTCAAGGGACCTCATCTCTGAGGAAGGTGAGCTGCAAAGGGAGGGTGGATCAAGCGACGATGGCGATGACTTCGCCCACATTGACGGCCTGGCCTTCGCTGACAAGCAGGCGTTCGACCTTGCCGGTCTTCGGCGCGCGGATTTCGTTCTGCATCTTCATGGCCTCGACAACCAGCAGGCCCTGACCGGTCTCGACCGTATCGCCCGCCTTCACCAGCAGCCGCACCACCTTGCCGGGCATGGGCGCGGTGATTTGCTGGCGGCCTTCGAGTTCGAGCACGCCCCCGCGCTTGCCGCGCCAGGCGCGCGGGTCGAGCACCTCGGCGAGAAACTCTTCGCCGCCGGCGTGGATGCGCATGGCGTCGCCGGCCGGCTGCAAGCGCACCTCGAGGGCGCGGCCGTCCAGCAGAATCGAGTAAGTGCCCGCGGCGACCTCGACGGCGTCGGCTTCGAGCGCGCGGCCGTCGAGCAGGATGCTCAGCTTGCTGCCCTCGCGCTCGAACTCCACGCGGCGGGTGCGTCCGCCGATGCGCACGTCGAGAATCATTTCTCCTGCTTCCGGCACCAGGCGTAGAGGGCCTCGTAGATGGGGTAGCCGTAGGCCAGGCGTTCCTTGTCGGTCAGCTTGAGCGCGTGAAAACCCTCGGCGATGGCCCGGAGCCCGGCGGCCTCGGGTGCCTTGTGTTCCTCGCCCGCGAGGTCGGCGGCGTGGACGATCTTCGCCAAATGCGGCAGGCCCGGCTCCTTCAGATCGAACTCGCGGATCAGCACTTCAAACGTGCACAGGCCGCCGTGGTGAGTGAACTTCAGCTCCGGGTTGCGCGGCATGTCAAACGGCACGGCCTCTTCGCGGTCGGCGATCTTCAGCACTTCATTCTCCGGCGCGAAGAGAAACTCGGCGTCCTCATCAATGAACCGCCGGATCAGCCAGGGACACGCCACCCGATCCACCTTGACGTGCTCGCGGGTAATCCATTTCATCGAAGCTCTCCCGAGTCAGAGGATGGAAACGACAACATTGCACACCGTCTGAGAGCCAAAGCTACTTCTGTGATGCGCGGTCCAGCAGCTCGCGACGGCCTTCGAGCTTCCAGCGCGACACCGGCTTATCTCCGGGGTTCGCTGTGGCGCCCGTCACAGCGTTCCGGTCTGTGTGCCAGAGCACCGCGGCCACCAGCGCCGCGTCTTCGGCGCCGCGCGCGCGTCCATCCGCCGGCTGCGGGACGTCGGAGCTGCGTTGCAGAGAAGCCTGCAGCCAATCATCAAGCCAGCGTGTATGAAATTCACCGCGCAGGAATTCGGGGTCGGCCAGCAACCGCCGGAACAGCCCGGCATTGGTCTTGATGCCGGTGACGTAATACTCCTCGAGCGCGCGGCGCATCCGCGCCAAAGCCTCGGTGCGATCGCTGCCCCAGGTGATCAGTTTCCCCAGCAAGGGATCGTAATCGGTGGGCACGGTCCAGCCGGGATAGACGCCGTCGTCCAGGCGAATGCCCGGGCCGAAAGGCACGCGCCGCGCCAGAATTTTGCCGGGCGACGGGAAGAAGTTGTTGTCCGGGTCTTCAGCATAGATGCGGCACTCCATCGCGTGGCCGCGAAGGATGACGTCTTCCTGCGTGAAGGGCAGCGGCTCGCCCGCGGCGATGCGGATCTGCAGCTTGACCAGATCCAGGCCCGTGATGGCCTCGGTGACCGGATGCTCCACCTGCAGGCGCGTGTTGACCTCGAGGAAATAGAAGTTGTGCGCGGCGTCCACCAGAAATTCAACCGTGCCGGCGTTCGTGTAACCGGCCGCGCGCGCCAGCGCCACCGCCGCCTCGCCCATCGCCCGGCGCAGCTTTGCGTCCATGACCGGCGAAGGTGCCTCCTCAACCACTTTCTGGTGACGCCGCTGGATGGAACACTCGCGCTCTCCGAGATAGACGATGTGGCCGTGCAAGTCGGCGAGGATCTGGATTTCGATGTGCCGCGGTCGATCCAGATACTTCTCGATGTAGAGCCGCGCGTCGCCGAAGGCGTTGAGCGCCTCGGAGCTGGCGTCGCGCCACGCGGCGGGCAACTCGGCCTCGCTCGCGACCAGGCGCATGCCTTTGCCGCCGCCGCCGGCCACGGCCTTGAGCAGCACCGGAAAACCCGCCTCGCGCGCAATCGCGCGCGTGTCTTCGAGCCGCTCAATGGGTTCGACCGCACCGGGAACCATAGACACGCCGGCGCGCCGCGCCAGTTGCCGCGCCGCGGTCTTCGAGCCCAACTGCTCCATCGCTGCCGCGGTAGGCCCGATGAACGTTACTCCGGCGTCAGCGCAGGCGCGGGGCAATTCGTGGTTTTCAGCCAGGAAACCGTAGCCCGGATGCAAGGCGTCGCAGCCCGCGCGGCGCGCCACGTCCAGCAGCTTGTCAATGCGCAAATAACTTTCGCGCGAGGCCGAGGGTCCGATCGGGTAGGCCTCGTCGGCCAGGCGCACGTGCATCGAGGCGCGGTCGGCTTCGCTGAACACCGCGACCGCGCCCACGCCCAGCTCGCGGCAAGCACGGAGGATGCGGATGGCAATCTCGCCGCGATTCGCAATCAGGATCTTCTTGAACATGGCGGCATCATTCCGTCGAGGCCAGCGATTCTAGCACAGCGATTCCGGCCAGGTTTGCTCCAAGGACCGGCCACGGCAAACCCTCAGGGAGTCATCCCAGAGGAGGTGGAATAGCGCCTGTGCCTCGTGGAGTCTGGTGCGTGTCATCCCGAGCGGAGCGAGGGATCTCTCCGGCTCTTTTTTGCGTCGCTCGCCACAAGAGAGATTCCTCGCTGCGCTCGGAACGACAAGCTGTAGGGTAGCGCCCTGAAGGGCTCTGCTGCACTCGCTGGTGTAGCGGCGGGCTTTGTGTCCCGACGGTTTTGGTCGGGAAGCCTGCCACAAGTCTTTTCCCGCTCGGCTACAGCGGGATGTTGCCGTGCTTCTTCCTGGGGTTGGTGTTCCCGACTTCGTCGGGATCTTCGCTCCGGCCGGACGGCCGTCGCTCCGACGCGCTACAGAGGAATGTTTCCATGTTTCTTCTTTGGATTTGAGTCTCTCTTGTTCTCCAGCGCGCGCAAGGAAGTGATGAGCTTGGCGCGCGTCAGCGAGGGCTCGATCACGCCGTCAATGTACCCGCGTTCGGCGGCGATGTAGGGATTGGCGAAGCGCTCGCGGAACTCGGTGATTTTTTCCTGGCGCAGACGCTCGCGGTCGGCCTCGGGCGCGCGCTCGAGATCGCGCTTGTACACGATGTTGACCGCGCCCTCCGGCCCCATCACCGCGATTTCCGCCGTCGGCCAGGCGAAATTTGCGTCGGTGCGGATGTGCTTGCTGGCCATGACGCAATAGGCGCCGCCGTAGGCCTTGCGCGTAATCACGGTGATCTTGGGCACGGTGGCTTCGGCGAAAGCGAAGAGCAGTTTCGCGCCGTGCTTGATGATTCCGCCGAACTCCTGCTGCGTGCCGGGGAGAAAGCCGGGCACATCTTCAAAGGTGATGAGCGGGAGATTGAACGCGTCGCAGAAGCGCACAAACCGCGCGCCCTTGACGGAAGCGTTGATATCGAGGCAGCCCGCCAGAATGGCCGGCTGGTTGGCGACCACGCCCACCGGGCGGCCGTCGAGGCGCGCAAAGCCCACGACGATGTTCTGCGCGAAGTGCTCGTGCACCTCGAAGAAATAGCTCTCGTCCACCACGGCGTGGATGGCGTCCTTGATGTCGTAAGGCTGCATGGGGTCGGCGGGCACCAGGCGGTCCAGGCTCGCCTCGGCGCGGTCCCAGGGGTCGGAGGTAGCGCGGCGCGGCGGATCTTCCATGTTGTTCGAGGGCAGAAAGCCGATGAGCTCGCGGATCATGGCCAGACACTCAGCGTCATCGCGGGCGACAAAGTGAGCGACGCCGCTGGTGGCATTGTGGGTCATTGCGCCGCCCAGGTCGTGCTTGGTGACCTCCTCGTGCGTCACGGTCTTGATGACGTCCGGCCCGGTGACGAACATGTACGAGGTGTCGCGGGTCATGAAGATGAAGTCGGTGATGGCCGGCGAATAGACGGCGCCACCCGCGCACGGCCCCATGATGGCGCTGATCTGCGGGATCACGCCACTCGAAAGCGTGTTGCGCAAAAAGATGTCCGCGTAGCCGGCCAGCGACATCACGCCCTCCTGGATGCGCGCGCCGCCCGAGTCATTGAGGCCGATCACCGGCGCGCCCGTGCGCATAGCCAGGTCCATGATCTTGCAGATCTTCGAGGCGTTGGCCTCGGAGAGCGAGCCGCCGAACACCGTGAAGTCCTGTGCGAACACATACATCAGCCGGCCGTCGATGCGCCCGAAGCCGGTCACGAAGCCGTCGCCCGCCGGCCGCTGCTCCTCCATCGCGAAGTCGGTGCAGCGGTGCGTGACGAACTTGTCCAGTTCCTCGAAGCTGCGCTCGTCGAGCAGCAGCTCGATCCGCTCGCGCGCGGTCAGTTTGCCGGCCTTGTGTTCCCGCTCGCGCCGCTCCGGCCCGCCGCCGGCTTCGGCTTCGGCGCTGCGCCGGCGAAGTTCTTCGAGGCGGTCCTGGAGTTTTTGGTTGATAGCCATTCGTTTCGTCCCGTATCCTGCGCTCATCGAATTCTGCCCGCGTCCAACCTCCCGGCGAGTTTCCCGGGATGCCGCCTCAGCCCCGCGGAGGAAGTTTCCCACGGCCCACCGCGCCCTGCAATGGCCCGCGCTTTAGGCTCAGTCGCCGGCTGGCGGTGGGCCGCCGCCGAAGATGCGCGCGGCCATGTGCGTGCCCAGGTAAACCATCCCCATGAGAAGAACGACGCCAAGCAGGAGTTCGGCCCCCACAGCGAGGCCGCGGAACATCGGGTTGCTCATCTCCGCGACCTTGATCGTCGTCTTGACCAGCACGAAGACCGCGGCCAGCGTCATCGCTACGACCAGCAGCGCGGTCAGAACGGCCGCGACCAGGTGCGTCAGGGTGAGGTGTGGTTTCATCTTCTCCGGACCGGGAGCAAGGATAGCTCAGCGCGGGCGAAACGGGAACCATCGCAGGAGTCGCAGCGGCCTTTCCTCGGTCGAGTGCGGGCGCGGCGGGCGCCGGATTAATGCAGGCCGGACCAGTCCTCGGCCACCAGGATGGAGTCGCTGGGGTTCGACGGGTCGTACTTCACGCTGGCGGACTGGCCGGCCACCAGGCGATCCGGGCGCAGGCGCTCTTCGAGTCCGGTGATGTCCTGCGCGGTTTCGTAGGAGACCCCGGAAATCGAGTAGCTGTAGCAGACCAGTTTGCGTCCGTTCTCGGCGGCGCCCGAGGGTGCGGCGCGTTGCTTGCGGAACAAACCGCGGCTGGCGGGGGGCTCGGGCGGTGTTTCGAGAAGCTCGACGACGTGGCCTTCGACGATGCGGCCAATCTGGTTCAGATGCGAGCGGCGCAGGCGCTCGATCTCTTCGGGGTCAGGCGTACGACGCCGCAGCCAGTAGAAAGCGCCGCCGGCGGCTGCCAGCAGGGCGGCAGCTCCCAGCACGGTCCCCCAATCATCCGCAAGGTGCCTCAACGCCCGCCTTTGCGCGCGGCGGCGGGTTCGACAATCTCGCCTAACACTTCGCGCGCCTTCTCCCAATCTTTCAGGAATCCTTCGAGCCCCCGGTCGGTGAGCGGATGCTTGAAGAGTTGCTCGAAAACCTTGAACGGCATGGTGCCGATGTGCGCGCCCATCTTGGCCGCCTCGACCACGTGCAGCGGGTGGCGCAGGCTTGCGGCGAGGACTTGCGTCGGAAAATTGTAGGCGCGGTAAATCTCCAGGATTTCACGCAGCAAACCGAGGCCGTCCTGGGAAACGTCGTCGAGCCGGCCGAGAAACGGGCTGACGAAGTAGGCACCGGCTTTGGCTGCGATCAACGCCTGGGAGGGCGAGAAGACCAGCGTCACGTTGACGCGCATGCCCTCGCGCGACAGGACGCTGAGCGCCTGCACGCCGGCGGGCGTCATGGGCAGCTTCACCACGATGTTCGGGTGCCAGCCGGCCAGCTCGTGGGCTTCGCGCAGGATGCCCTCGGTGTCGGTCGAAACCACCTCGGCGTTCACTACGCCGGGCTTCACGATTTCGCAGATCTCCAGGATGTGCTCGCGAAACGGCCGCTTTTCCTTGGCCACCAGCGTGGGATTGGTTGTGATGCCGTCGAGCACGCCGAGCGCGACCCCCCGGCGGATTTCGTCGAGGTTCGCGGTATCGAGGAAAAATTTCATGACAGCTACCCTCCTACCTTAACCTGAAGCTGCACTCTGCGGAAAAAGTTTACGAGGCCGGTGTGACCACGGGGTTACGCAGCGTGCCCACGCCGCTGACCACCACTTCGACGATGTCTCCGGCGTTGAGCGGGCCGACGCCAGCGGGCGTGCCCGTGGCAACAATGTCGCCGGGCACCAGCGTCATCATGCACGAAACCCAGCGAATTATAGCATCAACCGGAATGATCATCTGCGTCAGGGGGGCGGACTGTCGCCGCTCGCCGTTGACGTAGGTTTCGATCGTCACGGCGGCCAGGTCGAGTTCGGTTTCGATCACCGGCCCGAGCGGGCAGAAGGTGTCAAAACCCTTCGCGCGGGTGAACTGCACGTCGGCGTTCTGCAGGTCCCGCGCGGTTACGTCATTGAGACACATGTAGCCCAACACGTAGGGCCGCACATCGGCGTCGGGCGCGAGCTGCGAGCAGACGCGCCCAATCACCACCGCCAGCTCGCCTTCGTAGTCCACGCGCCGGGAGATCGGCGGAAGCACGATGGGCTCCTCAGGGCCGATAATGGCCGAGGGCGGCTTGAGGAAGATCAGCGGCTCTTTGGGGATCTCGTGGCCCAGCTCAGCGGCATGCTCGCGGTAGTTGCGTCCCAGGCAGACGATCTTGCTTGGCACCACCGGTGGCAGCAGCTTCACTTCACCCAGCGGCCAGGTGCGGTCCGTCGCGCGCCACGGGCTGAAGATGTCGCCGGAAATCTCTTGGATGGTCTCGCCGCTGATGACGCCACAGCGGGGCTCAGGATGGGTCTCACGTCCGGGGCGACCGATTTGCTCGGCGCTGAACAGCAGCGGCTGGAAACGGCAGAGTTTCATGGATGGGTCAGGAGGCCCGGCGGCGCGAAACGGCGACGGTCTGGGGGTGGCCATGATGGTGCCGGACGGCGAGCAGCATCGAGGCCACCCAAGCAATCACCGCGCAGGAGCCGTAAACCACGGCGCCGAGCATGAACACGTGCAGCGGGCCCTTGCGGCTGAAGAGCCGCTCGAAATACAGCCCCAGCATCACGTACGTCCAAGTCAACACCGCCCAGCCCACTACACCGGAAGCAAATAACCGCGCCGAGGAACGCAAAAAGCGCAGGACGGGAATCAGCATCAGCCCGGCGATCGCTGCGGCCGTCCCGAGGTTGCGGATGCCCGCAAACTTAGCCGACCAGGGGACCCGGTTGGCGACAATCAGCCAGCCGGCAAACACAATGGAGAGATAGATCCCGGTGAGGAGGCCGACGCGCAACGTCGCGTTGTGCAGCCACCGGAACCACCGGGCCCCCGGGAGCTGGGACTGGGGCACCCTTGGCATAATTCCTCTGGCCTTTTCCTAAGGCTAGCGCGGTGGGACTTCCTCCGAGGCAGCGGTACTCAGCGGGCTTTCGTTTCCGGCACGGTCCACCGCGGTCACTCGGTAGGTATAACGCCGACCGGGCAGCACCGACATATCACGAAACGTCGGGCTAAGCAACAATTCGCGGTTCAGCCGCTCCCCGCTGCCCGGGGTCCCCGTAATTTCCTGCTCACTTCGATAGACGTGATAACCCGCCAGGTCGGTTTCAAGGCTGATGCCCCAGGACAGTTCCAGGTGCGCCGCGGTGCCGGGCGTTGGTGGCACGAGGATCACTACCAGCCGCTGCGGGGCGGCCGGGGGAAAAGTGTCGCGCGGGGTCACCACCGCAGGCTGTGAATCGGCCGATTCCACCGAATCGAACTCATACTGCGCCACGCTGCGCACGGTGTATAGATACGTGTGGTCGAACTCAAACTGTGTATCGCGGAAGGCGGGCGTGGGCGTCGGGCCCAGCAATTCGAGCGGCGATTTCAATTTCGCTTTCGACGGGTCCGCCGCGGCGGCCGCTTCCCCGCCCGGCTCAACTTCGGCGCGATAGATGCGGTAGCTGGCGAGTGAGGCGAGCGGCGCGCCGGCGGAGGTGCGTTGCGGCGGTAGCCAGGAGAGCTCGATCGCTGTCGGAGTCACCGCGGCGCGAACGGCGGCGATGCGTTCGGGCGGCGGGAAAACCCTCACCGCCGCGGCATTCGAGTCCGCTGAGGCCCGCCGCCGCGACGCGCGCGTACGCACCATGTAAACCATCTGCCCGCCGGCCTGCGCTGCCAAATCCTCCGGCCTGAGCGGGTCCACAAACCTCAAGCGCCCTTCGCTCAAATACGTGTCCACCAACACCCCGGGGATGGTGTAGACCAGCCGCGTGGAAAGTTTGCCTGGCGCGCCCCCGGCAGCAAGCGCCCCGCGATAGATCTCCACCGCCGGCAGCTCGGCGAGCGGCTGGCCATCGATCGTCTTTTTCGGCAGGGTGAAGGTCAACACTACGCTGTCGCCCGCCTGCCGCACCGCCAGGTCCCGGATCGTTTCCGGGATAGGCGGGTGCTTCGGAACTGGCTCGCCCGGCGCAGCGCAGCCTGCCAGCGCGAAGAAGCAGAGAAGCGGAAAGAGAAAAATCAGAAGAGAGGCCGAGGCGTCGCGGAATCGAAACCTCGCGGCGGAGTCCTCTCTTCTTGTTCCCATTTGCGCTGTGTTGCCGATCAGAGGATGTACCGGCTGAGGTCCTGGTTCTTGACGATCTCGGCGAGCTGCTTACTGACGTAGGCGCCGTCGATCTTGACCGTCTTCTTCTTCAGATCGGGCGCCTCGAAGGAGATTTCGTCCAGCACTTTTTCGAGGATGGTGTGCAGGCGGCGCGCGCCGATATTCTCGGTCTGCTCGTTCACCAACGCGGCAAAGCGGGCCAGCGTGGCCACGGCGTCCTCGCTAAAGCTCAGCTTCACGCCCTCGGTTTCAAGCAGCGCGGTGTACTGCTTGATTAGCGCGTTTTTCGGCTCGGTGAGGATGCGCACGAAATCGGCCTCGCCGAGCGAGGTCATCTCCACGCGGATGGGCAGGCGGCCCTGCAGCTCGGGAATCAGGTCCGAGGGTTTGGTGATGTGGAACGCGCCAGCGGCGATGAACAGGATGTGGTCGGTGCGGATCATGCCGTAGCGCGTGTTGACCGTGGTGCCTTCCACGATGGGCAGGATGTCCCGCTGCACGCCTTCGCGAGAGACGTCCGGGCCGTGCCCCGATTCGCGCCCCGCGATCTTGTCGATCTCGTCGATAAAGATAATCCCCATCTGCTCGGCGCGCTCCACGGCCAGCCGCGTCACCTGGTCCATGTCGATCAGCCGGTTCTCTTCCTCCTGGATCAGGTAATCGAACGCCTCGGCCACGGTCATCTTGCGCTTCTTTTTCTGCTGGCCGAAAAAGCCCGAGAGCATGTCCTTGACGTTGATGTCCATCTCCTCGACGCCCTGGTTGCTGATGATTTCAAACGCGGGCATCGAGCGCTCGCGCACTTCCACCTCCACCATGCGCTGATCGAGCTTGCCTTCGCGGAGCTGGGCGCGCAGCTTATCGCGCGTGCGGCTGGCCTGCTCGCGGGTCTGCACTTCGATGGCGGGGTTGGAGAGTTCGGCGGGGTGCGTCGGCGAGGCCGGCAGCAGCAGATCGAGCACGCGCTCCTCGGCGGACTGCTCGGCGCGTTCGGCCACCTCATCGAGTTTTTCCTCGCGGATCATGTCGATGGACATCTCCACCAGGTCGCGCACCATGGATTCGACGTCGCGGCCGACGTAGCCGACCTCGGTGTATTTCGATGCTTCGACCTTGACGAATGGGCAGCCCGCCAGCCGCGCCAGCCGCCGCGCGATCTCCGTCTTGCCCACCCCCGTGGGGCCGATCATCAGGATGTTCTTGGGCAGGACTTCTTCGGCCAGTTCGGGCGCCAGCTTCTGCCGGCGCACGCGGTTGCGCAGGGCGATGGCCACGGCGCGCTTAGCCGCGTTTTGCCCGACGATGTATTTATCGAGTTCGACCACGATCTCGCGCGGGGTTAGCTCGTCGAACGACGGCAGCGGCTCCGGCTTCGCCGCACTTTGCTCGCCGGGGAGGTAAATCACCGAATCCTTGTCCGCCTTGCCGCTCATCGTGGCCTCATTGCGCGCTCAGAGTTCTTCCAAAGTGAAGTTGTCGTTCGTGAAGATGCAGATCTCGCTGGCGATGCGCATGGCTTCCTGCGCGACTTCCTTGGCGCCGAGCTTGGTGTGCTTGGTCAGGGCCCGCGCCGCGGCCACCGCAAACGGCCCGCCCGAGCCGATCGCGCAGATGCCGTCGTCGGGCTCGATGATGTCGCCGTGGCCGGAAAGTAGAAACGTGGACTTGGCGTCCGCCACCACCAGCAGCGCGTCCAGGTGCCGCAGCGCGCGGTCGGTGCGCCAGTCTTTGGCCAGTTCCACGACCGAGCGCGCCAGGTTGCCGTGGTGCTCTTGCAGCTTCGACTCAAAGCGCCCGAAGAGCGAAAGCGCGTCGGCCGTCGAGCCGGCAAAGCCCGCCAGGATCTTGTCGTCAAACAGCCGGCGGATCTTCTTGGCCGAGTGTTTCATCACGTTCTCGCCGAACGTCACCTGGCCGTCGCCCGCCATCACTACCTTATTGTCCCGCCGCACGCACAAGACCGTTGTGCCGCGTATCGGTGAGCTTTTCCTCGTCCGTCGCATCCCGCCATTATACCGCGAGCCGCAGGTTGCAACCATCGCGTGCTTCAATGTCTCACCCACCAGGGTAATGCTAAGGACGGAGGCCGGCGTCGAGGGCGTCGAAGAAGGCGTTGAGCTCGGTGGGCTGCGTGAAGATGTGCGTGGCGATGCGGATGCGCTCCGGGCCGCCGGCAATGCGGATGTTGCGCGCGGTGCACTCATCGGTGACACGCTTCAGCCCGCCGGTCGTTGCGCCCGGAGCGACGGGGGGCACCGGCTCAAAGCTCACCAGGCCGGCGAAAAACTCGTCCTTGCTGGCGTTCACGACTTGCACCTGTGGGTGCGCGGCGACGCGGTCGCGCACGTGCGTGGCGAGCTGGTGGAGGCGCGCGTAGATGCGCTCTGGGCCGATGGTCTGGAAGAAGTCGAGCGCGGCCTTCAGCCCCACCATCACCGAAAGATTCGATGTGCCGAAGGTCGAAAACCGGTAGGCCTTCAGCGCGTAGTTACGCCAGTCCGTGGTGACCGTGTTCACCCACAGCCGCTCGAGCAGCTCCTCGCGCACGTAGAGTGTCCCGGTGCCCTTGGGCGACATCAGCCATTTGTGCGGGCTGGTGGCGTAGAAATCGCAGCCCAGGTCGTGGAGGTTGAGGGGGATCTGCCCGATGGCGTGCGCGCCGTCCACGTGCGTCAGGATGCCGCGCGAGCGCGCCAGCGCGCAGATCTCTTTCACCGGAAGGATGACGCCGGTGACCGTGGTGATGTGGCTGAAGACCAGGATGCGCGTGCGGGGCGTGATGGCGCGGGCGAACAGCTCGACGAGCTGCTCTTTGCTAGCCGGAGGCTTGGGCAGCGCGACGTAGCGCAATTCCACGCCGAAGCGCGCGGCCTTCTGCTCCCAGCAGCAGCGCCCGCCGGGATGCTCCTGGTCGGTGAGCAGGGCTTCATCGCCCGGTTTGAGGTCCAGGCCGTTGCAGACCACGTTGTTCGCCTCGGTGGCGTTGCGCACGATGGCCAGCTCGTCGCGCTTCACGTGCAGAAATGCCGCGAGCGCGTCGCGCAACTCGCACAGGCGCGTGTTTTCCTCGTAGCCGAACCACGGGTAAGGCGCCTCGCGAAACTCTTCGGCCGAAAGCAGGTGCTCAATCATCGCGCGCAGCACCGGCAGCGGCGTGCAGCCCACCGAGCCGCAGTTCAGGTTGATGCGGTCGGCGGCGAGCAGCCACTGGCGCCGCAACTCGGCCCAGTAGCGGTCCGGAACGGTGGCGAACAGATCGTGCGCCGGCAGCGCGGGCGCATCTTGACTGAGCAGTTCCTCGGCGTGGGCCAGCGGCAGGCCGAGCAGCGCCGCAGCCACCGCAGCGTGCTGGATGAATTCGCGTCGGCGTAGCATGTTGGGAAACCTCCGCGGGAAGTTGCGCGGAGTCTAGCAGAAACCTGTCCGCACGGGACGAGGCTACTTTTTCTTCTTCTTGGGGGTTTCGGCCCAGCGCTTGTCGAGCGCGGCGCGGGAGAACAGGTCGTCGCCGACGCCGCTGTTGTACTTGCAGCCGTAGTAAAACACCTGATAGATCTTCAGGCCGTTGCGTTCGTGGGTGACCTGGAGGGGCGTCTGCACGCCGTTCTCGACGTGGTAGTTGGAAAAGTAAGTGGTCTCCTCGGTGCGGTCGCGCGTGGTCGGGTTCCGCGTCAGCACGGTGTAGCGGATGGGCAGGCGAGTCTCCCGATCGAGCGCGATCCGGAAAGTGCGGCGGTCGCTGTCCACAATCTCCACCCAGTCCACCTGCTTCAGGTCCACGATGTCGCTGCCGCCGTAGCGGAAGATCATGCCCTCTTCCTTCAGCCGGTAGCGCAGCAGGTTGTTCATGTCCTTCTTCACCTGCTCCTGAAAATCTGCCACGGCGACGGCCGTGGCTTCGCTTACGCCCGCCTTGTCCAGCGTCCATCCCTGGCTGCCGTTATAGACGTCGATGACTTCGCTCTTCTTGGAGTATTCGGTGCGGTTCTTGTCCGGGAACTTCCAGATGTCGCGGATCAAGTCGTAGCCCGTCAGGTCGCCGGAATGGCCGAAGTAGGAGAGGCGCGC
>JBGPZW010000191.1:0-5514 GCA_041493955.1 Terriglobia bacterium
ATGGACAACAACCTCATTTCCTTGCTGGCCGGCGAGCACTACTTCAACCCCAACAGTCACACGGTTGCGACCCACTTCAGCGGCTCGAGCAACCTGTTCTTCGGGCTGGGCGCGGGGCCGTCGTTCCTGTCCGGCAACGTCAATGCCGATCCGAAGTTCGTCAACGCCGGCGCCCACAACTTCCGATTGCTGGCCGGCAGTCCGGCCATCGACGCCGGCAGCAGCACGGGCCTGGCCACGGACTTCGATGGCGTGCCCCGCCCGCAGGGCGCCGCCTACGACATCGGAGCCTTTGAGTTCGCCGGCGCGAGCACGACCCAGCAGCCAAACCCTCCTACAAACCTGCGCGTCGTCACCGTCAAGTAAGCAGCATCTCCGGGTTGGCGTGCACCTTTGCCTTGTCCAATAAAGGAAGCTGCAGCAGGTCGGCGACCGAGAAACGCTCGAGAAGCGCCTCCGCCACATCGTGTTCGCGGAACGCCCGCCGATAATACGGAACCTCGCGATAGGCGCGCTGGACTTGCTCTCTTAATTGCTGGTCAATGAACTCGCGAAACCTCTCGACAGGCCGCGTTTCGCGCTCCACGTAAGCGCGCCAGCCCGCCTCAAAGTTCGGGCCCAGCCGGCGGCGGGCCCAATACCAGCCGAAGGCCTTGACCCCAAGCTGCTGCAGCCAAATCGGACTTGCAACATAAGCGCGATCTTTCCAGTTGCCCACTGTCGCTATTCGCTCGAGATCAAAACGCACTCCACGCCGTCAATCATGCAAACCACTTGCACCGCTATGGGCACCGTCGCGGCTCGGTTCAGGCTTCTCCCCGCCCGAATCCCTTTCACCGCCGAACCAGTTCTTGGGATCAAGAACGCAAGCGACTCGAGCCACTCCGAATACCAGATTAAGCGCCACGAGCGGAAGCACAATGGCCCAACGCTTTCTGGCCATTGCGGTTCGCAGGGCGAGCGCCACGAGCGCCAACAACAAGCCGAACAGAAACACGGCCAGGACTCCCAGCCGGCCGCTCCAAATAAAGCGGACTGCTCCGGCGGCCAGGCCAGCCAGAGACAGGAATATATATAAGGTGAAGAACACCGTTTTGGCATTCTGCAATTTTGGGAGATTACTCAAAAAGACGTAGAAAACGTGCTTGCCATGCCAGCGCTGCTTGCCATAGAAAGCGCGCAGGGTTTGCGGCGTGCCCAGGTGCACGACCTCAAGCTGTGGGAACGCGAGGACCGGCAACCCAGCCGCCTGAGCGCGTTGGCACAACTCGTAGTCCTCGTTGGTCTCGAGCGTTTCGTCAAAGCCGCCAATTCGCAGGAAGTCCGGGCGGCGCATGAGCAGATCGCCCGAAGGCACATACGACGTCTTCCCGCCGCGGTTCGCATGCTCGTCCTGATACCACGCTCGGGCCAGCCAAGAGGACTCCTCCGGGATGCGGTAGTGCGCGCCGACCACACCTGCCCCATCGGCCGAAAGCAGAGTGTCGGCCTCGCGGAGCCATTTCGCCGACACCAAGCAATCGGCGTCCAGGAAGGCAAGAAACTCGCCGCGCGCCGAGGCTACTCCAAAATTCCGGACCGCGGAAATGTGAGCATTGCGCTTTGGCAGGACCGTCACGTTCAACGCGGAGCCCCAGGAGCGCGCGATCTCCGTCGTGCGGTCAGTGGAACCGTTGTCTACCACGATGACTTCAAAAGCCTCGCGCGGGTAATCGAGCTGCGACAATCGCTCTAGGCACTGGCCGATGACCCCCTCCTCATTTCGCGCCGGAATGATCACAGAGAATCGGATGCGACCGGGAGTGATTGTCTCTTGAGGGCGCAGGGACGGATTCGACACGGGCGGCACGGCTTTATCCCCTTACCCGGCCCAGCGCACGCTGCGATTCAGAACCCCGCGATGCGCGAGGATCCTGAGCGGCAGCCGCCGGATTGTTGACCAGACCGGCGTACAAATTCAGATAGCTCTCGACCATGGCTTCGGCAGAGTAGTGTTGCCGCACCCAAGCTTGTCCGTTCTCGCCCATTTGCCGGCGCAAATCAGGATCCGCGAGCAGCCGAGCGATCGCCTGGCCCAATCCGGCCACGTCTCCGGGCGCGACCAGCAGCCCCGTACGTTCATCGGGAATCAAACGAGGAATGGCGCCGACGCGCGAGGCGACGACCGGGCGGCTCGCGGCCAACGCCTCAAGGATCACCATGGGCATCCCCTCATCGAGAGACGGAAGAACGAAGATGTCCAGCGAGGCATATACGCCGGGGACATCTGCGCGTTGGCCGGCGAAGATCACGTGATCCTCGATTCCAAGCTGCCGGACCAGATCTTCCAGCGGTCCTCGCATCGGGCCTTCTCCGACCAGAACAAACAAGGTCTCCGGGAAATCAGCCAGAAGTTGCTGAGCCGCGCGCAGGAAATTGTCGTAAGCCTTTTCTGGCGCTAGGCGACCTACCGTGCCGACGACGACTCGTTCTCCCTTTTGGATTTCTCTCGCAAGCGTGGGAGCAGCGCCTGCGAATTTCGAGAGTTCCACACCGTTATCAATTATGGAGATCCTGCCTGGAGCGACACCGGCACGCCTCAGGGTGTCGGCCACGCCTTCGGAGATCGCCACAACTCGGTGGAACCGCCTGAGGACGAAGCGGTCAAGCAAAGCGTAGAGGCGCAGCGCAACGCTGGTTCCGGGCCAGTTGTGGCAGGTCGCCACTAGAGGTTTGCCCAGTGCTCTTGCGGCCGCGTAGCCATAGAGATCGGCCTTGTAGCCGTGGGTGTGGATCAGGTCAATTCCCCGAGCCTTGATGCATTCGCGAATGGCCCGGACCGCCTGCCAATCCGCCTGACCGCGGCACGGAATGATTTCTACCGGCAAACCCTGTCGCCGAGCAGAATCTGCAATCTCGGTGTTGGGCTTGTGCGCGTTGTGGAAGACGCCTATGACACAGCCGGTTCCGGAACGCACCAGCGAGCGCGAAAGGTTGATCAGCACCGTTTCCGCGCCGTAGAGCCCGCCGCTGCTAATCAGTTGGAGAACTGTCATCGCGCTCGCCGCACCGGATTACGTCGGAGAATGGTTCAGGCCGATCCTCGTTTCTCAGTTTCGTTCCATAGCGCGAGCCAACACCACAGCCGATGGTACACGCGGTCGCCCAGCACGCGTCTCACCGACTCTTTCAGTCGTTCCTGCGTGCGATGATAGAAAAGCGATGTACCTTTCATCATCAGCCAGTGCCGCAACTGCTCGGCCTGCATCGTGCGCCAGACCATCAACCGCCCGAACACCTGCACGCCATCTAGCTCGGCCGGTTTCCTCCAGGGATCGGAGAGATAAACACGCCGGTAGCCCGCCGAGGTGGCAGCGACGAGCATGCGCCGGTTCCACCTTCCGCCCGGCGCGGAGATGGCATCCACCTCAACGCCGAGTTTGTCCTCGAGAGTTCGCCGGGAACGCTCCAACTCATCGCGGAGTTCGGACTCGGAACACTGGGTCAGAAACTTGTGCGACCAGCCGTGCGATTGAATGCGATTGCCTAAGGTGATCGCTTCGCGCAAGTGTTCCCACGTCAGGAAGTCCGCGCGTTGGCCGATCCAGCCCGCGGTCACAAAAAAGGTCGCCGGTACCCGGGTCTGTGCAAGCAGAGGAAGCGCATACTGATAAATGGAAAGATGGCCGTCGTCGAAGGTAACCCGCGGCGCAGCACCAGTGAGGTTAGGGATCGCTTGCAACTCGGCCACCAGCCGCAGATGTTCTTCCAACTGGTGTGAAGTCACGCTGTAGAGATACCTCGCGTTGTCCGGCACTACTTCGTGGTAGGCCAGAATACAGGAGCGGCCAGATTTCTCCGGAGCTTGTGCGCCAGGATTGGGATCGGGCGCGGGAGTGTTGTGCTCGTCACTTGCAAGCTGAAGGGAGCTGTGCATCGATTCCCCGCTGTTCCCGGAAGCCATGGAGGGAACACCACCTGCGAACATTTTAGTCCCGGCCGACTTGTGCGCCTACCGGTTGTTTTCTTACCGTGCTTTCGGAATCAAGGAGGTCCCGAAAGGGCTGAAACGAATAGCGCTCAAGAAGGGCGCGCAGCCGGTCTTGCATTTTGTCGAGGTTGGTGTAGTGCCGGAAGCGAGACCTCAGCTTTCCGGGCAGGCGCGGCTGCCCGGGGTCGATTTCCCAGGGATGAAAATAGACCACCACCGGCTGGCCGTGCCCTTTCTCGATGTGCCGGAAGGCCCAGTGGGTGTAGAAGAGAGGAAAGATGCGCAGGTAACCGCCTCCGGCAGCAGGGAGGTTCCAGCGCGCCAGGCGCACGGTCGCCGGTGGGTATTCCAAGAGTTGGCGGCTGCCCTGGAGTGTGTGCGTATAGGCGAAGCGCTGCGCGTGAGGCACGCCATAGAGGTCATGGTGGATTGGGTAAATACTCGAGTCGTAGAGGAACCCTTCTTCGGCCAAGACATCGAGCGCCCACAGGCTGGCCTTGGTGATCGACCAGGTGGGGGCGCGGTAACCCACCACGCCCACCCCGCCGGCCTGCTCGATGGCGTCGCGGCCCGCTCGAGTATCAGCGCGAAACTCCTCGGGAGTCAGGCTGTACACAGTCCGATGCCAGTAACTATGGCAAGCGGGTTCGTGGCCCCGCGCCACAATCTCCCGCACAAGGGAGGGAAATTTCTCCGCCACCCACCCGACTAGGAAAAATGTGGCGCGGACATTGTGCTCATCGAACAGGTCGAGAATTCGGCGAGTGTTCCCATCCACCCGGGGAGGAAAGGTATCCCAATCTGCTCGGGTGATTGTCCCCGCAAAGGCCTCCACCTGGAAGTAGTCCTCAACGTCCACCGACATGATGTGTGTGATGGGCCGCGTCACTGTGTGCCGCTTTGAGATGCTTCCCCCGGCGCGCGAAGACACTATGCTTGTCCTTCCCACTAAGGTTAAGGCATGTGTCCTGCCAATATGCGGCAATCTGCAATTCCTACATCGCCTTTATAAACAGTAAGATGGCGGACTTGTTCAATATGGGTGCGGCGAAAGTAAGAAACAATTTGCACACTTTTGGGATTGCCTTGACCCGTCAGTGTGCCCGGTGCTCTCAGGAGTGTCGAAGAATGGCCTGCCGGTGGCATCTCTCGAGCCCGGCGCGGGGGTGCAATGCCCGAGTGATCCCACCGGCAAGGTGTTTGGGGCCTCTGGGACGCCCCCGGTTCTTCCTGGCTTACTTCCTGAACTCAAAGGCTCCGATGTCGTAGGCGGCGCCCTGCGGGCGGGGCACGCCATCGAAGTCCGTGGCCAGGCCCGTGTTGATGCCGGCGTCGATGGCCGGACTGCCGGCCAGCAATCGGAAGTTGTGGGCGCCGGCGTTGACGAACTTCGGATCGGCATCGACGTTGCCGGACAGGAACGACGGCCCCGCGCCCAGCCCGAAGAACAGGTTGCTCGAGCCGCTGAAGTGGGTCGCAACCGTGTGACTGTTGGGGTTGAAGTAGTGCTCGCCGGCCAGCAAGGAAATGAGGTTGTTGTCCAT
>JBGPZW010000005.1:0-49355 GCA_041493955.1 Terriglobia bacterium
ACAGGGCGCGGTCGGCGGAGCGCATGATGTCCTCGACGGTGGAGGCGTGCTCAGGGAAGACGGCCACGCCGAGCGACAATGTGACGGCGCCAAGCGAGCGGCCGCGGTGCTGAACGTTCAGGTGCTTGAATTCCTCACGCAGGCGCTCGGCGCGCTGGCGGGTGGCCTCGATCGAAGCCTCCGGAAGAATGACGACGAACTCCTCGCCGCCGTATCGGCAGGCGATGTCCTCCCGCCGGGTACGCGTGCGGAGGAACCCGCCCAACTCGCGCAGCAGCGCATCGCCGGCCTCGTGCCCGAAGGTGTCGTTGAAGCGCTTGAAGTGGTCGAGGTCGAGCATGATGGCGCCGAGCTTGCGCTGGTTGCGGGCGGCGCGGCGCAACTCGCGCGCCAGCGACTCCTCCATGTAGCGCCGGTTGAACAGTCCGGTGAGGGGGTCGCGGATGGACTGCATGCGCAGGGTCTCGCGCAGCCGCAGGTTGGCCAGCGCCAGGGCGATGTGGCCGGCGGCGGTGACCGCCAGGCGCTGTTTGGTTTCCGTCAGGCGCAACTCCATATCGCTGGCGGGGCCACCACCTTGCAAATGCAGCACCCCGAGGGCCTCCCCCTGCCCCATCATGGGCACGCAGAGATAGCTGACTCCGGGTGAGCGTCCCACGTGCCGACAGGCCATCCCCGACGAGGCGTCTTCGAGCAGGTGAACCTGCCCGCGGCGAAGCGCCCAGCATTCGTCCGGAGCGAACACGCGCTCGCCCGGCGGCGACTTGCCCCAGACCGCAACCGCTTCCACCAGGTTCTGCGAGGCATTCAGCACGCACAGGGCGCCCGACTCAGTGGGAAAGAGTTGCTGCGCGTACCGCGCGATCACGGCATAGGCCTCCTCGGCGGCGACGCAGGTCTGGAGGAGCTCGCCCATGTCGTTGAGCAGGGTGGTCTCGTGGGTGCGCTTCTCGAGTTCGCGGAGCCAGCCTGTGAGCACGGCATTGGCCTGCTGCAGGGCTTCGGCAGAGCGCTTGGTCTCGGTAATGTCCCGGGCGATGGCGGAGGCGCCGATGATCCTGCCTTCCGCGTCCTTCGCCGGAGAAATGGAGAGAGAAATGTTCAGCGTCTGGCCCGCCTTGCTGATGTGCCGGGTGTCGAAATGCTCAACCGGCTCGCCTCGGCGCAACCGCTCCAGTATCCGCGGGACCTCCTCCTCGCGTTCCGGCCGGACCAGGATCGAGAACGGCCGGCCGATGGCCTCGGCCCCCGTGTAACCGTAGATGCGTTCAGCTGCCGCGTTCCAGCTCACGATGACGCCATCCAGGCTTTCGCCTATGATGGCATCGTCGGAAGACTGCACAATGGCGGCCAGATACGAGGCTGCCTCCTCATCCCGCCGGTGCGCGGCAACCTCGCCTTTCAGATTCTCGCTAACTCTTTCCAAATCCACAGTTCGCGTAGCCATGCGCGCTTCCAGTTCTTCGTGCGCTTGGCGGACAGTCTGCTCGGCCTGCCGGCGCTCGCCGTCGGCGCGGTCCAGCCCGCGGGCGTTCCAGCCGATCAGCACTCCCAGAACGACGGCATTCGCGGTCGCGTATAGGGCCACGCCCACCGAGGATCCGAAAAGTCCCGCGCGTTCCCCCGCCAGCCGCAGCCAGGCGAACAGCACGGAGGTGCCGATCCCCAGCGGCAGCAGGCGCCGCGCCGTGATTCCGCCGTAGCCCTCGCTGACCAGGATGGCCATCACGCCGCGGTCAGGCCGCGCCAGCAGAATCCCGGTGCACAGCAAAGCAAACAGCAGAGCCGTGGCCAGCGACATCCCTGTGTCGGAGACGGGCGGGTGGAAGGTGTAGTCCAAGATCCCCAGCAACGAGACGGGCACCACTAGCAGCGCAAGCCACTGCCCGGGACGATGTCCCCGCCGTGTCTCCACGTCGAGCAGCAGCAGCGCGCATCCGCTCAGGACGAAGCTCAGGCCGCTGGCGAACGCCATCCGTCCAACCGTAGGGGCCGGGCTGGCCGCCGCTTCCCGCCGGAACAGCAATTGATCAACGCCCAGATCCCAGCCCAGCAGCTTGTCCGCCACTGCCAGCAGACCCAGCACAACCACCAACAGTGTGCAGGCTTGGGCGATCCCTCGGGCCCGCGGGTCGACAGATTCTTTGCGCAGCAGCAGCAGCGATATTCCAGTGAGAACAAACGAGAGCGCAGTGTACGCAGGCATCAGGGACAGGTCCGGGAGCAGGAACTTGAAGTGCGGAAAGTCGAGGAATCTGTCCGCGAGGACCAGAATCCCGACGGCCAGCAGCACGGCGCTGGCCGCCCGGGAGACGAGTTGAAAGGAGAGAATGAGCCGGGGGTTGAGTGGCGTTACACCCGTGGCGTGCCCGGCATGATCCGGGCTGTGCGCAGATGTCTGCCATGCGTCAGCGAAGGGATGGATTTCCCCCAAGCTGCGACGCTCTTCCTGCTGCATCAGTCTCCAGCCCCCTTCTGCCTGACAAGGACGCGTGGCCTTGCCCCCGGGAAGCCATCGCAACCATTCTTCACCCTACGGGGGCTCTGGGGCGGTGTCAATCGTCGCG
Organism: Terriglobia bacterium; assembly: GCA_041493955.1. GTDB lineage: Bacteria > Acidobacteriota > Terriglobia > Acidiferrales > UBA7541 > QHYU01. The sequence continues at coordinate 2,568 of JBGPZW010000005.1, forward strand.
AGGCGGCGCGTAGGATAGAAGTAAACTGAGCCGTAGGGTTCCGCGCGGGCGTGGTTTCCCGCTGCGCAGGACCTTGCGATAGAATCTTCTGCCCATGCAGAACACGAGTGAGATCCGGCTGGGAACCTCGGCGTTCACCGCGGCCGGATGGCCGGGAACCTTCTATCCCGCGGGCGTGAAGCCCAGTGAGTATCTGAACTACTACGCCCAGCAGTTCGATGCGGTTGAAGTGGACAGCACGTTTTATCGCGTCCCCAGCAGCAGCACTGTGCGCAACTGGTATGCCCGAACGCCCGCGGGATTCCTGTTCGCCGCAAAAGCGCCGCAGACCATCACCCACGAGAAGGTCCTGCGCGATTGCGAAGTCGAACTGAAGGGCTTCCTGGCGGCCATGGAAGCGTTGGGGGAAAAACTCGGGCCTATTTTGTTTCAGTTTCCCTACTTCAATCGCCAGGCGTTTGCGAGCGTGGAGGGATTCCTGGAGCGTCTGACTCCATTCCTCAGCCGTCTGCCTCGGGGGCAGCGGTTTGCCGTCGAGATTCGCAACAAGAACTGGCTCGGGCCGAAACTCCTGGACGCTCTGCGCAAACACAAAGTGGCGCTGGCGCTAATCGACCATCCCTGGATGCCGAGGCCGAAGGAATGGCTCGCGCGCGGCGATCCCATCACCGCAGATTTCACCTACATCCGCTGGCTCGGCGATCGAAAAAGGATCGAAGAAGAAACCAAGAGCTGGGACAAGGTGATTGTAAACCGGCGGCGCGAACTGGAAGAGTGGGTGGAGGCCTGCCGCAATTTTAACCAGCGCAGCATCTCCATCTTCGCCTTCGCCAACAATCACTACGCCGGCCATGCACCAGCTACGGTGCGGCTTTTCCAGGAACTGTGGAGAAAGAGGTGAGGCGCGGCGATCAGATGAAGGCCGAGCCGGGCAAGGCTTCGTACTCGCGTTGAAACGTTACGCGGTGTTTCTGTCCCTTGTAGGTGAAGTTGAAAACGAGCTGGCGGTTGGGCCCCAGCCGGCCATGCCCGCGCTTCTTCGACTGCGAGAGCAAGAGTAAACGGCCACGCACCCGGTAGGTGCCCTCTTCACCCCAGATGCGATAGCACCCGTCAGCGTACAGAGTAAGAGGAGGACTGGTGCACCGGGCCTGGCGTCGGCCGATCTCCACGCCGGTACAGCGGTAGGTCCCTGCAACCGGGGGCTTCGCCTGCGCGCGGGGAGAAAACACCAGGAAGCCAAAAACAGCGATCACACCGCACCAAAGAGAACAGGGCCGGGGCATGCCTTTCGCCTCCCCCTCCGTTGAGGCGGGACAGCGGCCTCAAAACCGGAGGTGACTCACCCCTGTTCTAGGCAAGTCTGCAGCCAGAATGCCTGTCTGCAACACGTTGAAATTAGGCCAGTTCCAGGTACCCCGTCGCCAGAGAGGGAACTCCTCTCGACAATCTGTTCTCAAACAGTTGCGAGAATCGGCAGAATTGTGCAGAGAAGTACCTGTCCTAAAGGACAGGTCCCGCGCGGTGGTCCTGAGTGTTTAGCGCAGAGTGGAGGTGGGCCAGGGGAAGGAAGCACCGTAGGCGGGGATCAAGTGATCCCGTCGCAAGAGCAGGCCATGCGGCGATCCAGCGCCACGGCAGCGAAATACGTGCAGAATCCCCGTTCGCGCTCCGCCCAGGAGGCCACCGCTGGAGCCAGCAGCCGGGCCACGTACAACGGCTTCAGCAGGCTGTAATAGGCGCGCACCGCGCACAGCTCCCAGGCATCATCAGCGGCCACTGGACACCACTCGACCAGCCGAATGAACCGCCGGAACTGTTCGCCACGCAATCTGCCGGACTCGAAGCCCGCCAATTCGCGCGCATGGGGCGAAAGTTCCACCTTGGAGTAAACGGCCAAAAGCGACCGGCAATAGGAAATGAAGAACTGGATCAGCGCTCCGAGCGAAAGCACGAGAAACAATGCAGCAACCATAGGTAGTTGACTGCGACTCGTGCGGAGGCGGGCCGCAATTCCTTTCGAATTAGGCCTACACAAATCCCACAAGTGGAGTTGCACACAGAAGGCCACAAACAAGCTCAGCGATGGATTTCAGGCCGCGGAAAAGACCCTGGACAGTGGGCCAGAACGGGCTGAGCCACTGATCTGGCGATGCCGCTGCAACTCCGAGCGGCTGGATAGACTTAGCAGTGACAGACGCGAGAAGAGCCGCGAGCCTTGCAGTCCGATGTTTCATAGGGGACTCGCATGGTCTTGGGGCGCTGAGAAAGCATGATTCAGTGTGAAACATCTGTGCGCCACTGAAACTTGCGGCCACGCCCGGACGAAGACTCCCGGAAGAAACTCTTTGCCGGCTAGTGGCACCTTTCTAACCGGAAAAGGCAGATCGCCGGGAAACTGCTCAGGGCTGGAGCAAAGGAAGCAGCGCAGTAGTGATCGCAGAGGAATCATTCCCACGGACACGGGCGACCCCAGTTTGCGTCGCCCGTGCAAGGGGCATTTATTCTCACCAAGTGAGTGTGCGAAGTCGGCGGGTGCGCGGACCATTGCTTCGGATGCTTTACGTGCACGCCGGAAGGCCGACTATTTCCCTGCCTTCTTTGCAGGAGCCTTCGCGGAGGATTTGCCCCCAGAGGGCTTGGCCGCGGGCGCCTTGCCCTTCAACTCGACCACGAACAGATTGTTGTCCTTATCGCTCAGATTCTCGGGCAAGTGCTTTTCAGCTGCCATCCACGTGGCCTCGTTCGCCTTCAACTGCCGCACCTCGGACTTTCCATCGGGGTAAGTGAACTTCACCGCGGCGTCACTGAGCGGGATCACCACGAGCGCCGGGTGCTCGTGCATGACCGACTTCTCGTGCGGCCCGTAGTGAACTCGCAGCACGCGAACCTGGTCGTTTTCGAACGCCAGCGTGTAGTGTTTGGGATCCACCTTGACGGGGTCTTGTGCCATGGCGGGCGCAGCCGCCAGGCACAACAGCGCCAGCAGAATTAAGATGGGACGCAGTCTCATTTCTCCTCCTTGTCTCTTTAGTCTTGTGTGGGCCGCCTGAGAACGGGTGAACGCTAACCCAGCTTTTCGCCCCCGTCAAGGATCGGGCTCGGCAGAGCAGGAGCCAGTGGAGGCACTACTTCTCGGGCGACAGTTCCGGGATGGCGGCGCCGTCTTTGCGCGGGTCCGAAGCGCCGTAATTCACGCCCGCGGCGAAGTCACGCGCAACGGCCTGCCCGCCACCCATCAGCGAGGAAAACACACCGCGCACCTCGATCACGTGCCCCTTGGCCTGCAACTCGCTGCGCACGTTGCCGGGGATGCGGCCTTCCATCATGACGTCGCAACCGCCAAAGCTCAGCTTGGTGAAGCGCGGGGCTTCCAGCGCGGCCTGGATGTTCATCTTGAAGTCCACGACGTTGGCCACAAACTGCGCGTGCGCCTGTGACTGATTCCATCCGCCCATGATGCCGAAGGCAATGCGCGTGTCTCCGCGGTGCAGAAAGGCGGGGATGATTGTGTGCAGCGGGCGCTTGCGACCGGCCAGCACGTTGGGGGAATTCTCGTCCAGGCTGAAGAGCGCGCCGCGATTGTGCAGCGCGAACCCGGTACCATCGGCCACCAAACCCGAGCCGAAGTTCTCGTAGTTGCTCTGGATCAGCGAGACCATGTTCCCTTCGCGGTCCACCACGCTCAGATAGATGGTGTCGCCGCCGGGACGCGAGGGCTCGCCGGCCTCGACCGCGCAATTGGCCTTGTCCATGTCAATGCGCTTGGCGCGCTCCTTCGCATAGTTCTTGGAGAGCAGCCCCGCAACCGGCAAAGCGGCTTTGCTGGCCCGAGGGTCGCCGATGTGGCGCAGCAGATCGGCATAGGCAAGTTTTTTCGCTTCGATCATCACGTGCAATGTGCGCGGGGTGCCGAAGCCGAACTGCGCCAGCGGAAAGTTCTCCATCAAATTCAGCAACTCGAGCGCCGCGATTCCCTGGCCATTGGGCGGCAGCTCATAAACAGTCCAGTCGTGATAAGTGGTGGAGATGGGCTCGACCCACTCACTTGCATAGTCGGCCAGGTCTTTCCCGGTCATCGTGCCGCCGTGGCGTTTGGAAAGCTCGACGATGCGCCGCGCGATTTCGCCTTTGTAGAAAGCGTCGCGCCCCTCCGTCGAAAGCTGCCGATAAGACCAAGCCAGATCGGGGTTGCGGAAGATTTCGCCGACGCGTGGCGGGCGGTCGGAAACCAGATAGGTCTGCGCGGCATTTTCGTTGCCGCGCAGCAGGTCCGTCTGCCGGGCCCAGAGCCCGCCTACCATTTCGCCCACCGGGAAGCCTTCCTCGGCGGCGCGAATGGCCGGTGCCAGCACCTCGGCAAGTTTCTTTCGCCCGAAGCGCTCGAGCAACTTTTGCCAGCCGTCCACCGCCCCGGGAACCGTGACCGCTTGAATGCCGCGCTCGGGCATCGCCTGAAAACCCTTGCTTTTCAGCAAATCAATACTCAAGCCCGCCGGGGCCCAGCCGCTCGCGTTCAGCCCGTAGAGCTTGCCGCTCTTCGCCTCATACACAATCGCAAACAGGTCGCCGCCGATGCCATTCGACATCGGCGCCACCAGGCCCATCATCGCGTTGGCCGCCACGGCCGCATCGGCGGCGGTGCCACCACGCTCCAGCATGGCCACGCCCGCCTGCGCCGCCAGCGGCGATTCCGCGGCCACGACGCCGTTGCGCGAGATCGCCATCGAGCGCGCCTGCGCGCGGTCCTGTGCGTCCATCTCTCCGGTGGTCATCGCCAATCCCATCGCCAGCCCAGCCAGCAGACCCGCCAGACAAATCCCTCCAGTCCAGGTTGGTCTCCGCATGGCGACGATTTGCTCCTCTTCACAGAATGTTTCCCGCGCACTCTAACTCGAAATGCAGTGGGTGGCAACGGCCCGGAGCGCGAAGCACCCGGGGCTATACAAACCATTATGGCCGTTGACTGCGGGGGCGAACTGCAGCAGTCTTATGGACAGGGTCGTGCCCCTGAGCAAACAGAATCTGATGAAAGAGGAGCGAACACCAATGCAAGAAACGCCGCAGCAGTACACGAGGCGGATTCTGGTCTACGTCAAGGGCCGTCAGCCGCTGCGCATCCAGGAGGCGACCCCGAAGAAAATCGAACGCCTCCTTAGAACACTCACTGAGCAGCAGATGCGCCGGCGGCCGGCGCCAGGGAAATGGTCGATTGCGGAAATCCTGGCACATCTGGCCGACACGGAACTGGTGGGAGGCTACCGCATCCGCATGATCCTGGGCTCGAACGGCATGCCCATTCAGGCTTTCGACCAGAACGTCTGGGCCCGGAACGCAGACTACGCGCGGCAGAATCCGCACAGGTCACTGAGGACATTTCGCACGCTGCGCGAGGCAAACCTCCACCTGCTGAAATCGCTTCCGAAAAAAAAGTGGAGCCACTACGGCATCCATGCTGAGCGAGGCAAGGAGACGATCGCGCGCGTCGCACAGATGTTTGCCGGGCACGACCTCAACCACCTCGAGCAGATCGCACGCATTGCCCGGCAAAACAGCAAGCGGAGAAAATAGCCTGCTTGGGGAACGCGCCCGGCGAGACATCCTGCTTTTCATAGCCAACGGCGTAAGCGAAGCTCCGCACTCGCCCAGCACCTGCGCACACGCAACAATAGCAAGAACAATCCTTGCGCAAGCCCATGAAACAAGATAGGAAATGGCGTGCGGTCTGCTCCGCGTGGCACCGGCCGCTTGGCCCTGCCACGCCATGCGTCTCGCAGAGTGTCGAGTCTTCTACCGCGCTTCCGCGGAGGATGGGGGGAAATCCTGGGGGTGCCGGGGGCATGTTGAGACGATGTGTGTGCGCCGCCGCGCTGGGGGCTCTGGGGCTCCTTAAGACATTCGCGGTTGTGGCAGAGGATCGGCGGCCAGCTCCCGATCCGCTCGAGGACGTCGTCGCCGTGGGCCGCGGCCCCGGCAAGATTATTCTCGCCACGCGCGCAAAGCCCTTGTCGGCCCAGCGCTGGCGCTTCCGGTCCATTTCGCTGCTTCCGGCTGACGCAAGAGTGCAATCGGTTGTGCTCTCGAGAAGTGGCACCGAAGCGCTGGTCGTGTTTGCCGGCGGCTCCGCGCGCGTGTTTGACCTCACGAGGAAGGTCGAGACCCTGGCGGCTGGCCAAGCACAGGCGGCACAGCATCACCTTCCCGGTCAACTCTATCCCGTCTCACGCGACGAACAAATCTGCCTGATGAATGACGCCGGACAAACTGAGGAGACCAGTTGCCGGACTGCAGCGAGGGCTGTGCGACACGAGGACGGCCAGATCCTCTATGCCCTGGCGGACGGCAGTCTGCGCGCCGAGCGCGGGGATGTCAGCAAGGGGCAATCTCTTCCCTATCGCCTGCCGGCCGCTGCCCGGTACGAAATGCTCGCGGGCGAGAGGGGGGACCGGCGCGACTTTCTCGTCTTGGCCGAGCAGGGCAACGAGGTGCGCATCGTGGATCCTTGGCACGCCGAGAGGGATCTGGGAACCTACAAGAGCTGGGAAGTTGCCGCTCTGCGCGCCGTGCTGGACTTCGGATCAGAGAGATCGGGCGCTTCCGGACAAGCGCCCGATGACGCGACCTTGGGAACACTGGCGCAAAACCTCCTTCAGCAGGCCCTGCCGGAAAAGTACGAATGGTCCTTCTTCCGCGTAAAGCCCGAGCCAGCCCTTTACGCACCGGTGCTCGAATTCGCGGCCAATGAGCCGGCCTACCCGAGCGACTTCGACATCTGGAAGGTATTGAACCCGATCTCCAAGGGCACCACCCGCGAAGAGTATCAAGCTGCTTACGACACGCTGGGACAGGAGCGGTTCCGCCGCTGCAGCGTCTATTACCGGGCGACGTCCTATCCCGGCTCTTGGCTGCTCGAATACTGGTATTACTATCCGTTCGACGAAGGCAAACCGCATCCGCACATACACGATTCCGAGCACATCTTCATCGAGGTGGACAAGCTGGGCGGTGCGGTGCGTTCAGTTCTGGCCTCGGCACACGGCTCGTTTGCGCCCAACAACAACTATTCGACGTTTCTTCCCGGCGCGAAGGTTGTAGAGCTGCCCCTGTTTGCGTTCGTGGAATTTGAAAAGCATGCCATGTCGCCGGATATCGACCGGGACGCCAAATTCACCCGCGGGGTGGACGTGAATCTCCATTGGGAGCGTTACGACGTCTGGGGCGTGCGGGACCTCGGCAGCAAGAAGGGTCACCTGATGGAGCCCTACCGGCCCTACATGACCCTGCCGCGCCATCGGGGAGATCGCTTCGCGCTGGCGAACGCACCGAGCTATTTCCCGGGCCTCGACGTGCCCGCGGAGAAAGCCACCTGCAGTCTGCTTCCTTTCCCGGAAGCCCCCCCCTGCAAGGACTGCCCAGTGGCCACCCCGGCAGCGGCCATGACGCACCTGACGGCGCACGGCGACGCTCGCCGGCCCAAGGACATCTACAAACCCTGGGTGCTGCCGCTGCACGAAATCCGCCTGGGGCTGGGACTGTTCGACCACGCATCGAACAACTCGCAGCTCTATGCGGCCTACGTGGTCAATATCAAGCATCTGACCGGCGGGTATTTCCCCTTCCCGGGTCGGCTGTCGCTCGAGACCATGTGGGCACCGACTTCCCAGGTCTTCACCTCCACCGCGAACGGGCAGACCATCACCACGCGCCTGTCCAGTGCCACCTACTTCGGGGCGCGCTACGAGCGGTTCCTGACCAACACGCAGGGCTTCTATGGCGGCTTCACTCCACTGTTCCGGCGACATGCCAGCAACGTCACGGGCAGTGGCCCGCTACAGTCCAGCTCCGGCTTTGAATATGAAGGGATTTGGTACCGGGTCGGTTATATCCTGGAGCTGCCAAGCCATAAGAAGGGAAACATGACGCACCATCTCGGTGCTCTGATTCACGGAAAAACCTTCCGGTTCGAGTGGCACGCCAGCCTGGGACTGTTCCGCCGCCACGGCAGGGACAACTTTGGCATCCGTGCCCGCGACCGCAACCCCTATCAGTAGCAGCTACCTTGGACCTCCTTCTTGTCCGTGCTCTTAGAATCACGGCGAACTCCCCACGGTCGTTGGGGCCTTCTGCCCAAGTGGGTTGGAGCAGCACCACCCGTGAGGTAGAATGGAGGCGCCTGTCGGGGGAAGCGCGATCTTGGCCGGGGAGAACGATCACAGCGGGAACTCGCGCACGGCGCAGGTGGCGCAACCGCTGCCGCGCCGGCGCCCGATCCCCAGGCCACGGCTGAGATGAAGAGAGCAGAACTGGAGAATCCTTTGGGAGTGGCTGCATCGCTGGCACAGCAGATACGGCCGATCCTGTGCGCCGAGCACGCCGACCCGTTCGCCGTCCTCGGCCCGCACCCGGTGGACGCGAACGGCGAGAAGCGCCTGGCCATCCGCGCCTTCCTGCCGCGAGCCGCCACAGTTGCGGTTGTTTTCGATGCCGGGGGAGAGCCGTGTCTAGCCCAGCGGATTCATCCCGACGGCTTCTTCGAGGCTGTGCTGCCGTTCAACGATGCCGTTTTTTCCTCACCGGCATCCTATCGCCTTCGCATCCAGCATGCAGACGGCTCCAGCGCAGAGATCCACGACACCTACGCCTTCCCGCCCCTGCTGACCGATTTCGACCTGCACTTGATCGGCGAGGGCACGCACTACGAAAAGTACGAAAAGCTTGGCGCGCACGTGCGCGAAGTGGCCGGTGTGCGCGGCGTGCACTTCGGCGTCTGGGCACCGAACGCGAAGCGCGTCAGCGTGGTGGGCGACTTCAACCAGTGGGACGGCCGCATCCACCCGATGCGCAGCCGCGGCTCCTCGGGCATCTGGGAGCTTTTCGTACCCGGCCTGGAGGAAGGCTTTATCTACAAGTTCGAGATCCGTTCGAACGTCGGCGAGCGCCTGATGCTCAAGGCCGACCCATACGCCTTTGCCGGCGAGCTGCGGCCGAAGAGCGGCTCCATTGTCACGGACATTGATCGCTACGCCTGGGGCGACGACGCCTGGGTGGCCGCACGCGAGCGGCGCGACTGGCTGTCCGCGCCCATCTCCATTTATGAAGTGCACCTCGGCTCCTGGCAGCGCGGGGGGAGCGACGGCCAGCGCTGGCTGAGCTACCGCGAGCTGGTCGACCGGCTAATCCCCTATGTCAAACAGATGGGCTTCACGCACATCGAGATGCTGCCGGTGATGGAGCACCCCTTCGACGCCTCCTGGGGCTATCAGACGATCAGCTACTTTGCAGCCACCAGCCGCTATGGGTCTCCGACCGACCTGATGTTCTTCATCGACCGCTGCCACCAGGAAGGCATCGGCGTGCTCCTGGACTGGACCCCGGCTCATTTCCCGCGTGACGCGCACGGCCTGGCCGAATTCGACGGCACACACCTCTACGAACATGCCGATCCGCGCCAAGGCACACATCCCGACTGGGGCACGCTCGTCTTCAACTATAGCCGCAACGAGGTGCAGAATTTCTTGCTCTCCAACGCGCTGTTCTGGCTGGACAAATATCACCTGGACGGCTTGCGCGTGGATGCGGTCGCTTCGATGCTCTATCTGGATTACTCGCGCCAGCCCGGCGAGTGGATCCCCAACGAGTACGGCGGCCGCGAGAACCTGGCCGCCATCGCCTTGCTGAAACGCTTGAACGAGCTGGTGCATGGTCGCCACCCCGGCGCGCTGACCATCGCCGAGGAGTCCACCGCGTGGCCCGCGGTCTCCCGCCCCACCTACGTGGGCGGACTCGGCTTCAGCTTGAAGTGGAACATGGGCTGGATGAACGACACGCTGAGTTACATGGCCCATGACTCCATCCACCGCAAATTTCACCACAACCGCATGACGTTTTCCATGCTCTACGCCTTCACCGAGAATTTTGTCCTGCCGCTCTCCCACGATGAGGTGGTGCACGGGAAAAGCTCCCTACTTAACAAGATGCCCGGCGACTTGTGGCAGCAGTTCGCCAACCTGCGCCTGCTATTCGGCTACTACTACGGACATCCGGGCAAGAAGCTGCTCTTCATGGGTGGCGAGATCGGCCAGCGCTCGGAATGGGACCACGACACCAGTTTGGAATGGCGCCTGCTCGAATACGAATCGCACCGCGGCCTGCAGCGTCTGGTGGTGGACCTGAACCGGCTCTATGTCGCCGAGCCCGCCCTGCACCAGGTGGATTTTGACTGGCATGGCTTCGAGTGGCTGGACTGCAACGACGCCGACTCAAGCGTGCTGTCGTTCTTCCGGCGCGCGAAGGATCCGGAAGATTTCGTGGTGGCCGTCGCGAACTTTACGCCGATCGTGCGCGAGAACTATCGCGTGGGTGTGCCGCGCCCCGGCTTCTATCGCGAACTGTTGAACACCGACTCGGCCGTTTACGGCGGGAGCAACATCGGAAATGCCGGCGGCGTCCACGCGGAACCCGTGCCCTGGCTCGGGCACTCCTACTCGCTCAACCTGTGGCTGCCTCCTCTGGCCACTCTGTTCCTCAAGCTCGCACGAGGCTGACCTCGCATTCGGTGGCTAGCCGCCCGCAGCGGCGCATACCTTTTGAGCAAGCCAGCCCGGCGACCGGCTCCCCCAACCCCACCATTTGAGGCAAGATAGTCTGGGCAATTTAAGTTCTCGTCCGCCACAGAGGTGCGATGAAACTGCGGTTGGTGGTTTCCTACCTGATCCTCAGCGTTTGCCTGGTTGGCTTTCTGCCCAGTGGGGGCGCAGGCCAATCCCGCGCGCCGCAGAAACGCAGGACTACGCGTGCCGTGTCGCCCGGCATGCGCGTGCACGCGTTGAACGTGCCCGGTCAGTGGGGCACGGACATTTCACCCGACGGTCGCGCGGTAGCCGTTGCGCGGCTCCACCAGGACACCTCGGGAACCCAGCGGGATGAGGTGTACGTCGAGATCGAGGTCTGGGATTTTCGCGCCAATAAACGTCTGGTGCAGCGCGTCCTGGCCCACCGTCCGGCAATCACGCCGGTGACCGCCGAATGGGGGCAGGTGCGTTACACGAGCGACGGCCAGAAGCTGCTCGTCTACGACGGCGAGCTATTGAGCGTGCTGAAGGCCTCCGACCTGGACGAGATCACGCGGATTGATCTTGGACTTCCCTCCTGGCCGCGCGATTCACGGGTCGTGGACCTGGCCCTGGCGCGCGACGCTCCTCGCCAGGTCGCCGTCTTGCTCTCCTGGGGCGGCGGGCGCGGCGGCGCGCTTCGCCTTTACAGCCTCCAGACCGGCAAGCTCGATCAGCAGTGGGAGTGGGACCACGGTTACCCGGAACTCGGCGCCCGCGTGGCCTGGCGGCCGGATGGCAAACAGGTTGCTGTGACGCTGATGCCCGCTATACCGGGCGAGAAGGTCTCCAAGGAAGAGCCTGGCCTGCAGGTGATGGACGCTGAGACCGGCAAGGTTCTGCAGCGCATTCAGACCGGCTATCCTGCCGGGCCGCTGTGTTTCACCTCGGATGGCCGGCTGGTGACCGCCACCGCCGAGCCCGCCTGGACGATGCTGTTCGGCTCACACAAGATCAAGATTTGGCGCGCGTCCACCGGGCAGCTTCTCCGTGAGATCGAAAGCCTGCCGGGCGGAGTGCGCTCGAGCCTGGTTCTCTCCGCCGATGAAAAGCTGCTGCTGGGCTATGCCGGCTCGGAGAAGAGCTCCTCCGCGATCGCGGCTCGCGATCCGACCGACATCACCGAGCAAAAGTTTCGCGAGTGGGATCTGGCGACGGGGAAAGCGGTTGCCACCTCACCCAGGATCCTGCCCAATGCCGGCAAGCGCGCGCACTTGTGCATGAGCGCCAAGGGCAACTTCGTCCTGGTCTTCTGGGAATTCCCCGACAAGCCCGTCCTGGTTTACGAGCTCGAATAGCTCCCGCACCCGGCCCCGCTGCGTTTAACTCCGCGCACTCCGTGGAACATTTGCGTGCCGCCGCGCGTATTACAGGCATGAGGGACGAGGAGGAGCCTGCTCCATGAAACTCTCCAAACAAAACATGAAACGAGTACTCCCGTTGCTGGCCAGCGCGCTGCTCGCTGCCACGGCGCTGGTCCTCACAGCAACCGGGCAACCTGTGCCACTGGACAAGCCGGAGCGCTGGCTGCACATCCGCGTGGACAATCAAACAGCCAAGGGCGAGATGGTGCGCATCAACGTGCCGCTCGAGCTGGCTGAAAAGGTGCTTCCCACCATTCACAATGACAAGCTGCATGACGGCAAGGTGCGAGTGCACCAGGCCGAGGTGAACGGCGTGGATCTGCGCGCGCTGCTCGAGGCGGTGCGCACGACGCGCGACGGCGAATTCGTCACCGTGCAGGGCACCCACGGTGATGTCCGGGTGGTGAAGCAGGCCGGCTACCTGCTGGTACACGTGCGCGAGGACAAGGATTCGGCAAAAAAGCACGTCGAAATCCGCGTGCCGATGAACGTCATCGATGCCCTGCTCTCCGCGGGGAGCAACGAGTTGGATCTGGTAGCCGCGATTCGTGCCCTGAGCGCGCAGGGCGATACCGAGCTGGTTCGCGTCAAAGACGAGAACAACCTCGTGCGCGTCTGGATCGACTCGAAGAACACGTCGGAGTAGTCCGCAACTCACTCGAGGGAGGACAGCCATGCTCGCCAAAGTGGGGCTGGGGCTGCTGGGAACGGCGGTCCTGGCCGGAGCCTATCTGGCACAGCAAGGGATGGTGCGGGTGTCCGTGGATGAGCAGGGCGGCCAGGGAACCCACCTGCATCTGGTCGCGCCGGCGGCCCTGGTCTCCTTGGGCCTGAGGGTGGTTCCCGACGAGAAGTTGCAGGAGGTGGCCGCCCAGGCGCGGCCTTGGCTCCCCGCCGTGCGAGTGGCCAGCGCGGAGCTCGCGCGCCTTCCGGATGCCGATCTGCTCGAACTGCGGGACGCCGAGCAGCGCGTGCACATCGTTAAGCGTGGCGGAGCGCTGTTGCTCGACGTGGAATCTCCGCGCCACTCAGTGCGCATCTCTTTTCCGCTCCGCCTGGTAAACTGCGTCGCCAGCCGCCTCGAATCCTTCGTGCCAGCTTCCTGACCAGGAGATTCTTCGCCCCGCTCACCGTTCGGCGGATGGCCCTGTTCGGCTGGACAACAATCCTGGAGCAATCATTACTTCTGGGTATCTTTGGCGGGGATGAAGTACACCTCTTCCTTCATCGCCTCCTTCTGCCAGCCGGCGCGGCGCAGGATGCCCTTGCCGTGTTCGATCATGTCGGGATGCCCGCAGAGGTAGGCACTGGTGTTCTGGCCGGTCAGGCCCCACTTGTCGGTGTACTTGCGGATCAAATCGTCCACCCGGCCGGTCTCCCCCTTCCAGTTGGGGTCTTCCCAGGGGCGGCTAACGGTGGGGAGATAGGTGAGCCAAGGCGCTTCGGCGGCGTACTTCATCATCTCGTCGTGGTAGCCGAATTCCCAGGGGCGGCTGGCACCTTCGATGGCGAAAAGCTTGTGCTCGCCGCCGAACTTTCCTTCCTTCCAGTCTTTGAAGAGCGTGCGCGCATAGCTGACAAACGGGGCGACGCCGGTGACGGTGGAGAGCAGCAGATGGTTGGCGCGGCCGCTCTTGGTTTCCAGCGTGAAGCGACCCTTGGCCACTTTGCGGAACATCATCTCGTCGCCGACCTTCAGCTTATACAGCAGCGGCGTCAGCTCGCCCTGCGGCACGAGTTCGACGAAGAACTCGACTTCCTTCTCGTATGGTGAGGAAACAATCGAGTAGGGCCGCTCGACGAGCTTCTCCGGCGTCTGGACGCCCAGTGTGGCGTACTGGCCGGCCGTGAAGCGGAATTCCCCGCCCGTGTCCACGCGGATCATCCACAGGTCTTCGGAAAAATCCACGCGCTTGGTGATCCGGGCGCGATAGAACTTATCTTCTGCTGGGCTCATCGGCGACTTCCCTCCAACCGCAAGTGCTCAAGCAGTTCCGAGCCGGAATCGGGGACGGAAACAAGAAAAGGCGTTCCGATCCAACGGTGTCCGGGCGCCTTCTCAAAGGCCGCACCGGCAGAGCGCCGGCGAAAGAGTTGTCGTGTAAGGAGTTCATGCGGAAACCGGGCGCTACGGTTTGCCCCTCTGCCGCATCATCTCCATCGGGTCGAACTTCTGCGGTGTCCCGGTGATATGGGTCTTGGCGCCGGTGATGACCCGCACCAGGGTCATATTGGATTCTTTGCCGACCATCTTGACGATGCCCCAGGGCGACACCTTCTCGGTGAACCAAATGTCGGCCGAGCCGTCTTTCATCCGCCAGTGCTCGCACGGAAAGGTGCCCGCTGGCGTGGTGACAGACTCGCTGCCCACGCGCTCCGCCTTTTCGCGCGCGTCCGCGGCCTGTTCGGTAATCCGCCCGCCGCGGTGGGCCATCTCCATGGACATCTCCATTGGCTGCGGCAGGCCCGGGGCCTGCATGATCATCCGCTGCACCACGGTGTCTTTGCCTGTCGCCATGATCAAGTGCTTCATATAGACGGGGCCGCCCGCGTGAGGATCTTGGATGGTCCATTCCATCCAGTAGCCGGTCTTGCCGTCCACGGTCTCCTTGTCCACGATGGCCAGTTCAATCAGGGATTTGTTCTGGCCTCTGTCGCCCTTCGATTCAACCTCGTAGGCGGCGCCGGAACCGACCACGGGGTTCCACACCCCCTGCAGCTGCGGCGTGCGCATGCCCATCTGCGCGCTCGCCCCTACGGCGGCGAGCACGAGTATGACTGCGAAGGTGACCACTCTGCGTGCAATTTGCATCGCCCCTCCTTATGCGAGTTGAATGATGGCAAGCCCTCGCGGTAACCCGTCGCTGCCGCTCCGCGGCAGCCAAAGGTGTCACAGCTACAGGTCCGGTCCCTGATCATCAGCCATCTTCTGGAGATGGAAACCCGTCTTCAGGTTGATTCTACCGGAATGGCAAATGAATTCGACGCCTTTTTCATCGGCGTCCAGAGCGGGCTGACCCGCCTGCGCCCCAGAGACGATTCGGGCCACGACCGCGCTCCGCCTTTTCACTTCTCACTCACTTTTATCAGATTTTTTCGGAGCGGCGCAACCGATATACAGCTTTCCGCACGCAGGTCCCTGGCGAAAATGGTTCAGACAGAGACTTATGGTAGTCTAATAACCGTGGCCGCCAGGCCCCCCGGAGGGAGTCAACTCCGGCCCCGCGCGCGGCGGAATGGAACCGACTTGAGAATTGCCTCCCCGCGCATTCTCCTGACCGGCGGCGCTGGTTTCATCGGCTCCCATGTGGCCGAGGCATTACTCCGCCACGGCGCCCAGCTCGCCATCCTCGATAATCTGGACGATTTCTACTCACCAGCGTGGAAGCAGGCCAACCTCAGAGAGGTGGGGCTCTGCGGTGATTTTGAATTTTTCTCCACTGACCTTTGCGATCCGGCGGCGCTCCGCCATGCGATCGAAGGGTTCCGCCCGGACGTGGTCATCCATCTGGCGGCGCGCGCGGGCGTGCGCCCGTCGCTCGAGCAGCCCCAGCTGTACGAGCGCATCAATGTCGGCGGCACCGCCAATCTGCTCGATCTGTGTCGCCGGTGCGGCGTGCAGCGGTTTCTGTTCGGCTCGTCGAGCTCAGTGTATGGCGTCGGCCACCGGGTTCCGTTTTCCGAGGACCAGGGCGGCCTACGCCCCATCTCGCCCTACGCAGCCACTAAGCTCGCGGGCGAGACGCTTTGCCGCAGCTTCGCGGGACGGGCGGGCACTCCAGTGGTCTGCCTGCGGTTTTTCACGGTGTATGGACCGCGCCAGCGGCCCGATCTGGCCATCCACAAGTTCACGGCCCTCCTGGAGGCAGACCAGCCCATCCCCATTTACGGCGACGGCTCGACCGGCCGCGACTACACCTGGATCGGCGACATCGTCGCGGGCATCCTTGCTGCGCTCGACTACGAGCCGAAACCCGCGCCCGGCGCGGCTCCGTTCGAGGTCTTTAATCTGGGCAATTCACACCCGGTGAAACTCACCAAGCTGATCGAGCATCTCGAGCGCGCCACCGGCCGCAGAGCCCGGCGCCTGCAGGAGCCGGAACAGAAGGGAGACGTTCCGCTGACCTGGGCCGATATTAACAAGGCCCGGCGCCTGCTGGGCTACGCGCCTTCGATTTCGTTGCAGGATGGTTTAGAGAGGTTTGTGGCCTGGTTTCGCACCGCCGAGGCCAGTCGGAGGTTGGACGTGGCCAGCCCGGTCAGTGTGCCGATCGCGTGAAACTCGCGGAGCGGACAATTTTTTCCACGCGATAGACCGGCTCTCTTCCCGATCCGTAGTGATTCCTCACGAGTAATTCGGCCACCAGCCCGATTCCCAGCCCTTGCAGCCCGGCCAGCAGCAACAGCATACCGAGCAAGACAGCGGCGACGTGGGGTCCAACTGCCCACTGACCGGAGAACAGTCCGCGAACCAGCTCATAGACCAGGATCGCGGTTCCCGCGCCCAGCCCCAGCAGCCCAGCCGGGCCGAAAAACTGCAAGGGGCGTGTGCGGTAATGCTGGAGGAATCTGATGGTAATGAGATCAAAGGGGACCCTTAGCAATCGCCCCAGGCCATAGTGGGATTTTCCGAATTTGCGGGGCGAATCGCTCACCGGAACTTCCGCCAGGCGCGCCCCTACCCAGCTCGCCAGCACCGGGATGAAGCGGTGTTGATCGCCGTAGAGGTGCAGCTCGCGTACGACCTGGCAGCGGCAGACCTTGAAGGTGGAGCCGAAGTCGTGTAGCGGCACGCCGGAGAGTTTGGCCAGGAGCCAATTGGCGGCGGTCGAGGGCCAGGTGCGCAGAATGCCCTCGTGCCGGCGGTCGCGCCTCCACCCGATCACCAGGTCGTGACCCTGGGCAAGCTTGTCGAGAAGCAGGGGAATCTCCGCCGGGCTGCTGCGCAGGTCACCGTCCATGGAGATCACGGTTTCTCCCGTGGCGTAGTCGAAGCCGGCCGCCAGCGCCGCGGTCTGCCCAAAATTCTTTCTGAGACGAATGGCGCGCACCCGCGAATCGCGGTCGGCGAGGCGCGTCAATATTTCCAGAGTGCCGTCGGTCGAACCGTCATCGACGAAGACGAGTTCATAGGATTCGCCGAGACTGTTCATCGCCGGAACCAGTTGTTCGTAGAGGGGCTCGACGTGCGCCTCCTCGTTGTGCATGGGCACCACGACGGAATAGCTACAGGAGGACTCGGCTGGTTCCACAGGATTCAGCATGCCTTGCTCCGAGCACGATACGCCGGAAAACCGGCAGAATCAAAGTCTATAGATGCGCACGGTCAGAACATCGTTGATGACGATGCCCCTCAGCGGAGGGCTGCGGCGCTCCAGCAGGTAGAACAGCTCCTGGGTCTCAAAGTAGCGGCGCGATTCCTGTACCAGGATGTAATCTCCGGGCCGGGCCACGTAATGGAGATCAAACAGCTCGCCGACCTGAATATCGGCGCGGCCGAAGCGCTGCAGGTAGTAGCTCACCGCCACCGGGTTGCTGACCGCGATGGTGGCGCCGCTCGGCGCTACCTGGGAGACGTACTCGATCGCTTCACGCAGCCCCAGGTCATACAACTCATCCTGGGGAAAGAACTTCGCCGCGTTGGCTCTTCCGCCACCCAGTTGATTGAGGTAAAGCGGGCAGTAAGGAGTCCATGCAACGGCCTCGGTCGCCGGCCAGACCCCACAAACTAGCACGGCCACCGTCAATGCCAGGGCACGAACAGCTATGGGACGGACCCTCCGCATCCAACGGTAAAGCTCTTCAATTGCGTAGCCGGCGGTCAGGAAAAAAAATGGGAGAAGGGGCAGGAGATAGCGGATCCATTTCGCGCCGGTCAAGGAGAAAGCAAAGAAAGGGAAAAAGAACATGACCCGGAGAAAAATCGCCGGGAGTGATTTATTGCGCAGCAACAGGAGGAGAACTCCTGCGACGAAGGCCATCAGCACGGGCAGGGGTGTCTTGACGGCCAGCACCCAGAGATAGAAGTACCAGGGCAGGCCGAACGGCGTGCTGCCGAACTTATTCATGAAGAGTTGGCCGTTCAAATAGTAGCCGTGGGGCATGTGGGTCGCCCCACCCATATAGTGCAGGATGCTGTAGTCGTTGGCCGGGGAGAGGATGATCGGATTGGCGAGCACGAAGGCCAGGCCCATGGCCAGCCAGAACCGGCCGGCGAACAGCTTGTAAAAGGGCCGGCTGTCGAGCCCAGCTTGCCCGGCAGCGTGCCAGACGACCACGGTCAGGCCGGTGTAGTGAATCACGTACTTCGAGGCCATGGATAGTCCGAAACAGATTCCGCTCCAGGTGAACAGTCGCTTCGCCATGGCATCGTCGGGTGTCTTCTTGCCGCGCCAGAACAGATAGCAACCGAGGAGGGTGAAAAACGTCATCAGCGTGTCTTCCTTGAGGATGCGGTTGATGGCAATGGGCATGGGCGTGAAGGCCCAGAAAAAAGCCGCGGCGCCGCCGCCCACCCCCCCGATCATCTCTTTGCCCAGGAGGTAAACGACAATCGTCGTCAACGCGCCGAAGACCAGGTTGGGCAATCGCAGCAGGGCTTCCTCGCGCGCCCGCAGCCAGCGGCGGTCACCCGCCCAACGGTTCCATCGCTCCCCCAGTTCAAGACTTCCCCAGGCCAAGACTTTCATCAGCATGGGGTGCTCGCTGTTGACTCCGACGAAGTGCCCGTGCCGGTACTCCTGGATCGCCTGCCACTTGGCCGCCTCATCATCGGCCAGGCTGATCGAGCCCACACGGTAGAGCCGCACCGCAAAGGCGGCCAGCGCCAGCAGTAGCAGGAAAATGATTTCGGCCCGGCGGACCGCGGGACTATTCATAGGCCAGGGCATCCACAGGATCAGATTGGGAGGCCCGATAGGCAGGATAGAGGGCCCCAGCGACAGCCCCTACGACCGCGAGGCCCATGGATTTGAAGATCCAGTCCCCAGTGATCCTGATGGCCAAAGTCGGAGAGGTATGTTTCAGAACGGCACAAACCCCGTAAGTGCAGATCAGCCCGGCAACGATGCCCAGGGTCACCAGCAGCAGCGTCTCACCGATTATCAGGCGGAGGATGCCCAACCGGGAAGATCCCAGGGCTTTCAGGATGCCGATCTCACGGGTGCGCTCGAGCACCATGGTGTGCATGGTCAGCAGCACCACCAGAAAACTGATGGTCACCCCGAGGCCCACCATCGAGCGGATGAAGGGCCTCAGTTCCGGAAGGTTGGAGGAATTCATCAAGGTTAGATATTCGGCCACGGAACGCACGCGATGGTCCGGAAGCAATTTGACGATCTCTGCGCGAGTTCGCTCGGTGTCGCCCTTGCTGCGCACATAGAAAATGGAGACTCGTTTGTCGGCGCCGGCAATGTCCTGAGCGGTGTGCAGGGGAACGAAAAACCGGGCGCCTTTACCGTGCTCCACGATCCCCGAAATCGTGAAGTCGTGACCCATCAGCATTTGTGTGGATCCCACGTGAAGGCGGCGGGACTGCGCCACCAGGTCGTCGGCGAGCGCTTCCTCGGGCTTCTCGAACGGGCGCCCGGCGCGGAACAGGAAACCTTTGCTGAGGGCGCTAAATCGGGTGTAGTCAATGCCGTAGATGACGATAAAATTGCGCGTATCCATGACGATCAGGACGGGCGCGACCTCGTCAACGCCCTCTATCTTGGCGATGGTGTCGCCCACCGACTCCTGCATGACCGCGCTCGAGAAGGCGAAGAAAATAGATGAGTTCGGCGGCTGAACCATCAAGTCCGCGCCTATACCCTCCACGCGCTTGGCCCATTCGGAAATCACCCCGGAGGTCAATCCCACGATCAGCAGGATGAGGAAGATCTGCAGGGCGATGGCAGTCACGCTCAAAGCAGAGCGCACGGGCCGCGCACGCAGGTTGCTTGATAGCAAGCGCCACCAAGTGAACCCATTGTAGACTGTCCTCGGCATCGACCGCGTTTCCGCGTCGCTAATCTAGCATCCCCTCTGGGTCCGGTCAAAGCCACCACCAAGAGTTAACCCCACTGTCCGGAATTAGTTGTTTGCTTTGTCAGCGTGCTAGATTCAGCCGGTTTGAACGGGAGGTTTGCCCTGTCGCAAGCTGCTGAAATGGCCGGTGTTCGCCGTGTTCTTGTCACCGGTATCTCAGGCAATCTGGGGCGGCGGCTGGCACCGTTTCTGAAGGGGTTCGAGGTGGTTTCGGTCGATCTGCATCCTCCCGCTGCAACTGTCCCGGCGGGGAAATTCGTGCAACTCGACCTGTCGGAAGCAACGGGTCAGCAACAACTGGCCCAACTGCTTGAAAGCGAAGGCATCGAGGCTGTTCTCCATCTGGCCTTTGTGATCGATCCGATCCGAACCGGCATTGTGGATGAGCGACGCATGTGGCGCGCGAACGTGGCCGCCACGCAACAGTTGCTTGAGGCGGTCGCTCGGACCAATCGCGATCGCACTCGCGTGCGGCTGTTCGTTTTTCCCTCCAGCGTCTCCGCGTATGGCCCTGATTTGCCCGACCAGGTGAGCGAAGACGCGCCGTTGCAGGCGCATACGATGCCCTACGCCATCCACAAGCGAGAGGCCGACGAGATTTGCCAGCAGATGCATGCGCGGCTCGGCGGCTGCGCCGTTTACATCTACCGCCCGCACATCTATGCGGGCTACACAGTGGACAACTTCATCCTCCGCGCGTTTCGCGGGAAGGCCAGCGGGCGGGGATGGTTGGCACGCGCGTTTGAAAAGCGCGGATGGAAGCTTCCCACTTTGGTTCCCTCCTCCGCGCGGGGGGAAAACCTCTTTCAATTTGTTCACGTTGACGATGTGGCTCGTGTCCTGCTCTGGACGCTGGGCCGCTTTCGCCCGGGTGCTCTCGCCATTCTCAATCTTGCCGGGCGCGGCACGGCAATTTCTTTTGGCGAGTGCGCGCGCCTCGCCGGGACGCCGATCCTGCACTTGCCGTCACAAACTTTGGTAACTGCGTTGCTCAGAGTGTTTTGGGCGATCGGGCTCTCCGGAGTGCCGCCGGAGGCGCTTCCCTATTTCCTCGGATCGTACACGATGGATACGACCCGCCTGCAACACGAACTGGGGCCGGAGTTTGAGGAAGTCGTGCGATATTCATCCCGCGATGCGTTTGCCGATGCGATGCGCTCCTGAACGGCGCTGCCGGTTTTCAACAGTTGTGTTGAAAACATTGTGGAAAAGGCCCTCTCGAATTCTCTAACTGCACGCGAATGGCACGCTTGCATCTGTTTGCACAGTTTTAAGGCAAAGCGGCCTTTGCTTCCTCACCACAGAATCGCGTTTCCACGGCAAGCAAAGCGGTTAAGTCCGGACTTCCAAATTGATTTCCGGATTGAGAACGATGAGTGACCTGCAAGCCCCGGGCGGGCGCACGCTTAGTACCAGCGCGGGGGTTTTTCCAGATGGATCTTGATGGTCTGCTCGTCTTCCTCGAGATCGTACCAGCGGCCGAAGGGCTTCCAACCTTCTGCGACGATTTGCACTAAGATTTTTCCGCGCGGCACATTTGGGACCCGGACGGTGCCGTCGCGATTGGTCTTCAGGTTCATTTCGATTTTCTTGTCCTTGGCCAGGACGCGTTCCTGCACGTACTTCACATAGACGCTCGCGTTCTCTACGGGCTGCTGTTTTTCGCCCCCCGTGACTTCGATGCGGAGCTTTGTAATGCCGCTCCGCTTCTCCTCTTTTCCCTTCGCCGGAGGGTTTGCCTGCGAGCTCGATTGACCGAATGACAGTGCGGGCAGCACCACCGTGAGCGCAGCGAGAACCAACAAACCATTGCGGGCGGAGTTCATGGAGGATGTTCTAGAAGAGCAGGCCCTTTTTACGTTTTTCGGTTTCCTTCTGCGGATCCGACTCTGGCGGACCGTCCGGTGTGTTGCGCTTCCGCAACACCGGGCCGCCCGACTCCGTCTCGAGCCGGTGCTGGCCCTGCAGGTTGCGCAGATAGGCGCGGATCACATCGTGGCGGGACGTGGTCACCACGTACTCCTCTCGCGGCGTAAGGACCTGCTCGATCGTGCGCTCAGCCGCCTCAATCCGGTCCTTGGTCAT
Organism: Terriglobia bacterium; assembly: GCA_041493955.1. Classification (GTDB taxonomy): domain Bacteria; phylum Acidobacteriota; class Terriglobia; order Acidiferrales; family UBA7541; genus QHYU01. The sequence goes on from JBGPZW010000005.1 coordinate 24,655, forward strand.
TGGATGCGTGGAGAAGGCCCGGGCGATGCCCGCTTTCGGACTCTTCTCCATCCCCTTCATACGTTCAAAAAAATCCACAAACGCCGCGGGATCATAACCGCTGGCGGAGTGATACTGCTGCCCGAGGAAATCGGCCTCGCGCTCGGCATTGCGGCTGAACTTCATAAAGGTCAGGGGGATTGCCAGAGTGAGGCCCTGCTCGACGCCATAGGCCACGGGTCCGCCGACCACCAGCAGGGGGATCGAGACAAGATTCCAGATCTGCGCCTTAGTCATCTGCTTGGTGGCATGACGCGCGGCCACGTGCGCCACCTCGTGCGCAATGACGCCGGCAAGCTCCGCCTCGCTCTGCGCTTCCAGTAGCAGGCCGGTATTGACGAAGAAATGCCCGCCGGGGAGGGCAAAGGCGTTCACTTCATCGGAATCGATCACGCGCACCTGCAGGGGCATGCGGAGGTCGGAATGGCTCGCGATGCGCTCAGCGACTTCGGTCACGTAGGCCAGGACGACCGGGTCCTTGACCAGGTGCGAGGAGCGCTCCGCCTGGCGGGCAAGTTCTGCCCCCAGCGCCATTTCGCGCTCCGGCGAGTACAGGTTCCAGGAGCCCTTGTTGATGTCGCGCTGGCCGATGTTTTCCGTGTCGGCGTTCTTTTTCTTCTTCGGACCAGCGGTCGCGGTGGGGACGCCCAGCAGCGTGAGGGCCAGCAGAAGTACGATTCCCCGGCGCATAGTCACAATCCTGTTCCTTTCCGCGCCAGCGCACGCCCGAGGTGGATTGACTCGCCTGCGGTCCTGCGCTACCTTCGACCGGCAATTGGCGGAGCCGGTGCCGCAGCCGAGCCGCATCTACTCATATACCTGCGGCGAAATTTCTGCAATCAATATTCGCTGCCGGGACATCGCATAGAGTTGGACCGCGGGCCCGGGATGCCCGCGCCAGTGCGCGATCGCACCGCCCAAGGAGGCCCAAGATGGGTTTCGCCACAGACGCTATTCACGTCGGCCAGGAGCCCGACCCCACGACCGGCGCCATCGTGCCGCCGATCTACCAGACCTCCACCTACGTGCAGCCGGAACTAGGCAAGAACAAGGGCTACGACTACGCGCGCACCGCGCACCCGAATCGCCGCGCGCTGGAGCGCTGCCTGGCGAAGCTCGAGGGCGGGCAATCGGCGTACGTTTTCTCCACGGGCATGGCCGCGATCGACGCCGTGTTCCGCCTGCTGCGGCCGGGCGACCACGTGATTGTTTCCCAGGCGGTTTACGGCGGCGTCTTTCGACTGACCACGAAGCTGCTGGTGGACTTCGGCCTGGAGTTCAGCTTCGTTGACACCTCCTGCCTGGAAAACGTGGCCAGGGCCATCAAGCCGAGTACAAAGATGATCTACGTCGAGACGCCCACGAACCCGACGATGATCATCACCGACCTCGCTGCGGCCGCCAAACTGGCCGCCGAGCGCAAACTGACGCTCGCGGTGGACAACACTTTCCTCAGTCCTTACCTCCAGCAGCCGATCGCATTGGGCGCGCACATTGTGGTGCACTCGATGACCAAATACCTTAACGGGCACAGCGACTGCACCGGCGGCGCGGTCATTCTCGCGCGCGCGGAGGACGCCGAAAAGATTTACTTCATCCAGCGCTCGGCGGGCACGGGCCTGGCGCCGATGGACTGTTTCCTGGTCTCGCGGGGCATCAAGACGCTGGCCGTGCGCATGGTGCAACACAACGCCAACGGCATGGCCATCGCAAAGTTTCTCGAGGCCCACGCCAAAGTGAAGCGCGTACTCTACCCGGGCCTGGTTTCCCACCCGCAGCATGAAGTCGCGCGGCGGCAGCAGCGCGGCTTCGGCGCCATGCTCTCATTCGACCTGGGAGGGCTGGAGCCCGCGCGACGGCTGCTCAACACCGTCAAGCTCTGCTCACTGGCCGAGAGCCTCGGGGGTGTTGAAACGCTCATCTCGCTGCCGGCCGTGATGACCCACGCCTCCATGCCGCACGAAGTGCGCCAGCAGATCGGCATCACCGACGGGCTGGTCCGGCTCTCCGTGGGCATCGAAGATGTCGAAGATCTGATCGCCGACCTCGACCAGGCCCTCGCGAAGGTCTAACGTTTTCTCTTACGAGTTGCGCGGGGCGCCGCGCGAAGGTTATCTGCCAGCCATGCGAGGTACGCGGGCGAGCCGTCGGCAATTGGCAGGGCGATTACTTCCGGCACGTCGTAACTGTGCAGGCGCTCAATCGCCTGGCGAAGTCTAGGAAAGAGTTTCCTCGAGCTCTTGATCAGCAGCAGAAACTCCCTCGTGGTCTCCACCTTTCCCTTCCAGCGATACGTGGAGTACACACGCGACTCCAGCGCGTTCGCGCATGCCGCGAGGCGTTGTTCGACCAGTTCTCGCGCGATGCGCCGAGCCTCGCGAGCGCTCGCACAGGTCACAAACACCACAATCTTGTCCGTCATTCTCATCACTCGTCACTCTTCACTTGTCACTTTCGACCGTGGACTCTCGACTGTCAACCTTACTCTACCCTTTACTCTTTCTCGCACGCAGCGCACGCATATTGGTTGCCGCCTGCGCGCCAAGATACAATAGCGCGCCGTAGCAGACAAATGACGACCGGTCCAATCCGATTCGGCACTTCCGGCTGGCGCGCGATCATTGCCGACGAATTTACCTTTGCCAACGTGCGCCTGGCCGTGACCGCCATCGCCGAGCACGTCCGCAGCCGGAACAAGGCTCCCAAGCTCATCATCGGGCACGACACGCGTTTCCTCTCGGAAGATTTTTCGCGCGCGGCCGCTGAGGTCCTGCGCGCCCGCGGCGTGGAGGTGCTGTTCTGTGACGCCCCTGCGCCTACGCCGGCCATCGCGCACGAAATCCTGCGGCGCAAATGCGACGGGGCGATCAACTTTACCGCCAGCCACAATCCGGCCGAGTATCACGGGCTCAAATTTTCCGGGCCGGATGGCGGGCCAGCGCTGCCTGAGGTCACGCGTGAGATCGAAGCGCGCGTCGCGAAACTCCTGGCGCACCCCCCGGAGCGTCCCGCAGGCCATCCGACCGACGAATTCACAAGAATATCCCCGCGCGAGTCGTATCTCACTCGCCTCGGCGAGCTGGTGAAATTCGACGCCATTCGCAAGGCCCGGCTCAAGATTGTTTGCGACCCGCTGCACGGCTGCGGCGCCGGCTACCTCGACCGCGCGCTGGCCGATCACGGCATCACCGCAGCGGCCATTCGCACCGGCCGCGACGTCCTCTTTGATGGCACCGGCCCGGACGTCTCCGAAGACAACCTGGCCCCGCTGCGCGACGCCGTGCTCGAACACAAAGCGCAGGTCGGCCTTGCCACCGACGGCGACGCGGACCGCTTCGGCATTCTCGATGAAGACGGTTTCTGGTTTTCGCCCAACCATATTCTCGCGCTGCTCTACGACTATCTGGTTGAAACGCGCGGGTGGCGGCTCCCCGCGGCACGCAGCGTGGCCACCACGCACTTGCTCGACGCCGTCGCGCGACACCACGGCGTGACGTGCTATCAGACGCCAGTGGGCTTCAAATACATCGGCGAGCTGATCCAGCAGGACAAAATCGCGCTCGGCGGCGAAGAGAGCGCCGGCCTCTCCATCCGTGGGCACGTGCCGGAGAAGGACGGCATTCTGGCCGGCCTGCTCGTGGCCGAGATGATCGCCGCACGGCGCGCGCCGCTGCGCGAGCAATTGCAGAGTCTGTTCCGGCGCGTGGGCGCGGAGTTCTGGCCGCTGCGCACCAACCTCCACCTGCCGGACGACGTCAAGGGGCGCACGGTCGAACGGCTGAAGGAAGATTTTTCGAAGTTTCTGGGGCGCCGCGTGGCGGAAACCGATCGCACGGACGGGTTGAAGCTGATCTTCGACGACGGCTCGTGGATTCTCCTGCGGCTCTCGGGCACCGAGCCGCTCCTGCGGATCTACACCGAGGCGGCCACTGCTGCGGGAGCGTCGCAACTGGCCGAGGAGGCTCGAGCCTGGATTTTCGCCGCCGCAGCCAAAGGGCACCACCGATGAGCCGGCTTGCGCCTCCGCCGTCATTCCTCCGCCGCCACCTGCGCACGATTCTGGCCGTGGCGCTGTTTGCCCTGCTGATTCACGACATCTTTGGAGCGCACGGCTTTCTGGCTATGCGGCGCACGCAGAAGGAGATCGAACAACTGCGCCGGGAGATTGATCGCGTCAACGCAGAAAACCGCGAGCTCGACGGCCAGGTGAAGGCGCTCAAGAACGATCCCCGCATGATTGAGCGCATCGCCCGTGAAGAGATGGGCTTGGCCCGGCCGGGCGAGCTCATCTTCAAGCTGCCCGCGCCGCCCGCCAAGCAGGAAACACCGAAGAGATAAGGGCTACTCCGCGCGTGCCGGGCGGCGAAACCATCCCAGCACCTCAGCTCCGCGACCCTTGAGCCGCGTTCTCACCCACGAGAGCAGCACCATGGCCAGGAAGATTGCCAGCAGGCCCAGCGTCGCTGTTTGGATGCTCATCGAGCGCTTCGGCAGGATGGAGAATCGGCCGTAGACGAACTCGATGTGCACCCAGTACACGAGCAGCGAGGTTTGTCCCAACTGGATGATGGGACTGATGCCCCACTGCGCCGCGCCCCAGCGGCACCATACGTAGCTGCCCAGTAGAATGCCCAGCAGAACGCCGATGCGAGCCAGAAAGAAGTTGGGGCTGGTGTGCCAGAAATCATAAACAGCGTAAAATTGCCGCGGCTGGGCGTCGAGCCGCCACGCGAGAGCTCCCACCGCAGCGCCTCCCGCGCCCAACAGGGCCACCGTGCGTGCTTCATTGCGTCGCGCCCAATCGCCCAGCAACAGGAAACCCACCGCCAGGCCGGCAAAGGCGAATGCCGTCCACGGAAACAGCGGAAACAACCACGCCTGCGGCTGCGGATAGATGTGCACACCGTTAAGGTAGGACTCGAGGAACCACGGCAGCCAGCGCGGCCGCCAGGTGGTCCACAGGGGCGGTGTGACCAGGGCCACGGCCAGCGCCACGCTGGATGCCGCCAGAATGCTGACTGTGCGGCTGCCGGTCGCGTCCTCCTTCCTGCCAATTCCAGCGGTCAGGCGACAGACCAAGCCCATCAGCATCATAGATAGCCCGATTATGTTGAGCACGTCCACGCGGAGCAGGTCGGTCCATGGCGCACCGGGCTGTCCGAGGATGAATTCCTGCACGCGAAAGAGCAGCCCGAGGCCGTAGATCTCTGCGCCGCGGCGGATGGTGGTGTGCGCAATGTCGTTTTGCGCGACCTCGCGCCGGCGCAGCTTGTCGGTCACCAGCGCAAAGGATATGCCGGCCAGGAAGAGAAACAGCGGCGCCGGCAGCGTGCCGCCCAACTGCGACCACTTGAAGAATTGCGTGGAGCGCTGCCCATCGGACAACCAGGAGTCGTAACAGTGCGTCTGGAACATCAGCAGGCAGGCCAGCCCGCGCATCCAGTCAATGTAGGTCAAGCGCATTTTCGGTTGCTCGCCCATATCAGTTCCTTGCATCAGAAGAGGTTTGCGGCACCTCGCTCATGACTGGTCTCCATTCATCCGAAACCCGTCAAACCGGAGGAGCCTCTGCGTTAAACTATCGCGCCATGTCCGGCGAACGCCAACTGGGTCTTGCTGCTGCGCTCGGACTCTGGGCCGCCCTGGGCTTCGTCGCAGCATTCTACGGCACCTGGTTGGGATACGGCGGCCACCGGTTCGCCGTCACCCTGGGCATCTTTGCCTTCTTCCTGGCCGTGGTCGTCCTGCTCGCTGGACGGGGCGTCCAGGAACGCCTCGCCCGGCTGCTTGGCCCGCGCGGCGGCCTGGCTGTCACGCTCTTGCCGCTCCTTGCATACCTGATTTACGCCTTGGGGACAAATAATTTTGCGTGGTGGCGGGCGGGGATTGCCGTCGCCTACGCGCTGTTACCCGTCCTGCTGGTGGCGAGCGCCGGCAAACGGCCGGCGGGCACATGGCAAGATTACGCCGCGATTGTTGCCCTCTGGGTACCCGTGAAATTCCGTTGGCTCTCCGATCTCTGGCCTTACCCGAACCAGCGGCTGAGCTATGTCTTGACTGTCTTGCTGGCGTTAAACGTGGGCATTGTCGCGTTTCTCTTCGTGCGGCGGCTGGACGGCGTCGGCTACACGATTGCCTGGGGACGCGGCACGGGCCGCGCGGTCGGATTGAACTTCGTGCTGCTGGCCGCGATTGCGATTCCGCTGGGTCAAGCCATCGGCTTCATCCGCTTTGATCCCTCATTCGACCGGCTGAAGGCACTGCCGCTCACCGCACTGGGAATCTTCTTGTTGACCGCCTGGCCGGAAGAGTTCCTGTTTCGTGGGCTGTTGCAGAATCTACTCTCGAGAACGCTCGGCGGCGCAACTCCCGGCCTGATCGCGGCTGCGGTGATTTTCGGCCTCGCACACATAACCAACAACAATGTGTTTCCCAACTGGCGATACGTGTTGCTGGCTACGATTGCAGGGTTTTTCTACGGCCGGGCGTGGCGGCGGGCGGGCTCGATCTTCGCCTCGGCGCTGGTCCACGCGCTGGTCAACGTGACCTGGCACCTGCTCTTCCGCACACTGTAGCTACGGTGCTCAAAGTTGAAAATGTCTGTCAATTATCTGCTCCATTCTAGCTTTCATCTTTTTTCTTGCGTCGGCATCCCCGGCCCTCATTTGAGAAATCCATTCGGAAAATTCGGCCTTGAGAGCACAGTGGAAAAGCGAGCGGTTAAGAACGAAATTCCCTTCGCTGTCCTGTTCGATGATCTTTCCGGGTGGTTGAGTTTGTTCGATTAGCCATTTCTTACGGGTTTCAGTGTCGTGGATGAGGCCGTTGCGGATGTTTTCACAGAACAATCTCGCCGTCTTTCTGTCGAAGCCGAAATGCTTGGAGCCCGTGAGAAAGGCCTCGTAAACGCAGCACCGGCCCTCAGAAGCCCGTCCTGATTGGAAGCCATAGATGGTTTCGAGTAACAGACAATCCAGCGCAATGACCGCGAAGCCAGAGAAGCGTTTATCCGCAATGCTGTCGACCCAATCTATGAATCTTCCGCGGATCCGGTCTTCGACGATATCGATCGCCTTCAACCAACTAGTCTTTTGATGGAAGTCTAACTGACGCCAGTCGCTAAGCCGGTAATGGGGTGAGATGAGAGGGTCCCGCAACAAAACCTCCCGAGAAACGTAACAAGTGATCCGATCTCTTACCGAACCACGCCCGCGAGGGGGCTCGATGCCGAAGCGTAGAGCTTCTTGGGGATGCGGCCCGCCAGATACGCTTTGCGGCCGGCTTCAACGGCATCGCGCATGGCTTCGGCCATCAGCACGGCGTCCTGCGCTTCGGCAATGGCGGTATTCATCAGCACGCCGTCGGCGCCCAGCTCCATGGCCACGGTGGCGTCGGACGCGGTGCCGACGCCCGCGTCCACGATGAGGGGCACTTCCGTAACGCGTTCGCGGAGGATGCGGAGGTTGGCAGCGTTCTGGATGCCCATGCCCGAGCCAATTGGCGCGCCCAGCGGCATCACCGCCGCGGCACCGGCGTCGATCAGCTTGCGCGCGACGACCAGGTCGTCGTTGGTGTAGGGCAGCACGATGAAGCCTTCCTTCACTAGAGTCTTCGTTGCCGCCACCAATTGCTCGGTGTCCGGAAACAACGTCTGCTGATCGCCGATCACCTCCAGCTTCACCCATTCGGACAACCCGACCTCGCGCCCCAGCCGCGCCGTGCGGATGGCTTCCTCGGCGGTGTAGCAACCCGCGGTGTTGGGCAGAATGAAGAATTTCTTGCGGTCGATATAGTCCAGCAGCGATTCCTTGGTGCGGTCGGTGAGGTTGACGCGGCGCACCGCTACGGTGACCACCTCCGCGCCCGAGGCTTCGTGTGCCCGGACCATCTCCTGAAAACTGCGGTACTTTCCCGTACCCACAATCAGCCGCGAACGAAACGCGCGGCCGGCAATCACCAGTTGATCGGCCATTGGGTTTTGCTCCTGCCTTGATTCTACTCCTCGAGCTGCGCCTCACAAAACCGCAAAGGGAAAGGCCGGGCTCGCCGCAATTCATGCGTGTTTACCGCACGCGAATACGGGGCCACCAGCGCGGAACATTCTGGCAATACGCGCGGTATTCTTCGCCGAATTGTCGTTCCATGTCACGTTCTTCTTAGAAGGGCACGAACCACATTCCGACAGATCCTAGCCAGAGAGCCGTTCCCATCAGGATCATTCCCACGCCCCACATCATCGGGTTGCGGACGTACCGGTAAGGCCCGGAGGTCACCAGCGTCTTTAGTCTTGGCGACGAAGGGGTGGGATGTGCCCTCGCCGATCCGCCGGAACAGGACAGAGCACCACGCGACGAGGGCAGCACCCGTCACGACGAGGAACCGCCCGACCCAGGGCCAGTGCGGGCCTCGCCAGCTGAGGACTGTGTCGAGCCAAGTCCACGCCACGGTGACCCCGACAACGAGGGGTGGGAAGCCAGAGGAACCGCAGGAGATCGCGCACAGACCCTCCCGCCCCGCCGGGGAGCTAATCGCGCGAGAGCGGCCGGGGCTCTTCCAGGTCAGCGTAGAGCTGGTCGATGACGTCGAGATAACGCTGGTCGATGACGCGCCGTTTGAGCTTCATGGTGTACGTGAGGCCGCCATTGTCGAAAGTAAAATCTTCATCGAGCACGGCGAAGCGCTTAATGGTTTCGTACTGGGCGAGATGCGTGGTGAGGCGGGCGATCTCTTTGCCGATCAGTTCATGTACCCAGGGATGCGCGGCCAGCTCTGCCCGGGAAGAACATTCTATGCCCAGCTCGCGCGCTCTGGCTTCGACGTTGGCGAAATGCGGCACGATGAGCGCGGCGACAAATTTCCTCTTGTCGCCTACCACCGCGGCGTTGAGGATAAACGGGCTGGTCTTCAGCGTGTTCTCGATCGGCTGCGGCGCCACGAATTTTCCCGCGGCGGTCTTCAGCAGGTCTTTCTTGCGGTCGGTGACGACCAGGTAGCCGTCGGGGTCGAGGTAGCCGACGTCGCCGGTGGCCAGCCAGCCGTCCTCACTCAACACCTCACGCGTCTCGGCAGGTTTCAGGAAGTAGCCGCGCATCACGCATGGCCCGCGCACAAGAATTTCGCCGTCGGCGGCGATGCGCACCTCAACGTTGGGGATGGTCTTGCCGACCGTGCCCACGCGGTTCGCGTCGGGCACGTTGTTGGAGACTACCGGCGAGGTTTCCGTCAGGCCGTAGCCCTGATAGATGGGCACGCCAACAGTCCAGAAAAACTCAGCCAGCTCGCGCGCCAGCGGCGCGCCACCAGAAATGAACGCGCGCATCCGGCCGCCGAGTCCCGCGCGGATCCGGGAATAAACCAGCCAGTTGGCCAGCAGCCATTCGAGCTTGACGCGCAGCGGCACGGCCCGCTGGTAAGCGCGCCAAGGCATGGCCTCGCCGGCCACGCGCAGCGCCCAATCAAAGATCCGGCGCTTGAAGCCCGTCGCGCGGTGCCCGGTTTCCATCATGTTGGCGTAGAACTTCTCAAAGAAGCGTGGCACGGCCGCGCCCACCGTGGGACGAATCTCCAGCAGCGCGGCCGGCACCTGCTCCATGCTTTCCACATAGGCGATGCTCACGCCGTGGAACAGGTAGCCGTAGCCCATCAGGCGCTCGTAGACGTGCGCAAGCGGCAGGAACTCCAGCGCGGTGTCCCGCGGGCTGTAGTTGTGCGTACGGAAGGAGTCGGCCTGGTTCGAGCTGATGTTCGAGTGCGTCAGCATCACGCCCTTGGGCTCGCCCGTGGTGCCCGAGGTGTAGATGAGCGTGGCGAGCATGTCGGAGGTGACCTCCGCGGCGCGGCGCCGGTAGGCGGCCACCTCGGTTTCACCCGCTCCGGCAATCAGCGTCTCGTAGCGTAGGACGTCGCCACTGATCTCCGACGGCGCGCCCGCGACGATCACGCGCTCGAGCGTCTCCAGGCGCTCGCGGCAAGCCAGCAGCCGTCGTGCCTGCTCCGCGCCCGCCGTGACCACCACCTTCGCACCCGAGTGACTCAGGATGTAGATCATCCGCTCTGGGGACTCGTTGAAATAGATGGGGACGTTCACTGCGCCAAGCCCGAGGATGGCGAAATCGGCGACGTGCCACTCCGGCCGGTTGGGGGAATACAGGCCGACGCGGTCGCCGGACTTCACGCCCAGCTCGGCCAGCGCGCGGGAGAGTCCCGCGATGCGTCGTAGCATTTCACCTGCAGAAATACTTTGCCACTGGCCGTCCGTCTTGCACATCTGCGCGCGCGGGTTCCCGTAGCGGTCCACCGCTTCGAGTAAGCATTGCGTGAGTGAGGGATAGCCCATGAACGTTATGGCCATCAATCTAACGCAGCGGCACGGCTCCGCGCAATGGACCTTCCGCGCTGCAAAGCCTCCCCGAGCTGCGTTAAGATGAGGCTGAGGTATAACGCCATGACGAAGCTCAGCGTGGAGAACTCGGTGGGCTACCAGCCGGTGCGCGCCCCGCGCGGCACGACCGTCTCCTGCAAGGGCTGGCAGCAGGAAGCCGCCCTGCGCATGCTGATGAACAACCTCGATCCCGAAGTTGCTGAGCGGCCTGAGGAGTTGATCGTTTACGGCGGCACGGGCAAAGCCGCGCGCAACTGGAAGTGTTTCCAGGCCATCGTGGAATCGCTGCGCGCCCTCGAAAACGATGAAACGCTGCTGGTGCAGTCGGGCAAGCCGGTGGGCATCTTCCGCACGCATCCCTACGCCCCGCGCGTGCTGATCGCCAACGCCAACCTGGTCGGCCACTGGAGCAACTGGAAGGACTTCGGTGAACTCGAGCGCGCCGGCCTGATGATGTACGGCCAGATGACCGCGGGAAGCTGGATCTATATCGGCACCCAGGGAATCCTGCAGGGCACTTACGAAACCTTTGCCGCCGCCGCGCGCAAACATTTCCACGGCGACCTAGCCGGGAAACTCGTGGTCTCCGGCGGTCTGGGCGGCATGGGCGGCGCCCAACCGTTGGCGGCGACGATGAACGGTGGCGCGTTCCTCGGCATTGACGTGGATCCGGAGCGCATCAAGCGGCGGGTGAAGACCGGCTACTGCGACATCATGGTCAACGACCTCGATGAAGCATTGCGCATTCTAAAGAACGCCGTGCGCAAGCGCGAGGCGGCCTCGGTCGGGCTGGTGGGCAACTGCGCTGACGTCATTCCGGAGCTGGCCAAGCGCGGCGTCGTGCCCGACCTGCTGACCGACCAGACCAGCGCGCACGATCCGCTGAACGGCTACGTGCCGCGCGGGATCTCGCTCGAAGCAGCTCTCGAGCTGCGCGGGCGAGACCCGGAGGAGTACCGCAAGCAGGCGATGGAATCCATCGCCCTGCACGTGCGGGGCATGTTGGATTTGCAGAAGCTCGGCGCGGTGACATTTGATTACGGCAACAACATCCGCACCTTTGCCTTCCAGCAGGGCGTGAAGGACGCTTACGATTTCCCCGGCTTCGTGCCGGCCTACATCCGGCCGCTGTTCTGCGAAGGCCGCGGGCCGTTCCGCTGGGCCGCGCTGTCCGGTGAGCCCTCAGACATTCACCGCACCGACGAGCTGGTACTGCAGCTTTTCCCGCACGACGAAATCCTGAGCCGTTGGATTCGCCTGGCTCAGAAGCGCGTGCGCTTCCAGGGCTTGCCCGCGCGCATCTGCTGGTTGGGTTACGGCGAGCGCGACAAGTTCGGCCTGGCGCTCAACGACCTGGTCGCACGCGGCGAGCTCAAAGCGCCCATCGTCATTGGCCGCGATCATTTGGATTGCGGCTCCGTGGCCTCGCCCTTCCGCGAAACCGAAAAAATGCTCGACGGCTCGGACGCCGTGGCCGACTGGGCACTGCTCAATGCCCTGCTCAATACCGCGAGCGGCGCCTCCTGGGTTTCGATCCACAACGGCGGCGGCGTAGGTATCGGCTATTCGCAGCACGCAGGACAGGTAACGGTGGCCGACGGTACCAAGGAGATGGCCGCGCGCATCGAGCGCGTGCTCACCAACGACCCGGGCATAGGCGTCGCGCGCCACGCCGACGCCGGCTACGCTGAGGCAATCGAATTCGCCCGCAAGGCTGGCGTCAAGATCCCGATGAAGTAGGGGTAGGACGGCCTTGTCTTCCCACCCGTGCGGGCCTTGGCATAGGATTGCTTTGCTGAGGAATTGGTGCCGCGTTCTCGAGAGAAAGCAGCGATAGGAGAGCAATGTCCCGCGGCTTGCGGGGCGCACCGCCAACAAGCGGGATAGCCGGCTGCACCCGCGGGCCCTGGCTGCCTAGCTCTTCTTCGAGGTGACGGCGTAAAAGGCCGCCCACTTTTGTTCCACTTTTGTGCTGCGGCAGTGGGGGCACTTGATCCCGCTCTTCTCGAACTCCGCTAGGGTCAGAACGACCGCGAACTCTTTCCGGCAGGCGTTGCAGGAAAACTGATATTGAGGCATAACCTCCTCCCTCAGCAGAATGCCTGGCAAACGCAATGTTAGCGCGGGACGGGTTACGAGGCAATCCGGCGCGACTTCCGAACGCGGTGTGGCGCGGCACACCCACAACCGTTAGAATCGGCGGCGAATGTCACGTACTCTCCTAATCACCGGCTGCGCGCAGTTGTTGACGCTCGGCGGCCCGGTACCGCGTCGCGGCCGCGCTCTGGCCGATCCCCGAACCATCCGCGACGGCGCCGTGCTCGTGCGCGAGGGCCGCATCGCCGCGGTTGGAAGCCGGAGGCAGGTCGAGCGGCTCGCCGAGGCGCGGCGCGCTCGCAAGCTCGACGTGGGCGGTCGCATCGTCCTGCCGGGCTTTGTGGATTCGCACACGCATCTAATATTTCCTGCCAGTCGCGCCGACGAATACGAGCAGCGCATCGCCGGCGCCACCTATGAACAGATCGGCCGCGCCGGCGGCGGCATCCTTTCCACCGTGCGCAAGCTGCGCCGCGCTTCGCCCCAGGCCCTGATGGAAAGGGCGCTCGCCGTGCTTCGATCCTTTGCGGCACATGGCACCACGACCGTTGAAGCCAAGAGCGGCTACGGTCTTGACTCCGCGAGTGAGTTGAAAATTCTGGAACTGCAGCGCGAGCTGCGGGGCACGCAACCTCTCGACATTGTCTCGACGTTTCTGGGCGCGCACGTCGTGCCGCCGGAATTTCGCCGTCATTCGGACGCCTATGTGGACTTGCTCGTGCGGCAGATGATCCCAGCGGTGGCCTTCGAGGGCCTGGCGCAATTCTGCGATGTCTATTGCGACCGCGGCGCCTTCAGCGTCGCCCAGGCGCGGCGCATCCTGACCGCGGGGCGGGCCTGCGGCCTCGAACCGCGCCTGCACGCCGAGCAACTCGCGCGCACCGGCGGCGCGCGGCTCGCGGTGGAACTCGAGGCCGCGAGCGCCGACCATCTTGAAAAAATCAATCGTAGTGACATCCGCGCGCTCGCCGCATCGGACGTTGTCGCCACGCTGCTGCCGGGCTGCTGCTTCCATTTCGGCTTCGCACACTACGCGCCGGCGCGGGCGCTGATCGACGCGGGCGCCGTCGTCGCGCTGGCCACCGATTTCAATCCCGGCACCAGCCCCACGCTCAGTATGCCGATGATCCTCTCGCTCGCCTGCACGCAGATGCGCATGACGCCGGCCGAGGCGGTGGCCGCCGCCACGATCAACGCCGCATATTCGCTGCGGCGCGCAGACCGCTTTGGCTCGATCGAAGTTGGCAAATACGCAGACCTGGCGGTGTTCGATCTGGCCGACTACCGCGAAATCCCGTATTATTTCGGGGTCAACCATTGCTGGCTGACGTTCAAGCGGGGGGAAGTCATCTTTTCGCGCGAAGGTTGAACTGAGCTTTTTGTGTCGCTGTCATTCCGGGCGCAGCGAGGCAACCCTCTGAGACCTCCCTGCCCTTCTCGGGGTGACCACGTCGCACCGTTACAGCCATGAAACGCCTGATCGAATGCGTGCCGAATTTTTCCGAAGGGCGCGACGCCGCGAAAGTGGACGCGCTGGTCGCGGCGATGAGCGCGGTCCAGGGTGTCTATGTGCTTGACCGCGAATCGGACGCTGACCACAACCGCTCGGTCATCACCCTGGCCGGCGAGCCGGAAGCGGTCGCTGAGGCGGCGCTGCTTGGCGTGGGTAAGGCCGCCGAGTTGATTGACCTCACGCGCCATACCGGCGCTCACCCGCGCCTGGGCGCCACCGACGTCGTCCCGTTCATCCCCATCGAAGGCGTCACCATCGAAGATTGCGTTGCGCTGGCCAAGAAAGTCGGCCGCGAAATCTGGGAGCGCTACCGCATCCCCGTCTATTTCTACGAAGCCGCGGCCGAGCGACCCGAGCGCATCAACCTCGAAAACATCCGCAAGGGCCAGTTCGAGGGCGTGCGCGAAGAAGTCTTGAAAAATCCCGACCGCGCGCCCGACGTGGGCGAGCCGCGCCTGCATCCCACTGCCGGCGCCACAGTGGTGGGGGCGCGGAAATTCCTGATCGCCTACAACATCAATTTGAATACGCCCGATGTCAGCATCGCCAGCAAGATCGCCAAAGCCATCCGCTTCTCGAGCGGCGGGCTGCGCTACGCCAAGGGCATGGGCGTGGACCTGAAGGCCCGCGGCCTGGCTCAGGTGTCCATCAACCTGACCGATTTCGAGCAAACACCCATCCATCGCGTCTTCGAGATGGTCAGGCGAGAAGCCGAGCGCTATGGCTGCCAGATCGTCGGAAGCGAAATCGTCGGGCTGGTGCCGAAGAAGGCGATCGAAATGACCGCCGATTTCTACTTGCAACTGGAGAATTTCTCTCCCGCACAGGTTCTGGAGAACCGTCTGGCCGCGGCGCTTTCGGGCGTGCCGCTCGAAGCCCCCGGAAAACTCGCCGCTCTGGCGCGGCCGTTCCTGCATGCGGTGGCCGAACCTTCCGCGACGCCGGGCGGCGGCTCCGTGGCCGCGCTGGCCGCAGCGTTGGCGGCGAGCCTCGGGCAGATGGTCGCCGGCCTCTCGCGCAAGAAGAAATCCCAGGCCGCGCACGTCGCGGAGCTGAGCGCGGCAGTGGCCGAGCTGCATACCGCGGCAGAGAAGCTGGCTGAAGCGATCGACCGCGATGCCGCCTCGTACGAGGCGGTGATGGCTGCCTTCAAGCTGCCCAAGGAATCTGCCGAGGAAGCGCAGTGCCGCGACGCCGCCATCCAGCGCGCCACGCGTGGCGCCGCCGAGGTGCCCCTGCAAGTGGCAGAAGCCGCCGTAGAACTTTATGAACGCCTGGGGCAACTCGAATCGATCTCCGCGGCTTCTATGCTCTCGGACCTGTGCGTGGGGCGGCTGATGGCCGCCGCGGGCGCACGCGGGGCACTCGAAAACGTGGCCATCAATCTGGAATCGATCACCGACAGCTCTTATGTAGCCGCGATGCAGAAACGAGCAGCTGCGCTTGAAGCGCGGCTGGCCGCCAGCCCGGTGACCGCCGGGCATTAACGATTGAGGCGAGCCTCGCAGCCGCCGGGGACAACCCGGATGGTGATGGTTCGCCTGAAGAGGTGACCTGTGAACTTCAGAAAGCTTCTCTGCGGGGTAATCCTAGTGGCAGCATTGCTCGCGCTGCCGGCGGCCGGCCGCGCCGGCACGCTGGGCACGGACATCATCGGCATGTTCCCCAAGGAAGTCGGTGAATTCGCCTATGCCGACTTGAAGAAAGCGCGGCAGTTCAAGTGGTTTCCCCAGCTTCAGGAGCAGATGCTGCCCTCGCGCTTCCGCCAGTTTGAGCAATTTCTGGCCTCGGCCGGCGTGGACCCCAATACGCAGGTCGAGGAGCTGGCCTGGGCGCTGATCCCGGCCCGGGTGTCGAAGGCGGGAGAAGGTGCAAATGCGGGCGTGCCCACCAGCGAGCAGATCGTGGGCGTCGCGCTGGGACAATTCCAGCCCGCTTCCGCCGAAGCGTTCTTCAAAACGCAGAAGCTGCCCACCGCCAAGGTGCGCGGGTACACCCTGTTCGCTTTCGGCAGCGGCTCCGGGCCCAACGACCTCTTCTTCCTGTTCATTGATTCCAACACCGCCGCCTTTGGCCACCGCGAGATGCTCGAGAAGCTCATTGAAGTGCGCTTCGGCGCCGAGGAAGGCCTGCTGCGGAATGAAAAGTTTTTTCCCTTGATCAACGAAACCAACGGCCGCGGCGTAGTCTGGCTGGTGCTCAACCCGGCATACACCCGGCTGGCCATGCAGCAACTCATTCCGGAGACCGCGCAGTTCCCGCAAGCCGGGCAGCTCGTGGACAAGCTTCAGGCGCTGATGATCAACATCGATGCCAGCAGCGGGCTCGACGCCCGCTTCCAGGCGGTCTGCAGCTCTCCTGACGACGCCAACACCTTTGCTGCCATGCTGCAGGCCGGCATCATGTACCGCCGCTACCAGGAAAGTCAGAGCAATCCGGACCTGGCCCGGCTGCTCGATGAAACTCGCATCACCCCGCGTGGCGATCGCCTGGAGTTGCGCATCGCGCTGAGCGATGACCAGATGCTTTCGCTGATTCGCCGCAATACCTTCGTGGTGAAAATGTAGCGGCGCGTGCTTCCCCTCCGGCGGGGAGCATCGCAAGCCCCGGCTTCGTCGGGGTAAACTCCGCGAGGGATCTTTCCGCAGCATTCGTGGCTGTTCGCGGCTGCTGGCCGGCAGCCCTCGACTAACTCTTAGGTTTTCCACCGACGTACTTGACCAGTCGCATGCGGGATGTGTTGCCCTCGGTGTCGTAGAGCACCCGGTCCACCCGCGCGAGAAGCGCCAGCCCGCTCAGCCGGCCCGGTGTGGCCTCCTCCGTACCGGGAAAGGCAAAAGTCTCCAGCCCCGCCGTGGGAATCGCCTGGCCGTGGTGCTCTAGGTTCACTTCGATGCGATCGGAGAAACCCTCGACCAGAACGTCGAGTGTGTCATCCGGGGAGGTTAGTAAGGGGAAGGTTACACGGCAGGTCTTCTCGGCGGCGGCGATCAGGTCCGCCCGCGCGTGCGCGTCAAACCCGATCCGGTCAGCGAAGTAGCCCACCGCGCCGCCGACCCCCGCGACCAGACGCGGATCGCGGGGCAGCTTGAGCAGGACACGGTACATCTCACCGACCAAGGCCATCCACCACGCGGATGTCGCAAGCCTCGCGGCAATCCGGGCAGTAGTACTGCCCGTCCACACACATGCGGATGTTGTACTGCCCCTTGCAGAGCCAGCAAAAGCGGTCGCACTTGCAGTCGGTTTCTGGTTTCTCGCAGAGCGCGCACAGGACCGGTTCGGTCATTGTCGCCTCTCGCCTGACTATATGCGACGCCTCCGGCCACGACAAGACGCAAGTTGCCCGGATGCCTCAGTCCCGATACGCTGGACTTTCTTGACACCCCGCAGCACGCATGCTAACTTCCCCGTCCGCCGCGAGTCTTCGAGAACTGTCTGTGACATCTCCGACGACCGAACTCCGGAAAACCGCCCTGAACCAAGCCCATCGCCGCCTGGGGGCTAAGATGGTCAGCTTCGGCGGCTGGGACATGCCCGTCGAGTATTCCGGCATCATCCAGGAACACCTGGCCACGCGGACCGCCGTCGGGTTGTTCGACGTGAGTCACATGGGCGAGATTGAGATCCGCGGGGCGCGCGCGCTCGAGCTGGTCCAAAAGGTCACCTGCAACAACGCCGCAAGGCTTGTCATCGGCCAGGCGCAGTACTCCGGCCTGATGACCCCGCAGGGCACTTTCGTCGACGATCTGCTGGTGCACAAGATCTCCGACACGCACTACTTCCTCTGCGTCAACGCCAGCAATCAGGACAAGGATTTCGAGCACATCCGCAGCCACAACACGTTTGGCGTCGAAGTGGAAAACGCTGGCCCGCGCTATACCCAACTGGCCATCCAGGGACCCAAAGCCGTCGGCATCCTGCAGCGGTTCACTCCGGTGCCGCTCGACCCAATTCGCTATTACCACTTCACTTTCGGCAAAGTGAACGCCGTGGACTGCCTGATCGCACGCACGGGCTATACCGGCGAGGATGGCTTCGAGATTTATTTTGCGCCCCAGCACTCGGAGAAGATGTGGAACGACCTGCTCGAGGCGGGCAAGCCCGTGGGCATGGTGCCGTGCGGGTTGGGTGCGCGTAACACCCTGCGCCTGGAAGCCAGCATGTGCCTCTACGGTCACGAACTCGACGAGACCACGACGGCCTGGGAAGCTAACCTTGCCTGGATCTGCAAGCTCGACAAGGGCGACTTCCTCGGTCGCGATGTCCTCGTGCGCCAGAAGGAAAAAGGTGTCGATCGCATCCTGGTCGGTTTCGAGATGCGGGATCGGCTCATCGCGCGCGACGCCTGCCCCGTGTTTGCCGGTGGCGCCGAGGTGGGGCGCGTCACCAGTGGCTCGCCCGCGCCATTTCTGAAGAAAAACATCGGCATAGCCTACGTGCCGCCATCTTTGGGTGCCGTGGCCACTGCGATCGAGATCGGCATCCGCGCCAATCGGGCGCCGGCGCAGATCGTCCAGTTACCGTTTTATAAGCGGCCGAAGTAGCTAAGCCACCGAGGAGCAGCGATGTATCCCAGCGACTACCGCTACACCAAAGAGCACGAATGGATCCGCGTGGAGGGCAGCACGGGCCGAGTGGGCATCACCGACTATGCCCAGCACGAGCTGGGCGACGTGGTGTTTGTGGAGCTGCCCAAGGTGGGTGCCCGGTTGGAAGCCGGGAAGGTCTTGGGCACGGTGGAATCGGTGAAAGCCGTCAGTGAGATCTATTCGCCGGCCTCCGGCGAAGTGACCGAGGTCAACGCCGCGCTGGCCAGCGCCCCTGAGCTGATCAACCAGGACCCGCACGGCGCGGCCTGGCTGATCCGGTTGAAGCTGGCGAACTCCGCAGAACTGGTGAGCCTGATGGACGCGGCCGCCTATGAGGCCTACCTCGCTGCAAAGCAGAAGGAAGCCTCGGCCTGATGCGCTACCTCCCCAAGAGTCCCTCCGAGCGGCAGGCGATGTTGCAGGCCCTGGGCCTGCGGTCGGCGGAAGAACTGTTCACCTCCATCCCTGCCGCCCTGCGGCTGCAGAAGCCGCTGCGGTTGCCCGGCCCGCTTTCGGAGATGGAGATCATCGACTATTTCCGGGCCCGCGCGGGGGAGAACTCGCGAGGCTACAGCTGCTTTCTGGGCGCCGGCGTGTACCCCCACCTGCGCTCGGTGGTGACCGACGCGCTGCTGCAGCGCGGCGAATTCCTGACCTCCTACACGCCCTACCAAGCGGAGATCAGTCAGGGCACCCTACAGGCCATTTTCGAGTTCCAGACGCTGATGTGCCAGCTCACCGGGCAGGAGGTGGCCAACGCCTCGATGTGGGACGGTTCGACGGCGCTGACCGAAGCGGTGCTGATGGCCGAGCGGCTGACCGGCCGCCACTGCGTGTCCCTGGCCAGCACGGTGCACCCGGAATACCGCCAGGTGCTGGCGACCTACGGCCACAACCTGGGCCTGCGGCTGGATGAGGTGGCTTTTACCGCCTCGGGCCAGATCGACGCCGAGGCGCTGCGCGCTTCGGTCAGCACTGAGACCGCCGCGGTGGTGGTGCAGTCGCCCAACTTTTTTGGTGTTCTGGAGCAGGTGCCGGAGCTTGCCGAGATCGCCCACGCTAAAGAGGCCCTGCTGGTGGTGGCCGTCACCGAAGGCGTCTCGCTCGGCGCGGTGCGCCCGCCGGCCGAGGCCGATATCGTGGCCCTGGAGGGCCAGAGCTTCGGCCTGCCGCCGAGTTACGGCGGGCCGTATGTAGGGGTCATCGCCACGCGCGAGAAATATGTGCGGCAGATGCCCGGGCGGCTGGCCGGGCAGACCACCGACCACGACGGCCGCCGCGGCTTCTGCCTTACTCTGGCCACCCGCGAGCAGCACATCCGCCGCGAGAAGGCCACCTCGAATATCTGCACCAACCAGGCGCTGTGCGCGCTGGCGGCCTCGATTCATCTCTGCCTGCTGGGCCCAGAGGGCCTGCGCGAGCTGGCCGAGCAGAACCTGGCCAAGGCGCGCTTCGCCGCCGCGGAACTGGAAAAGATTCCCGGCGTGCGGCGCGCGTTTTCCGGGCCCACGTTTAACGAGTTCGTCGTCGAGCTGCCGCGCGCGGTCGAGCGGGTCAACAAGGCCCTGCTCGGTGAGAAGATCATCGGGCCGCTGCCGCTGGGCCCCTTCTACCCCGAGTTCACCCAGTGCGGCCTGCTCTGCGTCACCGAAACCATGCCGCGCGCGGAGATCGAGCGCCTGGCGGCGGCGCTCCGCCGCGTCCTGGCCACGCCGGTTTAAGGAGGAGCCCGGTGACCGACCGCATCCGCAAAGCCGGACGCCACACCAGCCAGAGCGAAGGGCTGATCTTCGAGAAGTCCGCGCCGGGCAAGCGCGGCTTGGAGTTGCCGCCGCTCGATGTGCCCGCGGTGGATGCGCGGCAGGTGTTGGGCGCGGCGCAGGTGCGCGCGTCCCTCGAGGGCTTCCCCGAGGTCAGCGAAATCGAAGTGGTTCGTCACTTCACGCGCCTGTCCACCTGGAACTACGCCATCGACCTGGGGATGTATCCGCTGGGCTCCTGCACGATGAAGTACAACCCGCGGGTCAACGAGTACGTGGCCCGGCTGGACGGCATCGCCAGCGAGCATCCCTACCAGCCTCTAGAACTCTCCCAGGGCTGCCTGAAAATTCTGGACACGCTGCAGCACTGCCTGCTGGAGATCACTGGGATGGACGCCTGCACGCTCCAGCCCGCCTCCGGGGCGCAGGGCGAGTTGACCGGGCTGCTGCTGATCCGCGCGTATCTCGAGAGCCGGGGCCACTCGCGCAAGAAGGTGCTCATTCCGGACTCGGCCCACGGCACCAATCCGGCCACGGCGGCCATCGCCGGCTACCAGGTGGAAAACATCCGCTCGGACGCCCACGGGCAGATCGACGTGGCGCGGCTGCGCGCGAGCGTCACCGAAGAGGTGGCCGCGCTGATGGTCACCAACCCCAGCACCGTCGGCGTCTTCGAGCAGCACATCGCCGAGATCACCGCCATCCTGCACGCCCAGGGCGCGCTGCTGTACATGGACGGCGCCAACATGAACGCGCTGGCCGGCATCGCCCGCCCGGGCGACTTCGGCGTGGACGTGATGCACCTCAACCTCCACAAGACCTTCTCCACCCCGCACGGCGGCGGCGGGCCGGGCGCCGGGCCGGTGGTGGTCAAGAAGCCCCTCGAGCCGTTTCTGCCCGTGCCGGTGGTGGCCCCCCGGGACGACGGCACCCTCACCCTGGACTTCCAGCGGCCCCAGACCATCGGGCGCATGCGCGCCTTTTGCGGCAACTTCGGCGTGCTGGTGCGCGCGCTGGCCTACACCCTGGCTTACGGCCCCGGCATCCGCCAGGCCACCGAAGACGCCGTGCTCAACGCCAACTACATACGCAAGCACCTGGAAGACCTCTATGAGCTGCCCTACGCGTTCCCCTCGCTGCACGAGGTGGTATTCAGCGACGCGCGGCAGAAAAAGAACGGGGTCTCCACCATCGACATCGCCAAGCGCCTGATCGATTACGGCTTCCATCCCTATACCACCGCGTTCCCGATGATCGTGCCCGGGGCCATGATGATTGAACCCACCGAATCGGAGTCCCGGGAGGAGTGCGACCTGTTCATCGACGCCCTGCGCGCCATCGCCGAGGAAGCCGCCAGCAACCCGGAACTGGTCAAGACCGCGCCCCACACCACCCGCGTCGGCCGCCTCGACGAGGTCACCGCCGCGCGCAAGCCCATCCTGCGCTGGACTCCCAAAGCCTCCGGCGAAGCTGCAGATTGACGAAGCTTTCAGCGCTCAGCCCTCAACCACCACGACATAGTTCACGTGAAGTTGTGCATCGACGGGCTTCAGCCCGCCACCGGTAGCGCCCCTATCTTGGCAGCGGGCTTGCTCGCTCCATCGCCGGTGGAAAGCTGTCCGCGAGACGCCGACGGCACATGCCACCGTCGTCCCGAGCGAAGCGAGGTATTTCTCTGGCGGGATTCCTCATCCCAGCACAACCAAGAGGGCACGGATTGACATCTCTGAGGGCTGCTCCACGGCGCTGCCGTGCAAACCGAATCGAGGTGCAGCAGAGGCTTGGACCTCCGGGAGGTTTCGCTGAGAGCTGAAAACTGAGGGCTGGCCGCTCTCTCTACTGCCGGAGGCGGACCGAGTCGAGCATGGCGTGAAAAGCTCGCTCGAAATCGGTAGAGGCAGACTCCGGCGCCACGGCTACAAAATAGAGCAGGCCCTCCGGCCGAAGCACGGTGATCAGCCAATCGGTCTCCCGGCCGCCAACCGGAGAATCGTTCGAGAGGTAGGTCGAAAGGGCATGCTCGCCGGCCAGCCGCATGCGCTCATGGCCGCGGACGACGCGCATCGCCGGATTCGAGTGGCGCATATCGTCGATCAACTGGTCGGTGGCCTCTTCGATAGTGACGTGGTTCTCCCGGTCGTTGTGCGGTTCATAGACGCTGACGAGCATGCCGTACGCCATCGCCGCGTGACCGTGACCGTCGTCCACCACTCCGCCCGCCGGCACGAAACTGACAGCGTTCCCCTGGCCGTTGGCCTGCCAGTTGTCTGGGTAGCTCATGCGCAGCGTATCGTTCTCGAACTCCCGGTAGCGATTGGAAGGGGGATCCGGCCGGCGGCTGCGCCCGCCTCCGCCCTGCTGCGGTCGCGCGCCCGCCTTGGGCGGGGCCGGGAGCGATATCACGTACCGCTTGATCTCGCGGAATTCATCCGAATCGGAGGTGTAGTTGCGCGGCGGCCCGCCCAGACGATCCACTTCCTCGCTGACGTGCTCGACGCGGTGCTCGGGGCTGGGATGGTTGGAGAAGAATTCGGGCGGGTCCTTCCCTTTGCTCTCGGTCTCAATTTTCTCAAAGAACTGCGCCATGGCCCGCGGATCGTAGCCCGAGTCGTAGAGGATTTGCGTGCCCATGATGTCGGCCTGGCTTTCGGCCGTGCGTGAATACTTCAGCAGAATGGAATTGGCGACGAAGCCCGCGCCCACCTGTGCCGCCAGGGCACCCACCGAATTGCTGCCCAACAGGCCGCCCAGCACGCCAAGCCCCAGTTGTCCGAAGCTCGCTTTGCTGGCCTGGTTAGTACCGTGGCGCAGAGCTACGTGCGAGGTCTCGTGGCCCATGACTCCGGCCAGTTGTGCCTCGCTATCAGCAGCCTCGATCACGCCACGGTTGATGTAGATGAACCCGCCCGGCAGCGCAAAGGCGTTGATGGCCCGGTCGTTGACGCACTTGTACTGGTAAGGATAGCGCTCGCCGGGCGCATGCGCCGCCAGTCGCCGTCCGAGATTGTTTAGGTAATTGTCCACGCGGGAGTCGCCCAGCATCGGCACTTGCCGCTCGGCATCTTTGGAGACTTGACGGCCCAGCTCGACGTCCTGCTGCGGCGAATACATGTTCCATCCCGGTTTCAGGTGCGTGCGCTCGGCCCAGGCGGCCGGCGCCAGCACCAGCGCGAACGCCGCTACCAGCGCCACCGCCTGCTGGAAGACGTGACGCGTCGAACTTCCGGGGCTGATTCCGGGTCTCGCGGGGGGAATGCCAGCGTACTTCGTTGTCATTGGTTCCTCCCTGGTGAGGGCATTGGGCTGGGCCTCTGTGCTTCTCGCTGCTCGTAGGCTGCGTCCTTTCCACCTTACGAATGCTTAGATGATGGCTAAGGCCGCCGGGTTCGTCGCCTCCTCCAAAGGAGCCAGCCGAACGAGGGCTCCGCGCCGTGCCCCTGCCTCGGGTGCAAACAGACACACTATACCCAAATCTGCAAAGGAGGGAAAACACCCGGGCGGCGGCCCGGATGGATACTGGTGATTCTGCTCGGACAGGATGAGCTGGCTAACGCCGGACAGGTGTCTCTGCGTCCGCTACCGCAACGGCAGAGGGCACCTCGATGGAGCGGCCGCCGCTGGCGCTGGCCGCCTGCGCAGCAACCACCTGCGGCTGTGGCGAGGCCACGGGCATGATGGCCCCTTCTCCTTCCTTCTGGAACATCAAGCGCTCTGCTCTGCCGTCCCACTCGATCCGCACCCGGTCACCCATGTGCACCTGCTCGGTAGCCAGGAGGTTTGCCAGCGGATAGACCACGTGCCGCTCGATGGCCCGCTTAAGGTGCCGCGCGCCGTAGGTCATGTTGGTGCCTTCGCGAAGCAGGAAGCCCCGCGCGTCGGAGGTCACCCGGAACAGGAACGGCCCTTGCACCGTGCTCAGGACGCGCTGTTGCACCATGCCCAGCTCGATCTCCAGAATCTGTTCCAGCTGCTCCGGCCGCAGCGTGTGGAACACCACCACCTTGTCCAGCCGGTTCATGAACTCCGGCGAAAATTTCCGCCGCGCCGCTCCGATTGCCGCGCGCTCAACCTTACCATCGAGCTGCTCGGAAGGCTTGTCGGTTGGCTGCACGAATCCGAGTCCCCCGGCCATCAACGCGCTGATCTCGCCGCTGCCCAGGTTCGAGGTCAGGAAAATCATCGTGGCCGACAAGTCCACGCGCCGGTTGTCTCCCAGCGTCAGCGTGGCCTTGTCCAGAATCCCCAGCAGCAACTGCCACAGCGCGTCGGACGCCTTCTCGATTTCGTCGAACAGCAAGAACGACAGCTTCAGCTTCTCG
>JBGPZW010000219.1:0-2713 GCA_041493955.1 Terriglobia bacterium
ATCTTGGTGGATAAAAACGGCGACCTCACCCGATCCGGCCTCGCTGCAGAGTGCACCGTGCCCGACCAGGTGGCCTTCGAGGAGAACCACAAAGTTCGAGTGGCCGGCCAGGCTGTCGAGCCACTTATCCACGTTTTTGCGCGGCGGCAGGCCCATGGCTGCGCCCTTGGGCTCGAAACTCAGGTACATTTCGACCAGAGCTTCGCGGTCGGCGGGGGTGACGCGCCGCAACTCGACCCCGATCTCCTCTTGAACCAGGGCCGGGTCTTGCAGGAAGGCAATCATAGGAAGCCGCTCAGTTCGTGTTCCTCGGTCTCGACGTGACGCCGCACATCGGTGATCAGATCTTTCCCCACCTCCTTGAGCTGGCAGACGGCCTCGTAGAGACCGTCAGCCTTATCGAACGCGTCGAGGGCATCGCGGAACGTGGCCAGCCGCACGATCAGGTCCTGGTGCTCGAGCCGCATCTGGTTGCAGAACTCGCGCAGCTCCGGGCTGACTTGGGAGACTGGATTGAGCAGCACGGCCTCCTCACGGCGGCAGTGTCCCGGGAATTGCTCCGCCAGCTGGCGACCGTAGAGGCGCACGTCCTCCGCGCTGGCCAGATTGGCATAGACCTCGGAGTAGCACACTAAGTGATCCAGGGCAGAGTCCAGCTTAGACAGGACGTGTCCGATGAACTGATGCTCGTTGTGGATTCTTTCACTTTCCGCGCGGAACGCAGGAGTCAGGGTGGCCACGATCCACCTCCATGCCCCGGATTGTGCATTTGCCCTGCCACCTGCACCCAGGCCGCACTGACTTCTCAACTCCTTTACGGCGCATAGGTTACCCGCCGCCGCAGGACCGGATCAGACGGCCAAGCTTGGCGTTTCTGAGCCGGCTGGCGCAGGGGCGTGCGCGATGTAGCGCAACACGACAGGAAGGGCTTGCCCCCCAGATGAATAAGGTGCTTGATATCAGATACCTGCAGACCTCTACTCTGGAAGGAAAGATGCACCGACCCGACTGTCGGTTAAAGGACAATGTCGTGAAAAACGCTACTGGCACATCTGAACTCGCCTCCCAAACGGAAACCGCCAAAGCTGGCGTGACGGGCCGCGCCCAACCGCGCTTTACGGGAATTCTCTCGACCACGGACGGGTCGGGCGCAGTGGTCTGGGTCGAATCCCATATCTCGCAGGGGGCTTGCGCCTACCCCATCACCCCTTCGACGCCGATGGGCGACGGCTTCGCGGTGGAACACGCCAACGGCAAGCAGAACCTGTGGGGCGAAACTCTGCAGTTTCTCGAGCCCGAGTCCGAGCACAGCTCGGCCTCGGCGTGCGAAGGCTTCGCGCTGGCCGGCGGGCGCGTCACCAATTTCACCTCCGGCCAGGGACTCATCCTGATGAAGGAAGTCCTCTACGTGATCGCGGGCAAGCGCCTGCCGGTGGTCTTCCATATCGGCGCGCGCGCGCTGACTTCGCACTCGCTCAATGTGCACTGCGGGCACGACGACGTGATGGGCGTGGCCGATACGGGCTGGGGCATGCTTTTCGCCCGCAACGCCCAGGAAGCCGCCGATCTGGCTCTGATCGCGCGTCGCGCCGCGGAAGATTCTGAGACTCCCTTCTTCAACGTACAGGACGGTTTCCTGACCACCCACACGCTGGAAACCATCCGCCTGCCGGAGCCCGAGTTGATGCGCGAGTTCGTCGGATCCCCTGCCGAGCGCCTGCGCAGCCTGTTTGACCCGAACCGCCCGCTGCTGAGCGGGCCGGTGCAGAACCAGGACAGCTACATGAAAGGGAAAGTGGCGCAGCGCTATTTCTACGACCGCGTGCTCCCGGCGCTGGAACGCGCCCTGCAACAGTACGGCGAGCTGACCGGACGGCACTACGGCCTGGTGCGCCCCTACCGGATGGAGGACGCCGAATACGCGCTGGTGGGCATGGGCTCGATGATGGAAACAGCCGAGGCCACTGTGGACTTTCTGCGCGCCAAGGGCGTGCGCGTCGGTACCGTCAGCATCACGAGCTTCCGTCCG
The DNA here is from genome assembly GCA_041493955.1 of Terriglobia bacterium. Classification (GTDB taxonomy): domain Bacteria; phylum Acidobacteriota; class Terriglobia; order Acidiferrales; family UBA7541; genus QHYU01. Next base: position 2,030 of record JBGPZW010000219.1, read on the forward strand.
TTCCCCGCGCGGGAACTCTGTGAACTACTGCGGCACTGCCGCGCCGTTTCCGTAATCGAGCGCGCCGACGTGCCCCTGGCGGAATCGAATCCGCTGACGATGGAAGTGAAGGCGGCGCTGGCAGACGGAGTTCTGGGCACGCACGGGACGCAGGCGGATTGGATCCCGGATGTTTACTCCGGCGTGGCCGGGCTCGGCGGGCGGGATGTGCGTCCCGGGCACTTCGTCGCCGCGGTGGAAAACATGAGGGGGCTGGACGGGCGGCGTTTCTTCGTGCTCGGAGTGAAACACCCGGACGCCCTGGAGATCACCGACGATCCGGACGTGCGTCCGGCGAACGCCTATTCGCTACGCGGCCATTCGGTGGGAGGTTTCGGCTCGGTCACCACCAACAAGGTGATTGCTTCGGTGGCCTCCGAGCTGTTCGGGCTCTACGCCCAGGCGTTTCCGAAATACGGGTCGGAAAAGAGGGGCCTGCCGACCAACTACTACCTCACCCTGGCCCCCGAGCCCGTCCGGCTCCACGCAGAGCTCAACGTGGTGGACTTCGTGGCTATCCAAGACGCCAACGCCCTGGCGGGCGGTGATCCGCTCGAGGGCCTGCGCCCCGGAGGCATTATCTATCTGCAGGCCTCGCTGCAACCCGGCGAGGGGCCGGAGATGGTCTGGGCGAGCCTCCCGGCC
>JBGPZW010000053.1:0-20115 GCA_041493955.1 Terriglobia bacterium
AGTGGGGGCAGCGCAAGCGCCAGCCGCAGCGCCAGGCCTCGCGAAATGGAGGTCTCACTTGCGTCTTTCCTTCCGTGCCGGCGCGGATTATATCCCTGCCCCAGGGCTCTTGTCTGATATGCGCCCCGGCGGCGCTCTGCTTCCCTGCCCGGCCAAGCTGCGGTCTATACTGAATCGAGCGGGAGAGGGGTGCGCTTTGACCCAAGTCCGCATCCTGATCATTGACGATGACGAGGCGAGCCAGGCGGCGCTGCGCCAAGTGCTCGATTCCGAGGGCTGGAAGGTGCACATTGTGCCCCTCGCCAACCAGGCCCTCGGGGAACTCGCCAGCGGTGAGTGGAAGCTGGTGATCGTCAATGTGGCCATGACGGGGCTGGACGGGCCGCTTTTCAGCACGCTCCGGGAGCTAGCCCTGGCGCCGCCGCTCGAAGCCGGAGCGACGCGGGTCCGCGTGTTGTTCCTGGTGCCGGAGCTGGCCGGCGCCGCGGCTCAACCGGTGCTCGAACGCGAGGGCCTGCCCTATGCTCTTAAGCCGTTTCACCTGCATGATTTCCTCGAAAAAGTCAGCGACCTGCTGCTCGAGACCAACGCCATCTCCGCGCCCATCCGGCGCATCCGCTATGACCCCAACGCGCGGGACCACCGCACCGGGGGCGATCGGCGATTCCTTCACGAACGACGCTCCGGCCCCGACCGCCGCTCGGGCCGCGACCGCCGGGAAACCTCCATGTTTGCGGCCCGCGCGGACTACATGATGTCTGAGGAAGAGATCCTCGAGTTCGAGAAGCAGGAAGAAGAAGAACAGAAGAAAAAGCAGAAGAAGGAAAAAGAGCTGGGGCGCCCCTAGATCTGGATCAATCTCGGTTCAGCCGCCCGTCGAGCAGGAGAACTGTCCGGTACAACACTTCAGCGCCGCCCGCCACCTGCTCCCAGGGCGTGAACTCCGCCGGGGAATGGCTGATGCCTCCGCGGCTGGGCACAAAGATCATCCCCATGGGCGCGAAGCGGGCCGCATTTTGCGCGTCGTGTCCCGCGCCGCTGGGGAGATCCAGCGTTGTCAACCCCGCCGCCCGGGCAGCTTCGCGAATAGCATCCTGGAGAGCCGGGTCGGTGCGCGCGGGTTCGTCGGCGCTGAGCGGCGTGCATTCGATTCTGACGTTTTCTTCGCGGCTGATTTCAGCAAAGCGTTTCTGGATCCGCGCCCAGATGCGTTCCGTCTTCGCGACATCGAGATCGCGCAACTCCACAGGAAACTCCACCCGCCCGGAAATGATGTTGCGCGCTCCAGGTTCCAGCTTCAGGTAACCGACCGTGCCCACCTGGCGGCCGGGCTCCGCGCGTACTTCCTCGCGCACGGCCAGCGCGGCGCGGGCCGCGGCAGCGAGCGCATCCTGACGGCGATTCATCGGGGTCGTGCCCGCGTGGTTCGCGAAGCCCGTAGCGGTGCACGTCCACCAGTTAATCCCCACGATGCCCTGCACCACACCGATCGGGATGCGCGCCTCGTCGAGCGCCGCACCTTGTTCAATGTGCAACTCCAGATAGGCGGCCACGGTGCCCGGCCGGATGCGGGCCTCCGCAAAGCGCGCCGGGTCCTGGCCGTACCGCCGGAGCCAGTCGGCCAGCGAAGCTCCCTGTTCGTCGCGCCGCTCAAGAACCTCGGGGCCCAGCAAGCCTGCCGCAGCGGCCGAGCCGAACACGCTTTTGCCGAAGTGGTGTCCCTCTTCGTTGGTCCAGATGACCATTTCGAGCGGATGGCGAGTCTTAACATGTTGGTCGTTGAGCGCGCGCATCACCTCAAGAGCGCCCATGCTGCCCACGTCCCCGTCGAAGTTGCCGCCGTGCGGCACCGAGTCGATGTGCGAACCGAACAGAAGCACTGGGAGCTTCTCCGTTCCGGCCCGCAGGCCGAAGATGTTGCCAGCAGGATCCACGCGCACATCCAAACCGGCCTGGCGCATCAGGCCCGTCACGTATTGGCGCGCGGCCAGGTCGGCCTCTGAAAACCCCAGGCGGGTTACGCCGCCTTCCGGATTCCGGCCGAATTCGCCCAGCTTCTCAAGTGTTTGCTGGAGGCGCGGCGTGCTGACGTGCAGGGCCGGTGCTGCGTCCTGCGCATCCTTCAAGCCTTGCGCCTGGGAAAGTCCGGGCAGGACCGCGAGACACGCCGTCAGAACATAACCGGCTCTCCAGGCAAATACGTTGTTCATGTTTGCTCTCCCGACGTGCCGGAGTCTGCCACACGCTCAGAAAGCCTGCAAGAAATCGCCGTGGGCGCGTTCAAAGTGGTGGAAGCCATGCGCAGGAGGCGCAAGACCGCCGGACCGGACGCAACGGGCTTCTGACAATTTCTGCGAAATCAGGAGGATGCAATGGATCGCGAAACTTTACTGGCTGTGGGATTGCTGGGCCTGGCGTCGCTGGGCGGCTGCCTGGCGACGGTCTTTGCGGCCGGCGGACAGAAGCCCGAGCGGCCGATTCCGAATGGCTGGCGGCTGACCGAGCCTGTGAGCTACGAAAACCTGACTGTGTTTCCGGTGGTGAGCCACCAGGGGGCGGACACCGGCGGCTTCTTGACGCTCGATGAAGCGCTGGCTTCTGGCGATGCGGTGGTGAGCGAGCAGGGCGGGGACATCATCCGCCGCACACGGGACGGCCGTCCGATCCGGGATGCCTATCCGATCGGCGGGCCTTCCGTGAACCAACTGGTGCTCATTAACCGCGGCTCGAAGCCGATCGTGCTTCTAGCCGGAGAGCTGGTAAGCGGCGGCAAACAGGACCGCGTCATTGCCAAGGACCGCATCGTGGCGCCGGGCGCGCCGCCGCTGCCGCTCGACGTCTTCTGCGTCGAGCACGGCCGGTGGTCCACCGGCTCGCAGTTTGCTGCGGCCAAGGTGATGGTCCACCCCAGCGTGCGCGAGAAGGCCGCAGTGGACCAGAAACAGACTGAAGTCTGGGCCGCAGTGCGCAGCGGGACGACGGCCAAGGCCGCGCCCGGCGCAGCGGCTGCCCCGTCGGCGCGCATCTCGATGCAAAACCTCGATGCGGCGATTGCCGGGGGCGCCACGACGGAGTCTTACGCCAAGCTCTACCAGTCCAGCGCGGTGGGTGCCCCGATCGAATCGTTTGTCGAGGAAATACAGCGGCGGTTCGCGCGCGCCACGTCGAACCTCAAGGGTGAACACGTCGTCGGCGTGGTGGTGGCTTATGGCGGTGAGGTGGCCTGGAGCGACATCTTCGCCTCTCCGGCGCTGTTTGAGCGCTACTGGTCGAAGCTGCTGCGCAGCTACGTGGTCGAAGCGCTGGCGCGGCCGCAGGTCAAAGAGCACGCCTCGCTCGAAGATGCGCGCGATTTCCTGCAGCCGCTCCAGGGCCGCGAGAACATCGAGAGCGAGCCGGGTGTCTATCGCTGGCGGCAGGTGACCCAGGGCCACTACGCCGAGATCGAACTCGACGCGCTGCGGCCCATCAGCGTTACGCTGCACCGGCTGAAGATTCACCGCACCAGTTAACCGCTGCCAGAGAAGCGACAGCATGTGTAGCCCGCGTCTTCAGACGCGGGCTACATTGCTTCGGATAGAGGGCAATTGTCTCAGCCGCGCCAGCGGCGAACGCGGCTCTGGTCGGGCGTATCGGCGAGGAGTTGCGCGACGGTCCTGTGCAGAGTGGGATGGCGCAGGGCCGGGGCCAGTTCGGCGAGCGGCACCAGCACAAACCGCCGTTCGGCCAGGCGCGGGTGCGGAATCTCGATCTCCGCCGCGCGCACTGCACTCAAGCCATAGAACAGAATATCCATGTCGATCGCGCGCGGGCCGCGCCGCACCATCTTCTTGCGGCCGATGCTGCCTTCGATCTCCCGCAGCACGTGGAGCAATTGCCGGGGCATGAGCGCGGTCTCCGCTTCGAGCACACAATTCAGAAACCAGTTCTGCGGCAGGAAATCCAGCGGTTCGGTGGCGTAGAGCGCCGACCGGCGCCTGATCTTCACTCCTGCGTCGCCGAGGGCCGCTACCGCGCGGGCGATCTGCGCCGCGCGGTCACCCATGTTCGAGCCGAGCGAGAGATAGATGGTCTTCGTCTGCACCATGCAAACCCAATCATAAACACAGCGGACGCAGAGGAACACAGAGAAAGAGGGCGCGGTACTCCGCCGCGGGAGGGCATGCGCCAGCGCTAGCGTAGCGCCGTCATCCTGGCAACAGGGTGGACATCCGCGTGCCGGGCGAAAAAACGCCGGCAAGATGCCGGCGCTACGGGGTGTCAAAACAGATGCTGCTGCGGGCGCGGAGCTTCGATGCCGAAGTGCTTGTAGGCCAGCGCAGTGGCCACGCGGCCGCGCTGGGTGCGGTCGAGCAGGCCGAGCTGCATCAGGTAAGGCTCGTATATCTCCTCGATGGCGTCTTCTTCTTCGCTGAGCGACGCGGCAATCGTGTTCAGGCCCACAGGTCCACCGGCGTATTTCTGGATGATGGTGAGCATGAGGTTGCGGTCCACTTCGTCGAGTCCGTGCTCGTCCACACCCAGCATCTTCAGGGCTTCGCGGGCGACCTCGAGCGTGATGTGGCCCTTGGCGCGCACCTCGGCGTAATCGCGGGCGCGGCGCAATAGACGGTTGGCGACGCGCGGCGTGCCGCGGCTGCGCCGCGCGATCTCCTTAGCCCCCGCGTCCTCCACCTGGATGCCCAGGATTTTCGCGGAGCGGTGTACGATCTCCACCAAATCCTCGGGCGTATAGAAATCCAAGCGATGCACGATGCCGAAGCGCGAGCGCAGCGGCGCGGTGATCAGGCCGGCGCGGGTGGTGGCGCCGACCAGCGTGAACTTGTTCAGCTTGAACGGATGAATCCGCGCGCCGGGCCCCTGGCCGATCACCAGGTCGATGCGGTAGTCCTCCATCGCGGGATAGAGAATCTCCTCGATGGCCGGCAGCAGGCGGTGAATTTCATCAAGGAAGAAGACCTCTCGCAGTTCGAGCGAAGTCAGGATGGCGGTGAGGTCGCCCTTGCGTTCAAGCAGCGGCCCGGAACTGGTCTTGATGGTGACGCCCAGCTCGTTGGCGACGATTTGCGCGAGCGTGGTCTTACCCAGCCCCGGCGGGCCATAGAGCAGGACGTGGTCGAGCGCCTCGCCGCGGCTGCGCGCCGCCGAGATGGCAATCTCGATGTTTTCCTTGACGCGCGACTGCCCGATGAAATCGGCCATTCGCCCCGGGCGGACGCTGGCCTCGATGCGCGCGTCCTCCTCAAAGGCCTGCCCGGAAACGATGCGCTCGGGTAGTTTGGCCATCGGTTATTCGGCGGCTCCGCGGGCGCGCGTGGCGCGGCCGCTCGGGGTGCTCAGTTGCTGAAGCGTGGCGCGCAGCAGCTCCTCAAAGCTGCCGGCCCCGCCGTTGCGCTGCGCAGCTTCGACCGCCTGTTCGGCGGCGCGGCGGTCGTAGCCGAGGTTGAGCAGGGCGGAGACGACATCGCCCTCAAGACCCGTGGGCGAAGTGGAGGGCTCCGGCATGACTGCCTCCAACGCGGCGAGTTTGTCGCGCAGCTCGACGACCATGCGCTCAGCCGTTTTGCGGCCCACGCCGGGGATGCGCATGAGTTGCGCGACGTTGTCCTTGCGGATCGCCGGCACCAGCTCGTCCACGCTCATTCCGGAAAGAATCTTCAGCGCCAGGCTCGGCCCCACGCCCGAAGCGCTGATCAGTAGCTCGAAGAAATGTTTTTCGCGCGCGGTGAGGAAGCCATAGAGCGAGAGCGCATCCTCGCGCACGTGTGTGTGGATCAGCAGCGTGGCTTCGTCGTGCAGCTCGCCGAGGGCGTAAAACGTCGAGAGCGGGATGTGAACCTGGTAGCCCACACCACTTACGTCCACGATAACCTGGTTGGGCCGCTTGTCCACCAGCCGGCCGCGAAGTTGCGCGATCATGCGCAGAGATTATTCGCCAAGGTGGGCGAGCTGTCAACGCGCTGAGACGAATCAGGAACGTACTAGCTGGGGGTCGAAAGGAGCTCCCCTGCAATTGCGAAGCGCCCGATGCTCTCATAACGCCAGCCGTGCCAGTTGAGGGTGGCGCTCAGCGCTGGTAGCGGCCCACGAGCTCGGCCTGCGCGAGGATGTGTCCCTGTATGGCGCGCTCGAGCTCGGCTTTCGTGGCGCCGGCCTTGAGCTTGGTCATGGCGTCCAGCGCATAGAGTTTGAAAAGGTAGCGATGCGGCGGGCCGTGCGGCGGGCAGGGCCCGCCATAGCCGATCTTGCGAAAATCGTTCCGGCCCTGGCGCGCGCCGCTCGAAAGCTCTTCTTGCTTGGGCACACCTTCGGGCAGCTCGCGTGCGCTTGCGGGCAGGTCGTAGAGCACCCAGTGAACCCAGGTGCCCGCGGGTGCATCTGGGTCGTCCATGATCAGGGCGATGCTCTGCGCTCCGGCCGGGAGGTCCGACCACGCGAGCGCTGGAGAGACGTCAGGGCCGTCGCAGGTGAATTTCTTGGGAATGATGCTGCCGGGCTGGAACGCGGTGGTCGCCAGTTTCAACGACATGGCAGGTGCTCCTTTCGCGCTGCCAGCTACCTGGCTGATGGCACCAGCGCCGGCCAGCGTCAGGAGGGATAGCGCGGCGAGAATGCTTCGCATCATCGGAACAGAGAGGAAGTACCCCACGGAAACATGCTAGGCGACCTGGCCATCGCAAGACAAGAGGTTCAAGTCCCAATCGGGTGGAGGGAGGAGAACGCAGGACGGCTACTTCACGCCGGGGACAAGATCGACCGAGTCGATGATGCCAATCACGGCCAAATCAATCGGCGCGTTGGTGCGGCCCACAGCAGTCATCGCCCCGAAACCTTCGGTGACCACCAGAACACGCTCGCCGACGCCCGCACCCACGGCGTCGAGCGCCAGCACGGCTTCGCCGCGGTCTGAGCCATCGAGGTTGAGCGGCTGGACGACGAGAATCTTGCGACCCTCATGCGAGGGCGACTTCTGCGTCGCTACCACATCGCCGATGATTCTGCCGATCAACATGTTTCAAACCAGGTGCGCCCGCATCTGTTCGAGGAGCTCGATCGTTGCGCGCAGCTCATCGGCGGAATGAATGTGAGGCGTCTCTTCCAGGCTGCGGTATTTCATGGTTTGGTCTCCGGGATATTGATCGTGTCCACGATGCCGACGATGGTGGCTTCGGTAGGAATATCGTTCGGCAGGAAGGGAAAGCTGGCTTCCCGGCCGCGGCACCAGTAGATGGTTTCGCCGGCGCCGGCGCCGACCGAATCCACGGCCACGAACGGTCGGCCCTTGTCGCGCCCGTGGCGGTCAATCGGCTGCACCAGCAGCAGCTTGTGGCCTACGAGCGAGGCATTCTTCATGGTGCAGACGACGTTGCCGATTATGCGACCGAGCATCATGTGCCAGACTCGAAACTCGGAGAAATTCCTTCCGGCAGGGCCGGAATCCTCGATCGCTGCGCTCGGAATGACATGGCCGACTCGATCACTACTTCTTGCGGGCGGCGGCGATCTCGGCCTCATGCTGCTCGTCGAGCTGCACCGTGTCCACGATGCCGACGATGGCGGCGTCCACCGGGCGGTCCTTGCATTCCGAGGCCATGCGCGCCGAGCTGCCCGAGACGATCAGCACAGTTTCGCGAAAGCCCGCATCCACTGTGTCCACGGCGACCAGATAGCCAGGCTCATCAGCGCCTTCGGGCGAAACCGGCTTCACCACCAGCAGCTTTTTTCCTTCCAGCCGCGGGTCTTTCCGCGTAGCAACCACCGTGCCGACGATGCGAGCCAGAATCATTCTTGAGAGCCGAAAGTAAACAGTCGAAAGTTCAAGGTCAAAAGAGAAAACCTGCAATCCGAATTCACCCCGCGGCGTCTGCCCGCCCGGCAGAACAACAACGAAGCGACGGCAGAAGCTCCGGCGCCCGCTCGAGCGGCACGCCGGCGCTGCCGTCCGGTCTGCTCCGCGGGCTAGTGGGACGCCGCGGCCATCGCGGACTTGCCGATGGGCAGCACGTCTTCGAGCGACTGGTGCGGCCGCGGGATGACGTGGACAGCGATCAGTTCACCCACGCGCCGCGCCGCCGCCGCGCCCGCATCGGTGGCCGCCTTTACCGCGGCCACGTCGCCGCGCACCATCGCAGTCACGTAGCCCGAGCCGATCTTCTCCCAGCCCACCAGCGTGACTTTGGCCGCCTTGACCATGGCGTCCGAAGCCTCGATCATCGCCACCAGGCCGCGCGTTTCGATCATTCCGAGTGCTTCACCCATTCTTCATCCTCCACTGCCGGCCGGAGCCGGCCTTCCTGCGGGGACCCAAAATCGGAATTGCCGTCAAACTAAAAACATGGCGGGCGGAAGCCCGCCGCTACACAGTCCAAATTCAACTACGGCGCTTAGCGGCGCGCGCGATCGCTGCGCACCGCCTCGTCGATCAGCGCTTCCAGTTCTTCGCGCGTCAGGCTGACGCGATTGCCCGCCGCCGCATCCGCCGCTTCCGAAGTGACCGGACATTCCGGGCCGACCTGCGCCGCGGTCGTGGCCCCATAGCGCGCGCGCGCCGCGAGCAATTTTTCCACATCTCCGCTGGAAAGCAAGACTTGTTTACCGAGCAACTCGGTGACCAGGGACACTCGGGCAAAGTGTTCGACCGTCTCCATGCGGAAGAAAGCGGTCAGCAGGTCGGTCCCGTAGGTGACCACGCCGTGATTGGCCATCAGAATGGCGTCGAAATGGGGGATCAGCGGCTCGAGCGCCTCGGAGAGCTCGGGCGTGCCCGGCGTACCGTAGCGCGCCACGGGGATGCAGCCGAGCGCCAGCACCACCTCGCTGATCAGTGCCTTGTTCAAGGGCAGCCCCGCCGCGGCGTAGCCGGTGGCGACCGGCGGATGGGCGTGGCAGACGGAGTTGACGTCAGGCCGCCGCTGATAGATGAGCAGATGCATGGCCAGCTCAGAGGAGGCGTTGCGGCGGCCGCTGAGCTTGCGGCCCTGAAGGTCGGTGATGACCGGGTCGTCCAGCTCCATCATGCCCTTGCTGACGGCCGTGGGCGAGGTAAGGATGCGGCGCGGGTCGAGCCGCACCGAGATGTTGCCATCGGTCGAGGCCACGTAGCCGAGCTGATGGATCCAGCGGCCGACCGCGCAGACGTCGCGGCGGTGCTCGTCCTCGGTCTTCAGGTGGCCGGGCGCGATGGACTCAGGAAACATGCGCGAGGGATCGGCCGAGCGCCGCGCGGGGACGCGGGCCGTTCGGGCTCATCTTCTCCCAGTTCCTCCTAAGCATAAATCCCGCGGAGCTTCAGCGCGAAGGCCACACGGTCAATCGCCAGCATGTAGGCGGCAATGCGATTGTTGACGCCGTGGGCTTCGGCGTAGCGCACTACTTCGTCGAAGCTGTGCTCCATGACGTCCTGCAGGCGCTCATTGACTTCGCTCTCGCGCCAGAAGAAGCCCTGGCGGTCCTGCACCCACTCGAAGTAGCTCACCGTGACGCCGCCGGCGTTGCCCAGAATGTCGGGGATGACAAAAACGCCCTTGCGCTCAAGGATCTCATCGGCCAGCGCGGTGGTGGGCCCATTGGCGCCCTCGCAGAGGATGCGTGCATTGACGCGATGGGCGTTCTGGCTGGTGATCTGATTCTCGACCGCGGCGGGTATCAGGATGTCACACGGCTGGAAGAGCACCTCCTGGGCGGAGAGCTTCGTGCCGCCAGCGGGAAACTCCGGCAGCGGCTTCCGCTGGACATAGACCCAGTCGAGCAAAGCGGGAGCGTCAAACCCTTTCTCGTTGTAGAGCCCGCCATGAATGTCGGCCACGCCGACGATCTTGTACCCAGCGCGGTGCATCAACATCGCCGACATGGAGCCCACGTTGCCGAAGCCCTGAAGGATGACTCGACAGCCGTCGCGCTTCAGGCCCAGCTTGGCCAGCGCCTTATCGCAACTGATCATGACGCCGCGTCCGGTGGCTTCCTTGCGCCCGTGCGAGCCGCCCAGATCGAGCGGCTTGCCGGTGACCACTGCAGTAGTGGTGTGGCGCACGTGCATCGAATAGGTATCCATTACCCAGGCCATGGTCTGCTCGTTGGTGCCGAGATCGGGAGCGGGGACATCGCGCTCCGGCCCGATCCACTCACTGAGCTCGGCGGTGTAGCGTCGCGTGATGCGCTCCAACTCGCCCATGGAGAGCTTGCTCGGGTCGCAGATCACCCCGCCCTTGGCGCCGCCGAAGGGGATGTTCACCACCGCGCATTTCCAGGTCATCCACGCGGCCAGGGCCCGTATTTCATCCAGGGTCACGTCGGGGGCGAAACGGATGCCGCCCTTGCACGGCCCGCGCACGATCGAATGATGCACGCGATAGCCGATGAACACTTCCAGGTGCCCATTGTCCATCGCCACGGGGATATAAACGGTGATTTCCTTGTTGGGATAGCGCAAGTATTTGTAGAGGCCTTCTTCCAGACCGAGCTTTTTTGCGGCCACCTCGAAGCGCGCCTCGGCTGATTCATAGACGTTGAGTTCGTTGTATGTGACCACGGTGGCCATCGCAACTTCTCCTCGGTCAGCGCCCGCTAGGCGTGGTGCGGCGAATTGCCCTGGAAACCTCGGCCTGACGGGCCGCGCGCGGGCTGCCGTCAGGCGGGGGCCAGTATAGTAACCTCCGGTGGGACACGCAAGGCGAGGAACTGTCGAACATCAAGGCCCTCAGCCAACAAGGAGCACACCAGGGAGGACAGCGGCGCAGGCGTGGCGTGACGCGTCAGCGGTTGCGGCGGCGCTCGACGAACTCTTCGAGCAGCAGCCGGGTCAACCGCTCGCGGTTGTGCCGCACCACACCGTGCTCCTCGAGCAGATTATCGAACACACAGCGCAGGCCCATGCGCTGCAGCTCGGCCACGTCCGCCTCGATCGGTTCGGCGCCCTTGGCGCGATAGCGCCGCGCTACCCCCGGGGAGACCGGCTGGTTATTCATCACCACCCAATCGAGCACTCGCTGCCGGGTGTGCCGGTAGATGGCGCGGACGTGATCGGCCACCGTGTAGCCCTCGGACTCGCCCGGCTGGGTCATCAGGTTGGAGATATAAACGCGCGTGGCAGACGATTGTTCGATGGCTTCGGCCACACCCGATACCAACAGATTCGGAATGATGCTGGTGTAGAGCGATCCCGGGCCGATCAGGATGAGATCCGCTTGTTTGATGGCCTCCAGCACCTCTGGCAGCGGCGGCACGCGGCGCGGCACCAGGCGCAGCCGGCGGATGCGCTTGCCGCTGCGCGCAATGTGCGTTTCCCCGGCCACCACGCTGCCGTCTTCCATCACTGCCTCGAGGGAAACGTTTTGTGCGGTGGAGGGGAAGATCCGCCCGCGGATGGCGAGCACCTCGCCGCTCAATTGCACCGCCTTCGGGAAATCTCCGGTGACGTGGCTCAAGGCGGTCAGGAAGAGGTTGCCGAAGCTGTGGCCGCGCAGGCCGCGGCCGACATGGAAACGGTATTGAAACAGCCGCCCCAGCAAGGCTTCGTCCTGCGAGAGCGCCACCATGCAGTTGCGGATGTCGCCCGGAGGCAGGATGCGATATTCGCGGCGCAGGCGGCCCGAGCTGCCGCCGTCGTCGGTGACGGTGACCACTGCGGCGAGGTCGGCGATGGGCAGCCGCCCTTCCTCAGCGCGGCTCCGCGCCACGTAGTTCTTCAACCCGCCCAGCACCGTGGATAATCCCGTGCCTCCACCTACCGTGACGATGCGGATGGCTGGCCTGCTTGGCGTGGCGTCGGTTTTCAAGGCCGGACGTTCTTCGAGTTAGCCGCCGGAACCTTCGCGTTCCGGGTAGAGCAGTTCGGTGAAGCGCGGATCTTCCTGCAAGAAGGCGAAATCCTCGTCGTTGCGAGCGTGGTAACGGTTTTCCGGGCGCAAGTCGATGGCCACTTTCAGGTTCTCCATCGCGGATTCGGCTTCGCCGGTCAGGCAATCCAGCGCGGCCATGGCGTAGAAGACGTAATCGGCCTTGGGCGCCAGCTTGCGCGCGCGGAGCAGGTGCTCGCGCGCTTCATCCCAGTGGCCCAGGTTCATCATGGCCACGCCGCGCTGGTAGTGCTCCTCGGGCGAGCGTGGCACCGGCGTGGGAAGCCGCGAGATCCGCTGCTCGCATACGCGCAGGTGCACCTGGGCGCGGTCGGCCAGCTCCTTGCTGGGCCCGGTAGTGACTTTTTCCAGAATCTCCTTGGCCTTATGAAACTTTTGCTGCTGGAAATACCGAACCGCCTCTTCGTACTGCTTGAGCTGCTGCTGAACGCGGGGGTCCACAATCTCGCGCGCCGCACTCCGGGGGGCGTTTCCGTTCGGCATTCCCTTTGTTTTCAAGGAACTGGACCTGGCGGAGGCGGTCTGGGAATTCCGGGTGCCGCGTCGCTTGCTGGTCTTGGTGTTGCGCGCCATGGCAGCGATGCTAACAGAGTCCGCCAAAAGCGTCAACGGCCTCATTATCATATAGCTATAAGTCATGTGAGGGAAAAATGGTGTGTCTGTGGGCCTTTCCCCGATGGGGGAAGGGCGGCATGCTCCAAACAACCTCGTGCCGCCAGAGTGGAGAGCACCCCCTGGAGCCCGGATTTCGTGTCATTTTCAGGCAACCAGCCCGGGTTTGCCGTTTGGCCCGCCCGTTGAGCCTGTGCTATAAGTACCTTCCCGGCTCTGCCCGGAGACCTGTGCCATTTATTAACTTCCCCGCTCGCGAAATCAACTGCAAGCTGGTTTACTACGGCCCGGGACTGGGCGGGAAGACCGCCAACCTGCAGTGGATCTACGACCACACCGGCGCCGGGCAAAAGGGCAAGATGATTTCGCTGGCGACGGAGACCGATCGCACGCTCTTCTTCGATTTTCTGCCGCTCGATCTGGGAACCGTTCGTGGATTCAAGACGCGCCTGCATCTCTACACGGTTCCCGGACAGGTCTTCTACGAGGCCAGCCGGAAGCTGATCTTGAAAGGGGCCGACGGGGTGGTGTTCGTCGCCGACTCGCAGGAAGAGCGCATGGACGCCAACCTGGAAACCCTGGAAAACCTGCGGGAGCATCTCCGGGAGCACAACCTCTTGTTCGCCACGATTCCCTACGTGCTGCAATTGAACAAGCGCGACCTGCCCGACATCCTCCCGGTGGAAGAGCTGAGGAAGCAGTTGCAGGCCAAGGGCGAGCCGGTGGTCGAGGCTGTGGCCATCAGCGGCCAGGGCGTCTTCGAGACGCTGAAGGAAGTCGCCAAGCTCGTCCTCACCGAGCTGAAAAAAGGCGCGTGAGGCTGGTCAGATTCATCCCCTGACACCTGCGGCGACGCAGGCGGGTGAGAATCACGTCCCTCTCGAACCATCACAATTGTCCTAGTTTTTCAGCATGCGGAAAGTCACTTCGATGTTGATCCGAATCGGAACCGGTTTACCGTCCGGACCGGTCACGGGTTTAAACATCCACTTCCGAACCGCTTCGATTGCCTTCTCGTCTAGACCATTACCCATACTTTTCTTGACGGTGATATCGGTGGCGCGGCCCTCGGGAGTGATGATGACCTCGAGAACCACAATGCCTTCGACTTTTTTCTTGAGCGCTTTCTCGGAATAGCTCGGGCTGGGACAAACAAGGCAGGACGGATATCCCACTCCGCCTATGCCGGGCTTGAAGATGCCGTCGGGCGGACGCAGGATCTGCAGGGGCCCTCCGAGGAGCGCTTCCATTTCCTTGGACATTGGGATCTTTCCGCTGGCTGCAGCAAGCGTCTCGCGGTGCCCGAAAAGGTTGTTCACTGCTAACGAGAGGACGACACTATTTTCCGAGGGCCCGAAGCTGCCCATGACGGCGATCTCCGCTCCAAGCGATCTGAATGAGATCACCAAGGCTTCCCCATCTTCCCTGTCCTTGGCGGAGAGTGGCCGCCCTTTGAGCGCTTGCTTCACTTGCACACGGTCAATCACATCGAGGTTCTTGTCCGCCCTGGCCAGCGCGATGGAAAGTTGATCAGCCAGCCAGGCTCCCAGTGCCCGAGACGTGTCATCCGGCCCGTTCAGATCTTGGACGACCACCTTCTGAAGATACGGCTTCGCGATCTGCGCGGCGAGACGCGCAGCGAGAGCATCGATTTCGGCCTGCTGGGCACGGACCGGTGCGGGCGTGGCGGCCAGCAGGACGGCGCAAGCCAGCGATAGCCAAGAGATGCTGGACAAATAGCGGCGAACGACGCGCTCAGAAACCACTTTGTTCACTGTCCCTCCAGAAGGTTCCGAGGACCTGGCCCAATCGGCTAAATATCACACTGGAGATATTTCTGGAAGGGTATCTAGCGCGCTTGAGAATCTGCGGGTCGCGGCCTAGCGGAAGCTGGCGAGCGCCGCAGCTTCGTCGTCAAAGGTAGGAATCGATTCGTCGAGGCGCGTGATTCGCAGCGCTTCACGTACGCGTCCCGCCGGGCAGACCAGTTTGATGCTGCCGCCCCCGCGGGACAGGCCGATACAGTTCCGCACCAGCGTGCTGATGCCGGTGCTGTCGATCTTCTGGACTTCGGTGAGGTTTATCAGAATCTTTCGCCAGCCAGCTTCGGCCAGGCGCTGCAGCTCGCGATGCAACCGGTCACTGGCTTCGCCAATGGTGAGGCGCCCGCGCCCATCGACAACCCTCACGTCGCCCACTTCGCGGACAGAAACCTCGAGCTCCACGACCCCTCCTTGCACGTCCCGCCTTCCCTGCCGCTGCTGTTCGCCCGGGGACGCTAGGTACACCGACGGGGCGCATTATACGCCGGACGGCGGATTCGTTCATGGAAGGGTTTGCGCGGCGGCCCGGAGCGCCCCCCGGCGGCTTGACACTCTCGCCGGGGCAGACTAGGTTCGCCGCGGTGAAGGCGCTGGCGCTGCATTCGTGGACCGTGACCCCGGCCGAGGCCCGGCAGGTCCAGCTCGAGCTGCGCGCGCGGATGGAGCCTGACGACCGCCTGCCGGCGATTCGGCTGGTGGCCGGGGCCGATGTGGCGCTCGACTTGCGCCGCAGGAAGGCCATCGCCGGCGTGATCGTGTACCGCTTCCCGGAAATGGTGGAGGTCGAGCAGGCCACCGCCGCCCGGCCGCTGACATTTCCCTACGTGCCCGGCCTGCTGAGTTTCCGCGAGTTGCCCGCACTGCTCGCGGCGTTCGAGGGGCTGCGTCAGGAGCCCGATTTGATCTTCTGCGATGGGCACGGGTACGCGCATCCGCGGCGGTTCGGTATCGCCTGCCACCTGGGCGTGCTGCTGGACCGGCCGACCATCGGCTGCGCGAAGTTGCGGTTGATCGGCACACACCGCGAGCCGGCGCGGCGAGCCGGAAGCTGGACGCCGCTCGAGGACGCCGGAGAGACCATCGGTGCGGTGCTGCGGACGCGCGAAGGCGTCAAGCCGATCTACGTCTCGCAGGGTCACCGCATCTCGCTCGAACGGGCCATCGAATGGACGCGGGCGGTCAGCAGCGGCTATCGCATCCCGCGCCCCACGCGCGAGGCCGAACAGTTCGTCGAAGCGGTCAAACGAGGCGAGTGGCCGCCCGCGCGGGCGGGCAAAGGTTCTGCGAAGATCCCCTGAGGCGATCGTTCCGCTCCGGGACGGTGCCTGTTTCGCGCGCTTCGCGCTCTTTTTTCCTGGCAAACTTGCCGGCGAATTATATATTGGTGAATCCGCGCCATGCTTGGCGCCAAGTCGCCGAGAAAATCCATGAGCACCTTGCCGAAAGCTCTCACCGAAGAGTCCCCTGAAAGCGGTCTGCAAAAGATTCAGGCCAGCCTGCAAAAACTGGAGCGACGCGACTGGTGGCTGTGGTCGTTGGCCATCGTGGTCATGCTGCTGCTGACGCTGGCCGTGGCCTCGCTGTCCTTCCCCGGGCTGCTTCGCGTCGAAGACCCGTTTTTCCAGTACGGCCTCAACCAGGCGGTGCGCGGGCTGGTCGGCTTGGTGCTGCTGTTCAACACCTATACGATTTACCAGCAGGTGATGATCAAGCGGCTTCGCCGGCAGCTCTCCACGCAACTCGATGCCATGACCCGGCTGGAGGTGCGCGCCGAGGAATTTCACAAGCAGGCCACCGTTGATGTCCTGACCGGACTCTACAACCGGCGCTTCGGCGAACAGCGGCTAACGGCGGAGGCCGAACGCTCACGGCGGTACGGCCACGCGCTCACCGTGCTGGCGCTCGACCTGAACGACTTTAAGCAGATCAACGACCGCTACGGCCACCCCGCCGGAGACCTGGTGCTGAAGGAGTTTGCCGGCCGGCTCACCGCCGCCATCCGCGTTACCGACGTCCCTGTGCGCATGGGCGGCGACGAATTCCTAGTCCTGCTGCCGGAATGCCCCGTCGAGCAGGTGCAGACTCTGCTGGCGCGCCTGCGCCCGCTCGAAGTCAACTACCAGGGACAACAAATCCCCGTTCGATTCTCCGCGGGATGGGTGGGCTATCAGCTCGGCGAGACGCCCGCGCAGTTCCTCGAACGCGCGGACCAGACGCTTTATGCGGATAAGCGCGCGGGCAAGAAAGGCACCCGGCAACTCACCACCGTGCCCTAGTGGTTCCCCAACGCCTCAGGATCAGAGAGAGGCGGGCAACCGTACGCCTGTGGAAGCGCGCAAGCTGTCCTACCTAAGCGACGCGGAAACGAATGGTTTCAGGATCCGTACGCCCAGTTCTCATCCTTCTTGACAAGACTCAGGGCTTATTATATTTGGCCTGGTATGGAGATGGGGTCGGCATCGAACAAACGCCGCAGCCAGCGGATTTTTGTGCAGGTGCCAGTACTGGTCGAGGAGCAAGGCGCCGGTGAGGACCGCTTAAAGGAGGAGACGCAGACGCTGGTCATCAATGTGCACGGGGCGCTGCTGCTCCTGAGCCATAAGGTCAGCCAGGGTCAGGAGCTTGTCCTGACGCACCGACGGACCGCAGAGTCACAGAGGTGCCGCGTGGTTTTTCTGGGCCCGCCCGAGGGTGGAAAGGCCCAAGTGGGCATTGAGTTCCTGACCACCCAGGCAGGGTTCTGGCACGTCAGCTTTCCGCCGAGCGATTGGACCCCGCGCCACCCTGACGCCAAAACGCATTCTCTCTCCTGAATACCTCCGTAGGATTTCGTGGACGGACACTTACTGGAAGGACTCGTCGAGGCCAGGAACCGCCTCCCGCAGCGCCACGCGGAGACGATTGGGAAAGACTGAGGTCGCCGTCAGACGACCAGTTCGGGCACTTCCATCCGGCCGCCGGCGAACGCGCTGACGAAAGCATGCACCACCTTGGGGTCAAACTCGGTTCCTGAGCCCTTGAGGATGATCTCCTTCGCGTCGAAGGGTGAGAGTGCCTTGCGATAAGGGCGGTCGCTGGTCAGCGCATCATAGACATCGGCCACTGTGATGATGCGCGCTTCGAGAGGTATCTGTTCCCCATGAATCGGATGGTAGCCGGAGCCATCGAAGCGGTCGTGGTGCGCCAGAATGATCGGGAGGACTCGGCGCAGTGAGCCGCCGACAGGCTGGAGCATTTCCACGCCCTTTTCGATGTGTTGCTGGACCTCCACAAATTCATCCTTCGTCAGTCGGGCTGCCTTGTAGAGCAGCTCGCGACTGATGTCCAGTTTGCCGATGTCGTGCAGCAGGGCGGCGGCGCGCACGTCTTCGATGCGGTCGGTGTTCAGCCCCAGGCTGGCCGCAATCTTCGTCGCGTAGATGGAAACCCGGTAAGAGTGGTTCTGCGTGTATTTGTCCTTGGAGATGAACTGGCGCAGGATGAGCAGGAGGCCGTGGTAGGTCTCTTGGAGTTCGCGCATGCGGGCTTCCTTGTGTTCGTAGAGCGAGCCCATCGCGTAGGCGATGACCATCAGCGTCCCGCCCCACACGGCGATGTCAAACCATTTGCTCTCCGCCAGCGTGACCCCGTTTTGAAGCGTGAAGAGTCCCGGGTTGAAGTAGGTCACCAGGGACACCAGGCAAACGCTGGCGATGGCCGTCAGCGTGGCGTGACGCCGGCCATAGTGATACGCGGAGAAGAGCGTGGGCAGGGCGTAGAAGCCGAGAACCATGCGGTGCAGGGTGATAAGGGAATTCAGGATCGCCGCGATCACGAACAAGGAAAGGATCAGCCACAATTCCCGGTTCACCTCTTGGACCCTGCCCATCCAGGTGGGTTTTTTCATGACCTTCCATCTTTCCCAGCTGGCAGTTTTCGGCGGCTATCTTGGTTTGCTTGCTCGGCGCAGCCCGAGTCCGTCAGGCCGAGGGAAGCTCGTCAACCAGGCAGCCAAACTGCCGCTGTACTGTAATTGCGCTAGGAACCGCCACGCATTCCCAAGTCTGATTCACAGCATCGCTGGTTCATTTGTCCGGGTCAATGCGGTTGTGCACGCGATTCTCTAATGCGTTAACAGCCAAGCGGCGGAATTTCTCCGGGCCGGACAAGAAAGAAAAGGGAGGTGAAAACCAGGCGGCCTTCACCTCCCGGGGTGGGGTGTTGCTGGACAGAACTCTACTGCAGCCCCGCGTCAAACCGGGGCAGTCACCTCACTGGCGTTGTCGTTTCTCGGGCACATACAGGAGACAGCCACCACAGATCAACCAACCTTGAGCGCGGAATAACACAGGCCGTCAGGCATGTCAACAACTGAATTGTGAATCACGCTGGGGCTAGGCGAGCTCGCGGGAGGGACGCCGGACCGGGGACGCCTGGCGAGCAGCCTGGTCAAGGACCTCGCGCACCTTGCGGCCCAGCAGGCTCGGGCTATAGGGTTTCTGCAGGGTTGCGACGCCTTGCTCCAGCACCGCGGAAAGGGAGTGCATCTCAGCGCTGTAACCGGAGGTGAAGATCACCGGCAGGCCGGGCTTCACATCGCACATGCGCAGGTAGGCGTCCGGGCCGGTGAGCCGGGGCATGACCACATCGAGCACGACCAGGGCAATCGCGTCCGGCCGGGCGAGAAACTGTTCCAACGCTTCATCGCCGTCCGCGGCCAGAACCAACCGATAGCCAAAACTCTCCAGCGTCATGCGGGCCATTTCCCGGACGCCGTCGTGGTCTTCGGCGATCAGAATTGTTTCCGTGCCGCCGCGCACGGGTTCCTCCGGCTGCCGCTCTTTCGGCTCGGCTTCGCCAGGTGCCGCGCCGGCGGCCGGGAGATAGACGCGGAAGATAGTACCGTTGCCCGGCTCGCTGTAGACGTGGAGGAAGCCGCCGTGCTGCTTGACCACGCCATAGACGGTGGACAGCCCCAGGCCGGTTCCCTTGCCCACTTCCTTGGTGGTGAAGAAGGGGTCAAAGATGTGCTCGAGAGTGGCAGCATCCATCCCCACGCCGTTGTCGGAAACGCTGAGCTGGACGTAGTGTCCGGGCCGGGCGTAAGAGTGCAGACGGTAGTAGTCCTCCCCCAGCTCCACGTTTTGCGTTTCGATCACCAGCCGGCCGCCGGAGGGCATAGCGTCCCGAGCATTCAGGCAGAGGTTCATCAAGACCTGTTCGATCTGCGAGGGATCCGCGCGGACCGCTTCTAAGTCGGGTGCCACGACCGTTTTCACTTCGATGTCCTTGCGGATCACCTTTTCCAGAAACGTGAGGAGTTCGGCGATGAGGTGGTTCAGGTTCAAGTTGCGCGGCTCGAGGAGCTGACGCCGCGCGAAGGCCAGCAGCTGCCGTGTCAGGCCGGTGGCGCGTTCAGTCTGTGCGCGGATCTTCTCGAAATAGCCCCGCAGGGAGCTGTCGGCCGGGGCCTGCTCCTGGCCCAGTTCGGCCCAGCCCATGATCGCACCCATGACGTTGTTGAAATCGTGGGCGATCCCGCCGGCCAGCTGTCCGATGGCCTCGAACTTCTGGATCTGGCGGAGATGTTTTTCCAGGGCGCGGCGTTCGGTCACGTCCTCGACGATGACCTCAATGACTTCGAGCTCTGCGTGTTTGTCGAAAACCGTCCGGCCGCTGAGCCGGACGGTGATGAGACCACCGTCTTTCCGCTTCCACTGGACCTCGGCGCCATCCATGCGCCCCAACCGGCGACACTGCTCCATGAGCCTGTCGCGATCGGCGGCGTCGCGATAGATCTCGGTCGGCAGGTACTTGGAAATCAGTTCGGCCTTGGACGCGTAGCC
>JBGPZW010000153.1:0-7756 GCA_041493955.1 Terriglobia bacterium
CCAGCCTGACCCACGTCCACCGGCGGCATCCGCGCGTACAGCTGAAGGTACCGGTACGCCTGTGCCGGCTGGGACCGCTTGGGCAGCTCACCGAGGCCACCGAAACCCTCGACGTTTCCCGCGGCGGGATGCTCTTCTCTCACCGCGTGCCTGCCGGCTCGAGGCGCTAGTCTGGGTCACGTTTCCCTACGACCCGGCCGTGCGCATGACGCAGCCGGAAATCCACGCACGCGTCGTGCACCTTAAGCAGACGCCGACTGGCGGCTATCTGGTGGCGGTGGAGTTCGACCCGTTCCCGCGGCGCCGCTGCGCAGCCGCTGGGCTCCGGGCGCGAAGGCGCCGGCGCGCGTCGTGCGTGTGGCGCGGCTGCCCGGCATGGTCGAGCAGCAGGTCGCCCTTTCCGTCCGTTTGTCGTGGGGGCGCTACTCTCGTCCCGAGCCCGCTGTGAAGGGCGAGAGATGCTGCGCCCCCGGCATTTCTCCCCGGCGACCCCATCCTGTAAACTACCGCTCCCGCTCCGGCGGGATTTCCAACCATGCCGCCGCCCAGCACCGCCGCGCATCGCAGCCTGTTTCTGAACGGCCCCGCCGGACGCCTCGAGGCCCTGCTCTGGGCTTCGCCGCTGGCTACGCCGGGCGCGGGCCCGCCTCTGGCAGCGGTGGTTTGCCATCCGCATCCGCTCTTCGGCGGCACCCTGCACAACAAAGTCGTCTTCCGCGTGGCGCGCACGCTCGACAAGCTGGGCGTGCCCGTGCTGCGCTTCAACTTCCGCAGCGCAGGCTTGAGCGCCGGGGAGCACGACGGCGGCCGCGGCGAAGTCGGCGACGTCACCGCCGCGCTCGATTTCATGGCAGCGGAGTTTCCCCGTCGCCCGTTGCTGCTAGCGGGATTCAGTTTCGGTGCGTGGGTAGGTTTGCGAGTGGGCTGCGCCGATGCGCGCGTCGCGGAACTGTTGGGCCTGGGCCTGCCGGTGGGCGACTCCGATTTTTCCTATCTCGCCGCTTGTCCCAAGCCGAAGCTGCTCCTGCAGGGCGACCGCGACCAGTTCGGCCCGCGCGAGACGCTCGAGGCGCTGGTCGCCGGCCTGCCGGACCGCGGGCATGAGTTAACCACGGTCGTCTTCGTGCCTGGGGCCGACCACTTTTTTACCGGGAAGCTCGACCAGGTGGACGTCGTCCTGCGTACGTGGATCCTCGCCCGCCACAGCTCTGTGTAGTACCGGCATATTTCGTGCCGCGCCGGGAGCTGCCAGCGAGACGCTGGCGTTACAACGGGACTACACGGCTAGGCCGACTCGCCGCGCTCGAACAGCCGCGCGAACTGATCCGCGGGAGCCGGCGCCACACTCACGAGACGCAGGTTCGCGGCGACGTGCTCGGCGCGGCTCATGCCCACCAGCGACGTGGTGATGCCCGGCGTGGAGCGCGCGAATTGCAGCGCGCGCTCGGTGTCGTTTTCGAGACCCAGCACGCGCGCGATGAACTCCGGCAAGTTGCGCGCGACTTGCCCTTGCAACAGCGACGCGCTGCCGACCAGCGTGATCCCCAGCGCGTGCGCCGCTTCTATCATCGGCAACTGCCGCGCATCGAGCGGCTGGTTGGTCCGCGTCAACGCCTCGGTCATCCCCAGGTTGTAGGGCAGTTGCACGAAGCGGAAGTGGTGCGCGTCGCCGGCGATCCCGTGGGCCAGAATTTCCATGGCGCCGAGCGAGAGGTAATCGTGCGCCTCCTCCTCCAGGCGAAACGCGCTCCAGGTAGCCATGCCGTAGTGGCGGATCTTTCCCGCGGCGACGGCGGATTCGAGAAATTCAAACGCAGCGCGCACGCGCACCAGAAACTCCTCCCGCGACACCGCGCCGAGTTGCGATTCCGGATTGTGCAGGTAATAGACGTCAATGCAATCGACGCCGAGATTGCCCAAGCTGCGCTCGAGCTGATTGGCCAGGTAGCCCGGCGCCATGCAGTGGCTGCCCTCGGCAATGTCGTCCACGCGCATCACGCCCGCCTCAATGTATTCGCGGAAGAAGTATTCGCTGGGGTCGGCGGGCATGTCGGCGTCCGGGGTGAGGTAGCCGCCCTTGGAGCACAGCACCAGCTCGTCGCGCTGGAACCCCATCTCCGCCAGTTTGCGCAGCGCGGTGCCGATCGAGCGCTCGCTGCGCTGTAAACGGTAGTTAATGGCCGAATCGATGACGTTGATGCCGCCGGCCACGGCCGCCACCACCGCGTCGGTGTAACTCTGGTCGGTGTCCGCGTCGACGTTTCCGAGATAGGTGCCGATACCGAGCGAGGAGAGCAGCAGGCCTTGCTGCTCGCGAAAATGGCCCAGGGCGGCGCGCCCTGCGAACCGCTCGGCATAGCGCCGCGTTCCCTCCAGCGTCGCAAACGTGCTCATAGATCCTCTTTTCATCTCGAGGCGGGATCAGACACCGAGTATAGCAGGGGCGCGCCCGCGCGCAGCGAAGAGTGTGCCCACCGTGCAACCCCAGTCTAGGCCGGGCCGGGGGTGCGTTGCTCCTCCCCGGCCGACGCCTGGGCGGGCGGCGCAAGCAGCCGCGAGCAGGCGCGGATAATCCGCCGGTACGGCCAGTCGCCTCCCTGCGGGAAGAAAATCTCACCGGCGCGCGGTTTCGAGTAGAACCACCGCGCCAGCAGTGCCAGATGCTCGGCGAGTTCATCCTGATGGTCCGCAGCCGGCGGGCTCGCGGCGAAATGCTGCCGCAGGATCTCCTCGACCGAGCGTGGCTGACTGGCCAACTCGCCGAAGCGCAGGAAAAACGGAGCGGCGATGAGCCCGCTGCGCACGGCAAACACGGCAATCGAATTCTCCTCGGCGGCGATCTGCAGGATAACGGCGTCGAGCTCGTCCACCTTGCGCGCCAGCTCGGGCAGGCCGCGAAGGACTTCGGCCACTTTCTCGAGCTTGCGGTGTACGGCGGCGGCGCGCTCAAAATCAAGCGCAGCGGCGGCGGCTTCGCGCTCGCGCTCGAGCTCCGCGGCCAGCGAGGCGCCACCCGAATCGAGAAAACTCACCACGCGGCTGACCTCAACGTCGTACTGCTCCTGGCTGCAACCCGCAAAGCACGGCGCCAGGCACATTTTCATCTCCGAGTAAATGCAACCGGGAAACGTGGGGTCGCGGCGGATCTTGATCTGACAGCGGCGGATCTTGAACAGGTCGAGGAACTCACTGGCAAAAGCTTCGGCGGCGCGGCGCGAAGCGAACGGCCCGAAGTAGACTCCACCGCCCACGACTCGCCCGCTCGCCGCCTCCGCCGCGATGCGCCGCGTGACGTAGCAGCGCGGGTAGGCGTTGGCCAGGTTGACCTTCAGCAGCGCCGGCGGGCGCAACCGCGTCAGGTCGCGATAGCGCCGCGGAAAAATCTCCCGCGCGTGCTGGTAGTGCACCAGACCCTGCTCAAAAGCCGAGCCGGTCAGCCGGTAACGCACGCGCGCGGCAAAGCCGCGCAGGTTGAGCCGCTTGCTCGGGCCATCGGGGGCGCGCAGCAGGCGTTCGGCGCGACGGCGCAGGTCCGCAGTGCGCAAGAGGTAGGGTTCTGCCCGCACGGCATTTTCCCCCGTGCGATCGGCGCGCGGCTCGATCAGAAACACGGCCGGGCGTGGCGGCAGCGCCGCGAAGAATTCCTCCTCGCGTGCGGGATCAAACTCCTGCCCGCAATCCAGCTCCAGCATGCCTCAAGAATACATCGGTTGGCAGGTGTAGAGGCGCGCGGAACTTGTTCTGAGCGAAGCGAGGGAGTTCGCCATCTGGAACCCTGAAGGCCGCCGCTACACGGACGGGAAGCTCCTAATAGCTCTTCAGCACCCAAGCGGCGATGACCAGGCGTTGGATTTCGCTGGTGCCCTCGTAGATTTCGGTGATGCGCGCGTCGCGGTACATCCGCTCGACAGGATATTCGCGGCTGTAGCCATAGCCGCCGTGAACCTGAATGGCTTTGTGGGTGACGCGCGTGGCCATCTCACTGGCGAACAGCTTGGCGATCGATGCCTCCATGCTGAACCGCCCGCCGGAGTCCTGTTTCCACGCGGCCTTGCGCGTCAGCAGCCGCGCGGCGTCAATCTCGGTGGCCATGTCGGCGAGCATGAACTGGATGGCCTGGAACTGGGCGATGGGATGGCCGAAGGCCATGCGCTGCTGCGAATACTTGAGCGCCTCTTCAAATGCGCCCTGCGCGATGCCCACAGCCTGCGCGGCGATCCCGATGCGCCCGCCGTCGAGCGTCGAGAGCGCCACCTTGTAGCCTTCGCCCTCCGCGCCGATGCGGTTCGCCAGCGGCACTTCGCAATCGGTGAAGGACAGCTCCGTGCAGGCGGTGGCGTTGATGCCCAGCTTCTTTTCCTCTTTGCCAACCTTGAAGCCGGCCATGCCGCGCTCGACCACCAGCGCGGAGATGCCCTTCTCGCCCTTCGCCGGGTCGGTGTTTACGTAAACGATCGCGGCATCGGCCACGCCACCATTGGTGATCCACGCCTTCGTGCCGTTGACGACGTAGCGGTCGCCCTTGCGCACCGCCTTGGTTGTGAGCGCCGCGGCGTCCGACCCGGCCTGCGGCTCGGTCAACGCGTAGCAACCGATCTTCTCCCCGCGGGCAAACGGCACCAACAGCCGCTGCTTCTGCTCCTCGGTGCCGAAGCGATAGACCGGGTCGCAGTAGAGCGAGTTCTGCACCGAAAGGATCACGCCGGTCGAAGCGCAGACGCGCGAGATCTCTTCAATCACGATGGCATAGCTGATGTGGTCAAAGCCCGCGCCGCCGTACTGCTCGGGAAGCGCAATGCCCGTCAAGCCCAGCCCGGCGGCCTTGTGAAACGTTTCCTTGGGAAAATGACCTGTCTCGTCGAGTTCGCGCGCCAGCGGCTTCACCTCCGACGCGGCAAACTCCCGCACGGTCTGCTGTAGCATCTTCTGCTCTTCGGTCAATTCCAGGTCCACAGGTCCTCTCCCTGGGCGCGCGTAGCACAGCCACCCCTGGCTGTACGCTGTGTCGTGGTTCACGCGCTCCTAACTCTGAAGTATCGGTGGGCGGCGCCGCCCCCCAACCGCACAGGAATGAGTGCCTGCGCGGCAGAGTAATGAAGCGGCATTCTACAGCCGCAGGCGCAGGTTTCGCAAAGTGGCACAGGCGGTTTCCATCCCTGGTTCTCGGTTTTCATTCTGGAAATCATGCTCCTGCAGGTAAATCTCGAGGTTGTTGCCGCCTCTCGGCTCCGATCGGATTTCCTTGTAACCAAGCTCAGTCGCGAGGTCAGCGCGGACACTTGCGAGAGCTTCTGACCGTGCAGATACCTGTTGGTCGAAAGGCCTTTGGTACGGCAGATAGAAGACCGCGACCAGCCAGACCAGACCTCCTATCGCCAGAGGAACCCAGAGAAGATGACTGATCGCTCGACCAATCGTCTGACTTCTTTCTTGACGCGTGCCCTCGTCCAATCGATGGACTGGGGCGTAACAGTGGGGACAAGCATTGGTGCCTCCCGGAATTCGCTTGCCACAAGAAGCGCAAGACATCGAAGGTGCTCACTCTCTCATCGGAGGGCGCGACGGAGCTTGTCGTAGGTGACCTGGAGATCTTCGGGGTGAAGGCGCGTTTCGCTGATGGTGGTCATGAAGTTGGTGTCGCCGGTCCAGCGCGGCAGCAGGTGCAGGTGGAGGTGACCGGTGACGCCGGCACCGGCGCAGCGGCCCAGGTTCATGCCCAGGTTGAAGCCCTCCGCATGGTAGTTGGCGGCCAGCGCGGAGGTGACGCGCTGGGCGAGCTGCATCATTTCGGTGAGCGTGGCGGCGTCGCACTGCGCGAGCTCGGCGCCGTGCGTGAACGGCACGATCATGACATGCCCGGTCGTGTAGGGAAACCGGTTGAGGATGACGAAATTCTTTGCGCCGCGGTGCACGATCAGACTCGCGGCATCGTTGCCGGCGGCCAGCGCGTCGCAGAAGATGCAGCGATCGTCCTTGGCCGCGTCGGTGACGTAGCGGTAGCGCCAGGGAGTCCAGAGGTAGTCCATTTCAGTCGTCAGCCGTCAGTTCTCAGTTTAGAGCAAGAGGCCACGCAGGCCGGGCGGTTGCGCGGGCAACTCGCTGCCGACAACTCTACACTGACAACTGAAAACTGAGAACTGTTTAGCTCTGCGAAGGCGTTTTCGGCGAAGCGGGTCGCGCGGCGACGCCGCTGCCGTTGACAAAGTCCTTGAGTTCCTTGCTGGGCTTGAAGAAGGGGATGCGCTTAGGGGGCACCTCGACCTTGGCGCCGGTCTTGGGGTTGCGCCCGGTGCGGCCGCGGCGCTGGCGCGTGCGGAAGCTGCCGAAGCCGCGGATCTCGATCTTGTCGCCGCCCTGCAGGGCGGAGATGATGCTCTCGAAAATCGTCTCCACGACGATCTCGGACTCTTTGCGCGGCAGTTCGGTGATGCGCACGACCTCTTCAACCAGGTCGGCTTTGGTCATGGTGGAATCGTTCATGATTTTCTACCCCGCTTTTTATCCCCTGCCGAGGTCAAACTCAAGTGGCTCTGCGTGTTTCGCCGGGGTCGGCCCCCCGGAGCACCCACCAGGCCCGCTGGCGGCCTCTGCATATCATTAATCCAACCAAAAGGTAAACGAAATTTGCAACGTCGCCCGGGGCAGCCCGGCCGTGGCGCCGGCTAGGCCGAGCCGCGCTTGGAATAGAAGACGTCACCGAGCGTGGCCGTGGGAGACGACTTCGACGACCGGTACTCTTCCATGTCGCGCCGCTCGGCCTGCTTGATGGCGGCGCGGAAGCTCAAGCCGATCTTGTGCTGCTCGGGGCTGAGCTTGATGATCTTGAAGTCGTACTCGTGACCGGGCTCGAGCTGCGTGGCGGGCTTCGGGCCGCGCGGGGCCTTGTCCGGCTCACCCTTCTTGCGGCGCTCCTCAATCTCGGAGATGTGGCAAAGGCCTTCGATGCCCTGGGCCAGCTCGACAAACGCGCCGAAGCCGGTCATCCGCGACACCTTGCCGCGCACCACATCGTTGACCTTGTGCGCGCCGAACCAACTGGCCCAGATGTCATTGACCTGCTTGACCCCGAGCGAGACGCGGCGGTTGGCCGTGTCGACCTTCAGCACGCGCGCCTCGACGGTGTCGCCCTTCTTGAATACTTCAGCAGGCTTCTTGACGCGCTCGGTCCAGCTGATGTCGCTGACGTGGATCAGCCCGTCAAAACCGTCTTCGATTTCGACGAAGGCGCCAAAGTCGGTAAGGTTGCGCACCTTCCCGGTAACCAGCGTGCCCACGGGATATTTTTCCGCCAGCGCCTGCCAGGGATCGGGCTGGGTCTGCTTAAGGCCCAGCGAGATGCGCCGCTGGTCGGGACGCACGTCCAGCACCACCACCTCGACCGCATCGCCCATCGCTACGATTTTGGACGGATGCTTCAGCCGCTTCGACCAGCTCATCTCGCTGATGTGCACCAGGCCCTCAACGGCGGAGTCCAGCTCGACAAACGCGCCGTAGTCGGTGATGCCCACCACTTTGCCGCTCACCCGCGCGCCCGCCGGGAAGCGCTCCGGGACCGCGGCCCAAGGGTCCGGCTGCAATTGCTTCCGGCCCAGCGAGACGCGCATCTTCTCGCGATCAAACTTCAGCACCTGAACTTCGATCTCTTGCTCCGGCGCCACGGCTTCCGAGGGATGCTTCAGCCGGCCCCAGGAGAGATCAGTGATGTGCAGCAGGCCGTCGAGCCCGCCCAGGTCCACGAACACGCCGTAGTCTGTGA